>JAGKWZ010000216.1 GCA_021151605.1 Verrucomicrobiaceae bacterium
GCTTCATCGAGCGCTTTGTCTTCTTTCGTTTTGTGTCTTCTCATGTCTTCCTGTCCTCGGTTTTAACCCTCCACACAAACTTTCTGACAGGCTCGCCTGGCTCTGGATGTCGCCGCGATGAGGCTGGGTGGTGGCTGATCCCGCGAGGCGAAGGAGCCTGAATCGAGTCCCGAAAGCCTCCTCCAGCCGTTTCCTGGGCATCTCGGCGGCTCCTCGGACGCAAGGCCAGACGTGGATGCTCCTTTGGCACCGCTGGAATGCAGCCCATTTCCGCGACGCCCTCGAGCTGAAAACGAATGCATCGGAGGATGGGAAAGAGGGGGCCGAATGTGGGAAGAAGGCTCGGTAAACCTGGGAGAACCTGCGCAGGAACAGGAAAAACCATCGCCGGAAATGAAAAAACAGCTCCCGGTTGTGGAAAAACAGCGTCCTGTTTTTTGGGATATGCTCCCTATTTTTCGAAAACAGCCCCCGGTTGTGAAAAAACAGGGCGCTGTTTTTTGGGAAGTGCTCCCTGTTTTTCGAAAACAGCTCCCAGTTGTGAAAAAACAGGGTGCTGTTTTGCCGCCCCCGCCGGTTTTTTGAGGCGTCTGAGCCGGGATGCCTGCGGAAGGGGGACCGAGGGCCGGGACTTCGCCCTGTGATGATGCATTTTCCTGCCAGCCTTCGAAGGCGCAGGGGCCTGGTTTTGGGGAAGGGAGGCGGTGGTCGCAGGCTGGGCACCTTGTTTCCGATGGGAAAACGGGGTCATGGGAAAACGGGGGCATGGTGCAAAATTCTGACAAACTCACCGGCGCCTTTTCAGCCACTCGCAGTAGTTCCATCCGGTTCCCGAAAGAAGCACCTCAAGCGATCCAGGTCGAGCCCCGCTGCCCAGCCGCTGGGGAGCCTAGGCGGAACCGCCTCCCGTTCGCGACCCTGCTTCCCCCCGAGTTCGAGCCGGGTATTCGCCTGGATGAAGCCTTCCCGAGATGAGCCCGACGTTTTTGAACCGCTGATGAGACGCTGATTGAACGCTAATCCAAACCTTCTGACATGAGCGTCTGATTAGCATCCCATCAGCGGTTTGTTTCCGGCACATCCTCGTCGTGATCCGTTTCACTAGTCGTGAGGTTTTGAATAGCCCGACAAGGTTACGCGTGTAGCATACTTCCGCAAAATTCATCCACCGACATGAGAACGCATCACTTCTTCTTTAGCTTCCGAACCTCGGACAAACAGCGAGTCGAAAAACTGCTTGAGGGCATTAAAAGCTGTCTTCCAAACTTTCCGATCCAGGACATTTCACAGGAAGTGCCATTTTGCGATGATTGGAAACATCATGCGCTTGAGCAGATCCAACGCAGCGATGGTCTGATTTGCGTGGTGGGCAAGGAGACGGCCAAAAGTGATCCAGTGAATTGGGAAATTGAGGAGGCGGTTCGTCAGAGTAAGCCTGTCGTGATCGCTCAGTTGGATGACGGCCGCTTGCCTTCGGCTTGCCACAAGTTAAACATCAAGCCGATCAAGGCGCTCGCGCCAAAAGTTGCGGAAAAGATATGTGATCTGTTGGTGCCCAAAGCGTTGCTGGAGGGAGTCAAAGTGCCGATTCAAGACGAACAGCTCACGCTCGTTTGGAATCAATACAGCCTAATGGTGCAAAGCTGGGAAGCGTTGATTTCCCGGCGGCAAACGGTGAACAACATTTACCTCACGGGCAACGCCACCATTCTTGCTGCCATTGGCGTGTTTGTCGGAAGCTTCAAGGATGTCGGTGCGTCTCCGTCACTGTATGGTGGAATCATGCTCTCTCTACTTGGAGGTTTGTTAAGCCTTAACTGGCTGCAAACGATTGTGTCTTATGGCACGCTCAGCCAGGCCAAATCCAAGGTGGTTTTGGCCCTAGAACACTACCTGCCAGCCAAGCTATTCGACACGGAGTGGGCGGTGCTTGAGGCCAAGAAGTATCGTTCGACAACTCGTGGTGACAAATTGGCTTCCCAATTCTTCATACTGTTGTTCATTATGATGTTCTCGGTATTGACTGCGATGAAATTGGGCTGGATGCCCCTGCCTCAGGTGAATGATGGCAAATCAGCATCCACACAAACGGGGTAGGGGTGGGAAAACCTGACTGCTCCCCTCTTGCGGTGGTTCCATCCGGTTCCCGAAAGACACCCCACAAGCGATCCAGGTCGAGCCCCGCTGCCCAGCCGCTGGGGAGCCTCGGCAGAACCGCCTCCCGTTCGCGACCCAGCTTCCCTCCCGAGTTCGAGACGGGCCTTTGCCTCGAAGAAGGCCTCCCAAGTCCGACGTTTATAACCGCTGATAGGACGCTGCTTCAACGCTGATCCAATCCCTCTGACATCAGCGTCCCATTGCCTCACTGCGATGACTTCATCATCCGGGCGCCCTTTGCCCGTGTGACGCATTCAACCGCCCCGCACTCTGGGAGGCACCGTGAGGTCTCACGTCGCATAGTTTCCGAAAGATGTGATGCGATGGCGGGTTTTTGGCTGTCCTGCCTCCGCCTATGCCCGACTCCTCCGCCGCCTTTCCCGACCGCTGTGGCATCATCGGCATGGGCTTGATGGGCTCTGCTTTGCGGCGCATGACGGGTGCCGAATGCGGGTGGGACATCGACCCGGCACGCTGTGTGAATGCGTCGGCCTGCCACGAGGTCTTTGAGCGCTGTGAGGTCATCTTTCTCTGCCTGCCCACTTCCGCCATCGTCGAACAAGTGCTGCGCGAGGCCCCGCTGAGATCCGGGCAGATCATCATCGACACCAGCACCGGCGACCCTGATCAGATGGCCGCCCTCGGTGCTCATCTCGCGACCCTCGGCGCGCATTACCTGGACGCCACCGTCTCCGGCAGCAGCGCCCAGCTTTTGCAAAAAGACGTCCTCGTCATGGTCGGCGGCGCGGCGGAGGTCTTTGAGCGCTGCCACGAACTGCTTGGCAGCTTCTCCCGCGAGGCCGTGCACGTCGGCCCCTGTGGCAGCGGCGCGCGCATGAAGCTCGTCACCAATCTCGTGCTCGGCCTGAACCGCGCCGCGCTCGCGGAGGGCCTCGTGCTCGCGCAGCAGCTCGGGCTGGATGCCACGCAGACGCTGGAGGTGATGCGCCGCAGCATGGCCTACTCCCGTATCATGGACACGAAGGGTGAAAAGATGGTCGCGGGAGATTTCACTCCTCAGGCGCGGCTCTCCCAGCACCTTAAAGACGTGCGCCTGATGCTGGCCGCCAGTTCGATTCCCCTGCCCCTGAGTGAGACTCACCTCCAGCTCCTCGAAAAAGCCGTCGCGCTAGGTCTGGGCGAGGCTGACAACAGCGCCATCATCCGGGCCATCCAAGCACCATGACCTCCGCCCAGCGCTACCTCGTCCTCGTCACCTGCTTCCTCGCCCTCGTCTTTGATGGTGTGGAGCTGGGCCTGATGCCCGTCGCCTCCCTTTCCGTCTCCAAAAGCCTGCTTGGCACGGCCTTCACCGCTGAGCTCGGCGGCGAGTGGTTCGCGCGCTTCACCGCCGCCCTCATGCTCGGTGCGGCCATCGGCGGCATCGCCCTCGGCAGCCTTGGCGACCGCATCGGCCGCACTCGAGCCATGGGCGTCTGCATTCTCTGCTACTCCGTCTTCGCCGCGCTCGGAGCCTATGCCCGGACCCAGGAGCAGATGCTCATCCTGCGCTTTTTAGTAGGTCTCGGCGTCGGCGGACTATGGCCGAACGGCATCGCGCTCGTCTCCGAATGCTGGTCTGGAGCTTCACGGCCCCTCGTCTCCGGTGCGATGATGGCCGGGCTGAACGCCGGCATCCTCCTGCTCTCCCAACTGGCCCGTCACTGGCCCATCACGCCTGATTCCTGGCGCTGGCTGTTTCAATTCGTCGGCCTGCCCGCAGTGCTCGGCGTCTTCGTCCTGCTGGCCCTGCCCGAATCCCCCAAATGGCTCGCCACGCGCGGCAGCGCCCAAGGCCCGGTCACACCTCTGCGGGAGCTTTTTCAGCCCGCGCTCCTGCGTTTTACCCTCCTCGGAGTGCTGCTGAGCACCATCCCCATGGTCGGTGCCTGGTCCGCCAGCAAATGGATGATCCCCTGGGCGGACAAAGTGGCTGGTGCCACCAACGTCAGCTACAAAGCCGCCACCCAGGGCTGGTGGGCGCTCGGTGCGGTGCTCGGCAGCTTTGCCGGGGCGCAGCTCGCCGCCTGGTTGGGGCGGCGGCAAAGCTACGCGCTCATCAGCGTCACCACCTTTGCCATCACCGTCACCATGTTTCAAAAGACCGCGCCCCTCCAGCCGGGCTTCCACGCCATCGTCCTGGCCCAGGGCTTCGTCGCCACTCTCTTCTTCGGCTGGCTGGCGCTCTACCTGCCGGAGCTTTTCCCCACCCGTGTGCGGGCCACTGGCAGCGGTCTGGCCTACAATTCCGGCCGCTTTGCCACCGCCCTGGGTGTGCTCGCCGCAGGCTTCCTCTTCAGCGCCCTCGGCGGCAGCTACCCACGCGTCGGCACCCTCTGCGCCAGCATCTACGCCCTCGGTTTCATCGTCATCTGGTGGGCTCCTGACACAAAGACGGCAGATCTGGAGGCGTGAACTTCCCCGCCGCGTCTTCAGTGGATCATCCGGCCCGCCACCTCCACGGCTTCCGGCCTACTGCAAAAGTCACAGGGATTCATCGCCGAGGCGTTTGCCACCCGTGAGGTAGCCCTGCGCATAGTCGGAGAACGGTATGCAAAAATCTGACCAAGCCCGACAAGATTGCGGAACCGCCAGTGCGGAGCTAGTCTCTGGATGAATCCTCTGCCTCACTCGACACGCCCATGACCACTCCCCGCATCCTCGCTTTCGGCGGCAGCCTACGCCGCGATTCCTTCAACCAAAAACTCGCCGCCGCCGCTGCGGCAGGAGCACGGGAGGCGGGGGCGGAGGTCACCTTGATCGCCCTGCGCGATTTCCCCCTGCCGGTCTTCGACCAGGATCTGGAGGACGCGGAAGGCATGCCCGCCGCGGCCAAGGCATTGAAACAACTTTTTCGCGAGCATGATGGACTGCTCATCGCCGCGCCGGAATACAACAGCAGCCTCACCGCCGCCTTGAAGAACGCCTTTGACTGGGTCTCCCGCGCCGAAACCGACGACGAACCGCCGCTGGTGGCATTCGCCGGCAAAACCGCCGCCCTCTGCGCGGCCTCCCCCGGAGCCCTGGGCGGCCTGCGCGGTCTGGTGCATGTCCGCGCCATCCTTGGCAACATCGGTGTCACCGTCCTGCCGGATCAAGTCGCCGTCAGCAAGGCGCACGAAGCGTTTGCGGCGGACGGCACGCTGTCCGACGAAAAGCAGGCTGCCCGCGTGCAAAAACTCGGTGCCCAACTCGCCCGCCACCTGACCAAGATGCTGGCCTGAGACGCGGCCCCTCGGCTGGCTTGAGGTGGGTGATCCAGTGCTCATACTCCACGGAAAAGTTACTGTACTCTGCGGCAGATTTATTGAACTCCACGGAAAAGTATGAATCCCCTGGAGAATGGGATTGGCCCTCAGGCCCTGCGGACACACGACCTCCCTGGATCACCCGCGACGATGCCGGCGCAGGGCCTGGCAGGCGCGGTGGCATTCGCCACGCAGGGAACGTGCGAGTTTGAGAAACTGGGCGCGCTCCGGCGGCTGGGCATCCAGCGCGTAAGTCTCCGCCTGGGTCATTTCCTCGATCACCCGATCATAAAACTCGATGCGCTGGGCGGGACTTAGATGGCGCAGTTCCTTCGCGATGCGAGTGTTGACTCCCTTGATAAGATGCCCGGCCAACGAGAGTGAAAGCTCGCTGAGCGTGTACTGGAGGGACTCCGGGAGATCCTTGGCCTCGATAATCCCCTGCCGCCCGGCTACTTCCAGAATGGTGTTTCTCATGCGGAGAAAGACCGCACAAGTATCATCATCCGACTGTTTGCAAAGCCAGTCCCTCAGTTGCTTCTGGAAGCGCTCACCATTCTCCGCCTCATTGACCTCCCCGCCGGAGATCTCTTGAAGGTAGTCAAAATTCGCCGAATCGATTTCAAGGATCCAATCCTCCATCTCCTCCATCTCCTCCATCTCCTCCACATCAGGGGCAGCGTCGGCATTTGTTTCCATCACGCTTTCATGGGGATCGAGGGGTTCGTTCGACATGTGAGGCATTTAAAATGAAACGGCCCCGTCTTGTATAGAAAAAAGGTAAACTCAACAAACAGTCCTAATACCTACCTGGAGCACCTTCCATTGGAAGACTTCTCCTCACAACCCAAGCAAGGCAGAGCTGGCTGCAGGCTTCACTTGTTGAATCCGGGAGGCTGAAATACAGCTCTGGCCATGAGCAGAGCTGCGATACTTCTGGGGTGCGGTCATCCGGCGGGCGACGTGTCGGGCGGGACGGTGCTGGACGTGCATTTGCATTCCGACTGCCCCGAAGGGCCGCTGTCGCTCGGGGAACGCTGGGGCAGGGCTTCGGGAGTGGGGCGCAGTTTACCCTGGAGGAGGCTGTGGAACGGGAGGCGGAGCATCTGCGCGCCTGCGGCTGCGGCTGGCTGCTGCCCCTGGCCCAGGAGGAAAGACTGCGCGGGCGGCGATACTCACCCGAGGAGATCCTGGCGAACCAACCCCGGCCAACGCCTGTGGTGGTGAAGTCCCGCCAGCCCGTGCCTGCGGCGAGGGCTGCCGCGGATACCCTGCCAAAGATCCGCGCGGCGATTGCTGCGGCCGACTTTGAGGCCCTGGAAAGTCTGCGCGATGTGCTGACGGAGGAGATCGTGGCGCAGCTCGCGCAGGATTGGCAGGCGGCTCTGCCATGGAAGACCAAGGATGCCTACGCCGCCCTGCTGCAGGACCAGACGGCGGAGTGTGTGCGGCCCATCTTCCGTGATGCCCTGAACTCCCCCACCGTGGAGACGCGGGCCTATGCGCTGTGTGTGCTGACGGGGAACTTTGCGGCATTCACCGACCTGCTGACCAATGGCTGGGTGGAAGGTGCCAAGGTGGATGCGGCGATCTCCGCAGCAGGGCTGGCGTAAGTTTTCCGAGAAGCGGGCTGGTTTCATTGGATGCAACATTCTGGCGACTCCATCGCCTGCCACAGGTGGGTGATCCATCGTTGCGAATGGGCCTGATTCGAGCCAAGAAAGCCGCATGAATCCGGTCCTCTGCATTCTCGGCGGCTGCAATGGCGCAGGGAAGACCACGCTTGCGCGTGAGCTGCTGCCTCGGCTGGGCTTGATGCGTTTCCTTAATGCCGATGAGATGGCTCGTGGCCTCTCGCCGCTTGATCCCTCGCTGAGCGCGTTCAGAGCAGGACGGTTGCTGCTGGAGGAAGCGCGTTCGCTCATCGCGGCAAAGGCCGGCTTTGCCATCGAGTCCACGCTCAGCGGCAAAGCTCAAGTCGCGCTGATCCGGGAAGCCAAAGCGCGCGGCTACCGCATCCTGCTGCACTACATCGTCATCGGCTCCGCGACACAGGCCGTCGGGCGTGTGGCCCTGCGAGTGAGATTGGGCGGTCATCATGTGCCTGAGGACGACATCCGCCGCCGCTTTGACCGCAGTCGCAGGCATTTCCTGGAGGATTACCTGCCCCTTGCCGATGAGTGGGTGCTGTGGGACAATCAAGAGCCGCCACATCGTCGTATCGCCGACAGCGGTGCGAACACACTCGACCAACTCCACGCCATGCTCACCTCCAACATCCTTCAAGAAGCGCCACCGCGTGAAATGTCGGAGATGGTGCGCATCGGCCTCGAAGCCAGCCGCGTGGCCACGGAGAAAATGCTCGACTACTACAAGCGCATGGGCATCCAGGTGACGCCGGAGATGACCCTGGCCCCCGAGAAGCCGAAGCGGGCGCGTCGGAAGGCCGCGTGAGGACCTGGCCGACTAGTGACCTAGACTTCCGCCAAAGGCGGCTGAACCGCCTCTCCTGCCAAGGCCTTCGGCGCTGCGGAGAATGATTTCTCAGGACAGTCTGTTGCCAGATCGCTCACGGTGGGGGTAGATTTCTGGATGATTCCAGTCCCCGCCGCACCGCCCTTGCCTGAAGGTTTGACCGTGGAGCGTCTCGGGGCCAGCACGATCATTTCGATCCGTTGGCGAAACATGACTTCGTGGGCCTTGCTGCCGTTGGGGTTGGTGGCGGCGGCGATTCCTTTGGGCCTGTTTTACAAACTGCGTGAGATGCCGTGGAACGACCCGATTCAACTGGTCGTGTTGGTGTTTGGCATCGTGGGCTTGGTTTTCTCCTACATCGTGATCGGGCGGCTGATCAATGTGACGCGGCTGGAGGTCACGCCCGAGCGCATCCGGATCAGCCACGGCCCGGTGCCTTGGCGGCGGCCCGCCGAAGTCGCCACAGACACGATCCGCAGCGTTGAGGCGCGCCCTTTTCAATGGCGATACGAGGGCAACGTGGCGACGCACCACCATGTCTGGGCGGTTCGTGAAGATGGCCATGAAACCTGCCTCTTGGAGCGAGACACAACCAAAGAACAAGCCAACCGCGTGCGAGATGAAATCCAGCAGGTACTGGAGGCCAGAGCGGCGGGGAAACGGAACTAGGCTGCTTCTGGCAAACGGGATGTGAATCGCTGAAGCCCAAACTGAAACCGGGCCAGAGATCCTGCTCTGGTAACTTTTTGACTTCCGGTGTCATAGGTTTTCAGGGCATGAGTCACTCACTACACCATGCTCCGACTTTTCCTCGCGCTTCTCCTTTTCGTAAGCTCAGCCTCCGCAGCCGATGCACCCGCCGCCAAACGCACGCTCGGCGTGCTGCTCTTTCCTGGCTTTGAAATGCTGGATGCCTGCGGGCCGATGGAGATCTGGGGGAATCTGGAGAAGCATATCACTCTCATCACCGTGGCAAAAAGTGCGGGACCGGTCGCCTCGGCGCAGGGCGTGGCATTGGTGGCGCAGAAGTCACTCGCCGATGCGCCGAAGCTGGACCTGCTGCTGGTGCCGGGTGGTTTTGGTGCGGTGAAGGCCTTCAAGGATGCGGAGACGCTCACATGGCTGCAGGAGCGCTCTGCGCAGGCAGAGATCACCATGTCCGTGTGCAATGGCGCGTCCATCCTGGCTGCAGCGGGCCTGCTGGATGGACGGCCCGCCACAACGAACAAGGCCTACTGGAAGATGGCCACACGACCTGGCCCGAAGGTGAAATGGGTGCCCGAGGCCCGCTGGGTGGACGATGGCAATGTGGTGACATCGTCCGGTGTCTCCGCAGGCATCGACATGACGCTGCACGTCGTCAGCCGCTTGCTAGGTCTGGCCGCTGCGGAACGCATGGCCGATGAGATCGAGCATGACTGGCATCGCGATCCATCCTGGGACCCTTTTGCCAAAAAACACGGCCTGAAGTAGCCCTCGCTGATCCTTTTTTGATCGTGAAGTTCTTCAAGCAGCACGCCAAGCCATGAGGCGCGGCGCCGACTGACTCTCTGAGCT
>JAGKWZ010000217.1 GCA_021151605.1 Verrucomicrobiaceae bacterium
CATCGGCACAATGAACCCGCCGATACCCGCTCCGGCCATGAGCATGAAGCCCGCATGCATCCAGATGCTGAAGATCCGCCAGCCCACCTGCGGCTTCCGAGTCGTCGCGAACCCGACCAGCGAAGTCACCACCCCACCCGCACCAAACATGGCCGCCAGCCCCGCCAAGATCACCAACCCGAGCGCGAGCCCGAGGCCGATCAGGAGACAGAAGATGACGACGAAAACCAGCATGAAAGCCCATATCACAAGAGAGCCCATCGGTCCAAAAGGAGCGTCTTCGACGTAGCTGTCATCCACAGACATCGACTCATGCCCCAAGGCAGCCGAAGCCAAGATGAAGAGGATGAGCAGGCAGAAGCGTGGGGTCATGTGATCAAGGCTTCACCGTGGGCTGGTTCTGGAGGTAACCTCGCCTTCTCGAAAGCAAAGCCTGATAGGCTTTATCGTCCAAAATTTCGGAGCTGTTATTAAGAGTGATGACCGTTCGCACAAGCCCGTGCTTGGTCTGATGAGGACGGGGCTGCACCAACAAAGGCAGCCAGCCTGGGGAGTTGGGCGGCAGTTCTCCCCCGAGATAAATCCAGGGCTCGGGAATTTCGTCGCCCTTCGCGATCGGCACCAGTAGCTTCGCCAACTCCCCTGGCTCAAAAATGTCCTCATCCAGATCTTCCAGGCGTTGTGCGAGTTGTCCGTTGTGTTCGTTGGCATGGATCACTGCGGCCATCGCCAGTTGTCTGGCCCTGTTGAGATCCCGGCCCAGAGGTTTGCTGTAAAAATCGTCAACGATCCACTCTATCCGCATCAGCCAGGCAGCCTGATGTACCACACCCGTGCCGCTCATAGCGGAGCCGAAAAGCACGATGACGATCATGGTGACAGCCAGCGTCCCGCGCCAAGACCACTGCTCTTTTCCTGAGAAAAGCCGAGAACAGAGCCAACGGGCCATCCCATGAAGGCTGACTGAGGCCAAAGCCACGGCCCCAAACCCGCTCAGGAGCATTTCAGAGGACCAGCGTACCTCGGGCAAAGTGCGCCAGAGATGGAGTGCCCAACCGAAGACCAGCCTTAATGGCACTTCTAAGACAAAAGCGAGCGGTTCAACAATCAGTAGAAGGACAATCAGAAGCAGCAGGACGGTGAACAGACGCCACATGCCACGCAAGAGCGATACCGCAGCAGTCTTGATTGCCTTCGTCCTCGGCAATGGCGGTTCCTGAGATGGGACGTCATCCGTCATGGCTTTTTGGATTGGAGAGTTGCCACCACACGCTTTTGGAGTTCGTAGGCGCTGATGATGGCCACACTGCCATCACTCATCAAAACGGCGCGGCGTGGCCCAAAGGACTCCGGCTCATAGGCCACCACGCGGCTGCCTTTTCCCGCCTCTGCTCCGGGCACATAAGCGAGAGGATCTCCCTCGGGGTGGATACCCTTCCAGATCGTGGCTGGGATGTCAGGCACCTCGCGATGAGCGGGCAGCTTTCCGTCGTGTTCGCGGGCATACTTCCAGAGAGAATCACGCAGGTTTTCCAAGGCAGAAAGTCGCGCTGATTCGAGCCACGGCTTCGGATCACGCTCCGGCGTGGCTAGCTGGTAGGTAGCACCGTTTTTCACCCAGGCTCCAGGCGTCATGAGTTCGCGAGCGCCGGAAATCATGGTGAGGACGACGTAGAGAAAGAGGCTCGAGACGAGCAGCAGACCCAGCGCATGTTTGTAGCGCAGCGGCGGGAGACGAGGAAAGTCAGCCGCCAGGAGATTCCAGGCCGATTTTAGCAGCAACGCGCAAAGCAGAAAGCCCACGAGGAAGAACGAGATCACATCCAGCCGGGCACCAGCGGCCTCTGTCAGCGAGATGCTCGGCATCCCAGCCTGCGTCACGCCCGGCATCAGCACGGCGATAGTAAGGAGGGCGTTCCACCCGTGATTTCTTCGGCACATGATTGGAGGGTAACAAGGTTCCCCCAGTGACGGCAAGTTTGTTGAGCGTGAGGTCATGGTTGCTCATCCTTTCTTCTCTTCCGAAAGGGCTGCCATAGATGACCTAGATAGGTCTTTGCGCTTGGTTCCTGGATGCCGAAAGCCTCCGGCTCCACTCCGGGATGGCGGTAGGTGCCAAAGAGGAGATCCATGAGAGGCGAGAGGTTGGCGTAGTTCCCGGCGTCGCGTGCCCGATCATGATGCCAGTGATGCAGCTCTGGAGCACCGATAATCATACGCAGCGGTCCGAGCGGCAGCTTCACGTTCGAGTGGATGTAGATGGCCCACACGCCACGAAAGGCGATGAAGCCCGCGAGTGTCTCCAGCGGAAAGCCGAGCACGAAGGCTGGCAGGTTTATCAGCCCGACCGTGTAAATGGTGTCCAGTGGATGCTCGCGATGCGCCGCCAGCCAGTCGAGATGCTCGGAGCTGTGATGGATGGAGTGAAAGCGCCAGAGAAAGCGCCAGAGAAAGCTCACACGGTGCTGAAGTCGATGCCCCCAGTAGATGAGGAAGTCACTCAGCAGCACGACTTCCACGGCCTGAAGCCACCAAGGCTGGACGGCTACCGCAGCGCGGAAATCGGCAGGCATGAGGCCGTCCAGCCATCCCCGGAAAACGGCCAGCGCTGCAAAGACCAGACTGCTCCACAGAAGATACTGCCCGAGAAAGAAGCATAGATCCGTCCACCAAGCCGGACGCAGAAAGCCCTGTTCACGAGCCCGAAACACGCGCTCCAAAGGCACAAAGAGCACCACGAGGAAGAGAAAGCTCAACCCCGCAGCACCTAGCATTCCGGAGACAATCATGATTTCGTGAAGTCAGAGGTGTGGAAGATCTCAGCGCTCGATGTGCTGAAGGGAATAGGGGCTAAAGATTCGCCCTGACTTACTGCTATCAAACATTTGAGGTGAGGTGAGAAGGGACGGCTCGATCAAGTTCTGAATCATCGGCGACACGGGCTTCGAGAGCTTTTCCAAATCCCCCTGGGTCAGGCCAGCTTCAGTTCTCGTCAGGGGACCGCTGGCCGAAGGCTCCGCTTTTCGGGGCTTGAGGTCAAAGAGCCACTGCCAAGCGCTGACAGTATAGCTCGGTTTGATGACAGCCGACTTTGAACTCGCGATAAAGGGCGCAAATTGGTGGGACATCAGCCGACGCGTTGCAGCATAGACAGGGTTGATGGTTTCTGCTTTTTCGTCAGTAAGGTTCAGCGTGTCCGGGGCTGACGGAGGGTTGATCAAGAAGCTCTGGAAAACCGTGCCCGACTTGCTGCCGGCCATCAGGGCAGAGGTATGAAAAACCGGGGTTCTGCTGATTAAACTCGAGATCGTTTGTCCGGTGATGTTCGCCAAAGGCTTCGGCCTCAGCGGGACTGGGCTGCTGTCTGGCTGCCAAGAATGTGACTCGGAGAGGGTGAGTCCTGAGGTCGGTTGAAAGTTACTTGTGGGCTTTTTCTCGGCCTGCGTCACCTGCTGAAGCAGCAGGGCTTTCACCTCGGCCAGCTCTTCTCTCATGACATCTGCCTCGTGCTGAGTGTGCTTGACATAAGTGGCGAGGATGCCGAGCGCGATAAGCAGGACGACACCTCTAAAGAGGGACTTCAAAATCGAAGGCTTTTCCATGGGTGTGAGACTATCAGAACACGGCCAAGTGCGTCCATACGAAATCCATTTGTGCAGCGCGTGCCGTATCCGGGAGGTGATCAGGGCTTCGTTTTTGCACCCGACTTTTCAGCAACAGGCTTCAAGGCGAGTTCGATCCTGCCTTCGTGCCCTGGCTGGATGACGACCTCAGCAGGCTCGTAGCCATTAGAACCAAAACGGAGCATCAGCGGCTCGGCGATGGCGGTCTTGATGGAGACGAAGGCCGCTTGATGCCTGTCGATCATGGTCGAACCAGAGAATGCTTGGTGCCTTTTGCGAAACCAGTCATCCAAGCCTGAGGGAGCCGACTTACTGGATAGCATTTGGATATTGCCGAGAGGTTGTTGATTGGCGAAGTCACGCACAAACATCTGCGTGATGGTTGGCTTCATCTCTTGGGCATATTTCTTTTCATTGTAGTTCCTAAATTGCCAATGAGCGGAGCTCAAGGAGAAGACCAAAGTGAGGGATGTCAGCACATGCGGATGAATTTTGGCGGTAGTGGACTTGAAATAGCGATCACAGACCGAGCTTCTCAATCCGATCCACGCCACCGAACAAACAGCTCCAAAGGCTAGCATGAAAAGGGCTTCGCCTTGATGCTTGGACGCGCGAATGGCTCTTTCATCAACTTCAAAGTTCATGAAGCCCAGGGAGCCTGACACCAATGGGATGAGGGCCACAACAGCCAAGTAGTGCAGTGCATCACGCCGGTTTCTCGTCTTCGGCTCGAGCAACGAGTGCCAGAGCAAAGCAGCAAAGACACAACTCCAAAATACGCCATCGCTGTCGCCGTGGCCAAGCCATGGCGAATAGAAGAATCTGGCCAGAGTTTCTCCTAACAAGCTACTCATTATCACAACCACCAGCCATACCGGCCAAGGAATGGTGTCGTTTGTTGGCTGCTCTTCGTTTTGCATATCTTCGCCGAGCTATCCGTCATCCTCCCCTTCCCCCAGCAGCCTCACCTTCCGCTCCACCAGCGGCAGCCAGATGCTCACTCTCGTGCCTTGGCCGACTCGGGACTCGATGTCGATCTCTCCGCCGTGCTCGCGGATGATGCGGCGGACGATGAGGAGGCCGAGGCCGGTGCCGGTGGGGCGGGTGGTGGAGAAGGGCTGGAAGAGTTTGCCCATCTGCTCGGCAGAGATGCCTTTGCCGGTGTCTTCAAAGCTGAGCCGCACCTCGAAGTCAGTGTAGCTGCCGCTGATGGTCAGCGTGCCGCCTTTCGGCATGGCTTGGGAGGCGTTGCGGATGAGGTTGTAGATGGCCTGCTTCATCTGGTCGGCATCCAGCGGCATGGCGGGCATGTCTGGGCGGAGGTCGAGCTTCACTTTGACCTTCGCTTGATCCAGCTCGGGCTTCAGGAAGCGCACGCTCTCCTGCACGAGATCGGCGATCTGGCTGCGCTGGAGCTGCGGCTTCGAGGGGCGGATAGCGGCGAGGAACTGGCTGATGATCGTGTCCATCCGCTTGATCTCGCCCGTGGCGATGTCGAGGTGCTCTCGCAGTGAGTCGCCAGACTTGCCCATCTTTTTCAAACGACGCTCCAGGAGTTGAAGGTGGATCGTCAGCGAGTTCAGCGGATTCCCCAGCTCATGCGCCACGCCGGCGGCGAGCAGGGTGAAGGCGTTCAAGCGCTCGCTTTCGAGCTGCTGCTCGGTACGCTTCCGCGTCTCGGTGACATCGCGGATGAGCATGACGAAGCCGAGCGGCTGCTCTTCATCGATGCTCGTGATGTAGAAGTTCAGGTAACGGTTCTCGGGGTAAAAGACCTCCAGATCACGACTCACCACCGCTCCTGGTTTCAGCAGTTCATTCCAATCCAGCCCGCGCATCCCTTGCTGGAGCTTTTGCCCGATGACCTGCTCCGCCTGGAGGCCGAAGAAGGTGCAGGCGGCCTGATTCACATAGGTCACCGCGCCTTCCGGCCCTAGCAGGATGACGCCTTCCTGGAGTGTCTGGAAGACCTTCTCGAGGAAGCCTTTCTCCTTCATGAGTTCGAGCACGACGCTCTGCACCTCGCCTGGCTCCAGGCGGTCCATGCGTTTCAGCAGTTTGTCGATGAAGGCGGATCTCATGCGTTGGCTGGCGTGATTCAGTCGCAGGACGGGCGGAGTGTCAAACCGGGACGCGAGGTGCGGCAGAACTGGGCATTTCTTTTCCCGTGATTCACGCGTAATGGGGGAGCTGTGACCTTTGCCACCCAGATCACGATCTTCCGCATCCTGCTCATCCCGGTCTTCATCGGGCTGGCCGTTTACTACGGGCAGAGCGTGGCGGCGGGCATGGCGAATGAATCGCTGCGCTGGTGGACGATCACGGTTTTCTTCACCGCCGCCATCAGTGATGCGGTGGATGGCTACATCGCGCGGCATTTCAATCAGGCGAGCAAGCTGGGAGCCATCCTCGATCCGCTGGCGGACAAGCTCATGCTGCTCTCGGCCATCGTGACGCTGAGCTTCACGGGCTGGCGTCAGCACTTTCCACTCTGGTTCCCCACGCTGGTCATCTTCCGAGATCTGGCGAGCATTGGCGCGGCTTTCCTGATCGATCACCTCGTGGGCAAGTGCGAGATCAAGCCGCACTGGACAGGCAAGGTGGCGACGTTTCTCCAGTTCGCGGCCATCCTCTGGCTCATGCTGGATTTCCCCTGGCTGATCTGGCCCACCGTGGCCGCAGGTGCCTTCACCATCATCTCAGGCTCGCTGAATCTGGCCGACGGCGTGCGGCAGGTGAAGCAAGCGGAGTAGTCTGCTCTCTGGCTCGGCCCCGGCGCGGCCCATTTGTCACAGTTTCAGGCATTCAGGGTACCGAGAGGTATGCCCGACCCGACCACCGACGAATCTAGCCAGCCCTCCCGCTTTAAACTCAAAGAGATGGAGCCGGAATACATCGCTGGAGAAAAGAATGCGCAAGGCCACGAGATCACCACCACCCGGCTCGACTCGCCCGCGAAGGAGCAGATGGAAGTGCGGGACAAAGACTGGCGGCGTGCCCAGGAGGATGCAGCGGCGCTGAAAAAAGACCCGACCGCCCTCCCCATGACGGATGAGCAGTGGGCGGAAAGAAAAAAAGGCATCACCTCCACGCAGTACATGAGCGAGGAGCAGAAGCAGGAGCACAAAATCAACTTCACGCCCGCCACTGGTAGCACTCCCGCCACTCTCGGAATGCCAGATCGCCATGGGGTCGATGATGATGATGGGGAAGAAGTGTCCGACCTCTTTGCCGATGCGGAGGAGGAATCCGAGTCTTTGTCCGACTTCGACGAAGCGGTGGATACAGAGTCGCTTGCCGAAAGCGGCTACGGAGAAAACACAGTCGAAGACGTGCAGGCCGATCTCGCCGCCGAGCTTAACGAAGACCCGAACAAAGTCGCCACCGAGAAGCACATCTTCGTCATGGATGGTGAAGGCGAGTTCTACGCGCGCAACACCGAGGACCTACTCACCCAAGAGGCCAACTATGGGCCGGGCACCGCCGAGGCCCACCATTCCAGCTTCCTCAGAGGCGAGGCCGTGGCTGGCGCGGGCGAGCTGATCGTGAACAAAACCGACGGACCCGATGGCCAGCGCAAAGGCGAACTACGCGAGGTCACCGACCGCAGCGGCCATTACAAACCGGGCGAGGAGCAGACCGCCCAGGTGCTCACCCAGCTTGAGGAAAAAGGCGTCAACATGGACAACGTCGCCTTCACCTTGGATCGCGGAGTGGAGAAAACGCGAGGCATGGCCACCGAATTCATGCAGGGGCAGGTCGGCAGCACGGAGCTGGAGCACCGGCAGCAGCAGATCGCAGCCGGGAAAGACATCCCCCTCATGCCCACCGCCAAGCCACCCGGCGGCCCGGATGCCCCCAAGCCCAAGATGGGCGTCATGGAGGAGACCTTCAAAGCCCGGCACAGCGTTGCGGGCGAGGTCGCGAAGCTCGGGGACGACGTCCAGGCCGGACTGAAACCCGCCGAGCCCAATGCCAGCGTCGGCCCCTTTGAGGACGTGTCAGACATCGCCAAAGCCATGGAAGTCAAGGCGGACGCCATGCACGAACTCAACGTCAAGTTCGGGAAAGAAGAGCACCAGCAGAAGGCCCCTGCCCTTCATGAGGAACTGAAGAACCGCACCAAGACCACACGCGAGGCGCTCAATGCCAACGCCAACAAACGCGCCGCCCGTGGGGAAAAGCTCGGCGGCTATCTCGAAAAAGCCGCTGCCGGCGAACTCGACTACATCGACGTCAAGAAAGCCGCCGAAGCCCACGCCGCCAAGCACGACGACATCGCCGCCGGTCAGATCAAGAACCAGCAGCCAGTCAACCTCCTGGCTGAGATCCAGCAAAAAGGCGCCAGCGTCAAAGACGCGCTCGATGCCAACGCCGACAAACGCGCCGCCCGTGCCGCCAAGCTCGACGGCTTCATGGAGCAGGTCAAAGAAGGCGCGCTGGACTACGCCGACGTCAAAGAAGCCGCCGAAGCCCACGCCGCCAAACATGACCAAGCCGCCGACACCCAAGTCAAAGCCGCCCTCAAACAACAAGTCAGCGGCCCCAAGCCAAGCACCCCGCCCGTGGGTGGCCGTGGCGGACCGCGCGCACGCTGAGCTGGAAAGGAATGCCTTGCTCTCATGGCCTTTCCGCACCGCTCATGCTAGGCCAGCATCCGCCAGCTTCAACAGGCGCGTGAGGGCTCGCGGCAGCGTCCTGGAGTGCGGTGGCAGAGATGCCAGGGGCCACCCTGGAATCGGCGACACCGCTCTGGCCGAAGCGCATCGCGTGGAAGGGCCGATGGGCGTGGCGAAGGCGCTGGGCTTCGAAGGCCTTTTCTCCCCGCCCGGGCCGAATCGGACGCCTGATCTCCCAGCGGTGCGCTCGCCCGGGCTTTGACTTTACGCGCTCGAAAGCGCGGAGCCGCGGTTCAGGAGGTCTAGGAAGCGCTGCTCGAAGGGTTCGTCGGCTCCGCATTGCATGTAGTCGATGCGGTGGGAGGCGCATTCGCGGGAGAGTTCCTCGCAGAAGGCGTCGAAGGCGTCGGTGTAGCGCTGGACGTCGCGGCGGGTGAGCCAGAAGCGGCGGCGTTCGCCGGTCTCGACTTCATCGAGCTCGACTTCGCCTTCGAGGGTGGGGACGCGCTCCTCGGGGTGGAGGATCTGGAGGAAATGGCACTCGCCGGGCCAGGTGGCAGCGCGTTTGATGGACTCGGCGGCGGTGGTGACATCGCGCCCGAAGAAGTCGGAGATGACAAAGATGACGCCGTAGCGCTGCCGGGTGGGGTGGAAGTCGGTGAAGCTGCGCTGGAGGTCAGTGAGGCCGCCAAACTTCAGCTTCGACACGCATTGGATGATCTTTTCGATGTTGCCCTGGCCGCGCAAGGGCGGCAGCTCCTGGCGGCAGGTTTCGCCAAGAGAGTAAAGGCTGACGCGCTGCTGCCCGGCGAGCCCGAGGTAGGCGAGGGCGACGGCGAAACGGAGGGCTTGCTTGCGCTTTTCTCCATGCGGCTCGGCCATGGAGCCGCTGGTGTCGATGAGGAGGTGGAGATTCAGCTCCTGCGTTTCCTCGTAGAGTCGGACAAAGAGTTTATCCAGCCGCGCATAGAGCCGCCAGTCGATGGCGCGGTAGTCTTCGCGCGGGGTGTAGTGGCGGTAGTCTTTAAATTCGCGGGTGAAGCCGGTGGCCGGTGTGGACTGGGCACCGCGGCGATTCAGGGCGCGGCGCTTTCTCAGCCGGACGGCCAGCGAGCGAAGCCGGTCCAGAAAGGCGGCATCGAAGAGGTCCTCGCGGGCGATGGGGGTGTCGGTCACGGCGGGTTTGTAGGA
>JAGKWZ010000218.1 GCA_021151605.1 Verrucomicrobiaceae bacterium
GTCCAGTGCGTGCCGGGCTGGCGCGGGCCTTTGGTGTAATCGACGGCTTTTGACCAGCCGCCGGTGGGTGTCTGGTAGCTGATGACGATGTCGGCGAGCTTTTGGTTCTCCGCGCTGGCAAACCACTCGGCAGGCGTGTCGCTATCGAACTCAAACTCGGCGCGATTGCCCGGCGCGGGCTTGGCCTCGGCTTTGGAGCGTTCTTCATCGAGGATGCGGTGCTCATTGGCGGCAAAGGCACGCGATTGGGCGATGTAGGCGGTCCATTCGGTGCGCTGGGCTTCGGGGAGCTTCGCGAGAAGCTCGTCGGTGAGCATGGTGAAGGGCTTTTCGGCGGCCTGGGCGAAGAGCAGAGGGCAAAGGGCGAAGAGGAGGAAGCGCATGGGCAGTAGGGTGCAATTTGGAGGCTGGACTGGTGTCAGTTTGGAGCGGACTCGAGAGCTTAAACAAGCTCCTTGATCCATTTTCCACAGGTGTGTGGCTGGAAGGCCTGCATCGCGCTGAGCAATCGAGCGGGGTCGGTTTCCATGATCAGGCTGGCGCGGTGCTCTGGCTTGAGGAAGCCTGTGCTGGTCATGTGATCGAGGAAGGTAAGCAGGTGATCAAAGAAGCCCGCCACGTTCAGGAGGCCAACGGGTTTGCCATGGAAGCCGAGCTGGAGCCAGGTGAGCGTTTCAAACAACTCATCCAAGGTGCCAAAGCCGCCGGGCAGGGCGATGAAGCCATCGCTGAGGTCCACCATCATTTGTTTTCGCTCATGCATGGAGCGCACGACGCGCAGTTCGGTGACGCCAGAGTGGCCGAGCTCCTTTGCCAGCAGAGACTCTGGAATGACGCCGATGACCTCGCCACCCGCCGCGAGGGCGGCATCGGCGATGACGCCCATGATGCCGACATTTCCTCCGCCATAGACGATACCGATGCCCTGGCCGACAAGATAGCGTGCGAGGTCAGCGGCGGCGGTTTGAAAGACTGGGTCGAGTCCGCGACTGGACCCACAATAGATGGCGATGCGCATGGCGGGTTCTTTTGAGCTGCTGATGTGTGTGGTCAAGACTCAGTCCACGAGATCAAAAACGCCAAAAGAACTCGGCACATGGAAGTCAGGGCGCTCGGTCCGGGGATCGACCCAGGGCATCCAAAGTCGGCGCAGGCTGCCATCGGCCTCGCGGTAGAAGTCAGCGCGAAATACGCCAGCGAAGAGCTGATGGGCATCGTTTTGAAGGACACCCATCTCTCGCAAGGTGCTCAAGGGCAGGCTGCCGGAGACGGTGTAGCGCTCGCCCCGGATCTCGGCGGCGAGTTTTAAAGTCGGGCAGGTCCAGTCGAAGTCGATCTCGCGGTAGTGGCGGGCTTTATAAATGAGCGCTTCGGCTCGCGGGCTCATTTCAAAACCATAGTAGGGGGCGAGTGAGAGATCGGTGGTAAAGAAGATCTCCACGCGGTCGGAATCCAGGACACGTTCCTTCAGCGTGGCGGAGCCATCGAGAACGAGATCGCGGTCGATGCAATCGAAGCGAAAATGCAGCGAGTCATCATCCCACAGGGCACGGAACTCCGTGAAGGCCGGTTGCAGGTCAGCATTCCAGGGCAGGGAGAAGTCCGTGAGTGACGCAGCATGGCTCCAGTCGAGCGTGGGTCCTGAGGTGCGGCGGATGGAGTAGCGTTTCATGGGGTAAGAGCAGTCTTGACGGAGAGGGCGGGAGTCTGTCAGCCTGAACGGATGGCCCGCAAATCCTTTCCCCTGATCATCGCCCACCGCGGCGCGAGTGGCTATCTGCCCGAACACACGCTGGAGGCGAAGGCGATGGCCCACGCTCAGGGCGCGCATTACATTGAGCAGGATCTTGTTTTGACAAAGGACGACGTGCCTGTGGTGCTGCACGACATCCATGTGGATAGCGTCACCGATGTGGCGGAGAAGTTTCCGAAACGGAAGCGCAGTGATGGCCGCTACTACGCACTCGATTTCACGCTCGCTGAACTCAAAACCCTGCGCGTCATGGAGCGCTTCGATCCGGCCACGGGGAGGCAGATTTTCCCGAAACGCTTCCAGAAAGGGCTGGGCAGCTTCCAGATCGCCACGCTGGAGGAGGAACTTCAGCTCATCCAAGGTCTGAACCGCAGCACGGGACGCATCGCAGGCATCTACCCCGAGATTAAAGACCCAGCCTGGCACCGCGCACAGAAGCACGACATCACGCGCATCGTGCTGGCCATCCTCCGCCGCTACGGTTACCGCAGCAAGGACGATCCCTGTTACATCCAATGCTTCGAGCTTGATGAACTTAAGCGCCTTCGTGGCCCGCTACGCTGGCGTGGGAACCTAATCATGCTGCTGGACACCGTCGCCAACGGCCCCGGCAACACGGACTTCAATCACCTCCGCACTCCCAAGGGCCTCGCTGATCTCGCCAAAGTCGCCGACGGCATCGGCCCAGACATCGAAAGCGTGATCGCTCATGATCGAAAGCCCACGGCTCTAGTCAAAAACGCCCATGCCAGTGGCTTGAAAGTCCACCCCTATACTTTTCGCGTCGATGAGCTGCCCAAGTTTGCCAAGTCGCCCGAAGATCTCCTGAAGCTGCTGTTCAAAAAAGCAGGCGTTGATGGCTTGTTCAGTGATTTCCCGGATGTGGCAGTAAATTGGGGGAAATAGGCTGGCCGCAGTTAAGTCCCACTCGAAGACCTTGAAGGTGCCATCTCGTCTGGATGGGGAATCTGTGCCCATCGGCTGACATTCCCACAAAGAATGCTTGCCGCATGGCGTTGGTTTCGGCCAAACTTTCACCTCTATGGAAAACACCCCAGCCATCACCTCGCGCCGAGATTTCATCAAATCAGCCACCCAGGCCACTGTAGGCCTTTCTGTGCTATCCGGAATCAAGATCCCCTATGTGCACGCCGCAGGGGATGACACCATCAACGTGGCGCTCGTCGGCTGCGGTGGACGCGGCACCGGAGCGGCCAGCAACTCCATGGGCGTGAAGCAGGGCACCCGCCTGATCGCCATGGCTGATGTGCAGGAGAACCGCCTCGAAGCCAGCTTTAACGGCCTCAGCGGCAAGCACCCAGACCGCTTCAGCGTCTCGGCTGATTCGAAATTCATCGGCTTTGATGCCTACAAGAAGGCCATCGACATGCTGCGTCCGAACGACGTCGTCATCCTCGCCACGCCGCCCGCCTTCCGCTGGGTGCAGTTCCAATACGCCATCGAAAAAGGCGTGAATGTCTTCATGGAAAAGCCCATCTGCGTGGACGCTCCAAGTGGCAAACGCATGCTGGAACTTGGCAAAAAAGCTCAGGAGAAAAATCTGAAGGTCGGCGTCGGTCTCATGTGCCGCCACTGCCGTGTCCGTGGTGAACTCTTCGACCGCATCCAGCAGGGAGAGATCGGCGAAATCATTCTCGGTCGCGCTTATCGTCTCCAGGGGCCTGTGGGCACCTGCTTCACGAAGCCACGCGATGTCAAAACCGACCCGAATGAACTGATCTACCAGATCAAAAACTTCCATAGCTTCCTCTGGGCCTCCGGCGGTGCCTTTAGTGACTTCAACATCCATAACATCGACGAGATCTGCTGGATGAAGAACGATTTCCCGATCGAAGCCAAAGCCACCGGTGGCCGCACGGATCGTGGAGAATTCGTGGACCAGAACTTTGACCACTACAGTGTCGAGTACACGTTTAGGGATGGCACGAAGTTCTGGCTCGAAGGCCGCAACGCCATGAAGACACACAACGAGTTTGCCAGCTATGTGCATGGCACGAAGGGATCAGCTGTGGTTTCCAGCGCCGGTCACTTCCCTTCCCGCGCGATGACCTTCAAGGGGCAAAACAAAGTCGCTGCTGACATCATCTGGCGTGGTCCAAAGCAGGAACCGAATCCCTACGACCTCGAGTGGCAGGACCTCGTCGAGGCCATCGTGAACAACAAGCCATACAGCGAAGTCGAGCGCGGAGCCATGGCCAGCCTTGTCACCGTGATGGGCCGTATGAGCGCCCACACCGGCCAGCTTGTCACCTTTGACCAGTTGATGGCTCACGATCACGAGTTCGCTCCCGGTGTGGACAAGCTGACTCTGGACGGTCCAGCACCGCTTCTCGCAGACAAAGATGGCAAATACCCGACACCGTATCCAGGCCGCCACGGCTTGTACGAGTACGTCGTCGGTCAGGCCTGATTCGTCATTCACCTACAAGCCCGGAGTCCCATCAAGGTCTCCGGGCTTTCTGTTATCCTGCCCATGTCCGCCCCGCTTAGCCCCAGGCAACTCTTCAACATGCTCGACTCGGGCCGTATTTCCCGAGAGGAATTTCGTGTCCGGATGAAGGACTGTGCAGAGGAGATCATCACTGAGATGGAAGAGGATCATCTCAACCCTGTGGCAGCTTTTTTGGAGCAAATACTCAGCCGCCGCGCTGCATCGAAACTTCTGCGTCATCATGAGGAAAAAGTCATCCGTGAGGTGTTGCAAGCACTCTCAGAGATTGAGGACTTCCAGCCTGCGCGCTGGCTCTGGAATGCCGCCCATCCGCACATTCCCCTGCACGCCTTTTTCCGTAGCAAACGCGAGCCCGTGTTCCGAATCGTCGCCCTGGAGGCGCTGCCGCAGCTCGTCACGGTCAATGTTGAGTATAGCACTCAGGGCAGTGATGGCCTCGTGCGCGAGCAGATCCGACTTCGCCGTGACCGCCGCTCCCAGCTCGGACTAGAGCGCCGACAGCTAGTGCCGGACTGAGTCGGCCAAAATTTCTGCCTCGCCATTCCATATCACATCTTATTAAAGTGCGAGTTGTCCGTTTACATCGCGTTCCTCCCCTTCCTAACCCATCGCTATGAAATCCGCCGTTCTGCTCATGCTGCTCGCCAGCGCCGCCAGCCTTTCCGCTCAAACACCCTCCGAATCGGCATCGCCTGCCGCCGAAGCTCCAAAGCTTACCGAGGCACAGGTCAATAGCGTGCTCGATCAGCTCAAAGTGCTCGAAGCAGACATCCTCGCCAAGCGCGGATCCAACCTCTCCTCTGTTCTCGCAAAGCTGAGTTCCGCCATATCCAGTGATCAGGCAGCGATTAAATTTTACACTGACTGCGATGTGCTCGTGAACAGCGAGCGCAAAGAAGCGAGCAAAACTGAGGCGCGCCAGCGTGCTGAGCAGATCGAAAAAAACATGGAGCGCAAAAGCAAAGCAGGTGCCGGTGCCGACGATGAGGAGGGAGACAATGGCATCGCCCTGCGTCTCGGTCTTCGGTATCTGATGCTCACTCTCGAAGCGCATGAATCGAAGGACGACGACTTCAAAAAGATGGTCCCCAAGCTTCAGAGTTACATCCAGGATCTCGTCGCCTCAGCCCCGAAGCTCCACGGGCGAGCCTTTGGAATGATCAACCGCGCCTGCGGAGCAAACAGCCCAGTCGTCCAAGCCTACCAGCTCGACCGGTACCTGAATCGTGAGCATTGGAGCCGTGATCCATCGAACATCGGCGGCATGTATCAGGCCACCCTTTTCCACGTCGCCAAAACGGAAGCCAAAGACTCTCTGCCGACGATCTGGGATAGCCGCATCAATAACGAAGGCGTCTTCCGCAAAGAGCAGATGAGCGAACCTGAATACCTCCTCTGGCTTCAAAATGAACTGCCTGCCCTACGCTGGGAACGTGCCTCTTATCTGTATGAGAATGGCCCATCGGTCATTAACGCCATGGCAGACATGCTGAAAGTCATCAAAGAGTTCCCCGCCCACGCTGACGCTCCGAAGTGGGTGAATGAACTGCGGCTCAAAGTCAACGAGTCCGCTGCCGTCCCACCCAGCGCAGCCGCTGGCAGCTAGCCGCCACAGCGAGCCGTGATCCTTTCTCTACTTCGCAGCTTTCGCTATGCCTTCACCGGCATTGGCTGGGCTTTGCGTACCCAGCGGAACCTTCGCATTCACGCCGTTGCCACCATCGCAGTCGTTGCACTCGGATTCGCGGAAGGCATCTCTGAATGGCAGTGGTGTGCCGTTCTAGGCTGCATCTCATTGGTGTGGGCGGCAGAGTTGATGAACTCCGCCCTCGAAGTCCTCTGCGACCGCATTACCACCGAGCATGATGAGCACATCCGGCGTGCCAAAGATGCTGCCGCTGGAGCCGTGCTCATCTGCGCCATAATCAGCCTCGTCGTTGCCGCGTTGGTGTTTCTTTAGCTGGAGCCACAAAGATCAGTCTGTAGAGCTAGAGGCGAGTATCCCAGTCGTTGCAAAAAAGACCCGGGCCACAGATGTGGTCCTCATCGTTTCAAATGTTCGGCAAAAAAGTCGTGGCGTATGCCGTAGGTTTCCAGATTCCCATCAAGGATCTTTAACCAACATGCTCTCGATCCAAGGCTCCTCCCACTCCGGTTTTTGCGATGGAAAATCGCGCCGTGATTTCTTAAAAATCGGCGGACTTGCCATGGGTGGGCTCGGACTACCGGACCTCCTCCGAGCTGAAGCGGCGACCGGCAAGAAGTCGCAGCACCGCGCGGTGATCATGGTCTTCCTGCCCGGCGGGCCGCCGCATCAGGACATGTTTGATATGAAGCCCGACGCACCTTCCGAGGTGCGCGGGGAATTTAAACCAATCTCCACGAACGTCCCTGGTATCCAGATCTGCGAGCATCTGCCTCGGCTCGCGAAGATGATGGATAAATGCACGATCATCCGCTCCATGGCTGACTGCGACAGCGGGCACGATGCCTTTCAATGTCTTACCGGTCGCAGTGCGAAGCGTCAGCCTCCGGGAGGTTGGCCAGCGATGGGCTCCATCGTCTCTCGCATCCAAGGTCCCGTGAATTCGGCCATGCCGCCCTTTGTCGGCCTTTCGCCAAAGATGGGCCACATGCCCTGGGCACGGAATGGTGAGCCTGGCTATCTCGGTGTGGCTCATGCGCCCTTCCAGCCAAACCGTGGCGGCGGCACGGAAGATATGTCGCTCCATGGCATCTCGCTGGATCGTCTGCATGATCGCGCGGGTTTGCTGAAGAGCTTCGATCAAATGCGCAATGAACTCGATGCCACGGGTCTTATGGGCGGCATGGATGTCTTCAATCAACAAGCGCTGGGAGTGCTCACGAGTCCGAAGCTGCTGCAGGCGCTGGATTTGAGCCGGGAAGATCGCCGCATCGTCGAGCGCTACGGCAAAGGCGAGAACCGCAATCGCGATGACGGCGGTCCACGTCTGACGGATCACTTCCTAGCCGCTCGCCGTCTGGTGGAGGCGGGTGCCCGTGTGGTCACGCTCGGTTTCAGCCGTTGGGATTATCATTCAAACAACTTCGGCCAGCTCCGCGAGGATCTGCCGCTGCTCGACAGTGCTCTCAGCGGCCTCATCAGCGATCTGCACGAGCGCGGCATGGACAAAGACGTAGCCGTCGTCGTGTGGGGTGAGTTTGGTCGCACACCGATCATCAATCCTAAAGGCGGGCGCGATCACTGGCCGCGCGTTTCCTGTGCCATGCTCGCCGGTGGCGGCATGAATCACGGCCAAGTTATTGGTGCCACGGACAAGCTCGCTGGCGAAGCCACCGACCGCCCTGTGGCCTTTGGCGAAGTCTTTGCCACGCTCTACCGCCATCTCGGGATCGATGTGAACAAGGTCACTCTGGATGACTTCAGCGGCCGCCCACAATACCTGATCGACGGTGGCCATCAGCCGATGGCCGAGTTGATCTGACTTTGCAGAGTTACTTCACCTCGGGAGCAAAGCTGCGTAGGATCTTCGCTGTGGCGACATCCCAGACGTGCAGCACGCCGTCTTCTCCGCCAGCGACAACGAGATCGCCTGTGCGAGTGCTGCCGAGGGTGTTCATGAAGTCTTTGGCTCCGTCGAGTTTCTTCACTTCGCCGCCGTCGCTGTTGATGAGCCGCACCTTGGCATCGCCTGCGGTGGTGGCCGCGACATCACCGCTGCCGAGGTAGTGTAGAGAGGTGACTTCCTTATCCCATCCTTCGACGTTCTTGCGGCGGTCTCCCGTGGTCCAATCCCAGACTTTGACGACATTGTCCGCGCCGCTGCTGGCGATGATGCGACCATCTCCGCGCCAGGAGACGCCGAGCACATGATGCGTGTGGCCTTCGAAAAGCTTCACCATCTTTCCGCTGCTGAGTTCGGTGATACGCACAGCTTTGTCCGCGCCGCCGGAAGCGAGATACTTGCCATCGGGGGAGAAGTCGAGCGTGAGGATGCTGTCCAAGTGACGCTCGATGTAGTTCGCGGTCATCTTGCCAGAAGCCATGTCCCAGAGGGTGATGTCGCCACTGCGGGAAGGTTCGCCGCTGCCGATAGCGAGCGTTTTGCCATCGGGTGATAAAGCGAGTCCGTTCACACGGTCAGTGATGGCGGATTTTCCATCGCCACTGCCGAAGCTGCGTTCCAGTTTCCACACCGCACGGGATTCATCAGGCAGCAAAACGCTAGCCTTGTCTCCGGTGATCACACAGCCATCCGCACTCGGCCAAGCCAAGGATTGTGCTGTCCCAGCGTCGGCGATGACGGCAGACTGAATGCTGCGACCTGTGGCGGTGGACCAAACGCGCACGCGGTTGGTGGCATCGAGCCCCGCGATCTGATCGCCTGCGGGTGAAAAGGCCAGAGCCTTCAGCGCTGGCAGGGCAGTGGCGATGGCCTTCGTTGCTTCTGTCTTCGCCGCCGTGGCTGCATCCAGAGCTTTCTTCGCGGCCTCGGCAGTCGCTTTGGTGGTTGCGACAGTCGTGGTCGCCTTAGCGCTGGATTCAGTGACGAGCTTGATCTCGTTCGCTGTGTCCACGATGGCAGCTTCGGCGCGTGTGAGAGCCTCCTGAGCTAGCATGGAATCGGTGGCCGCTTTTTCGGCCTTCGCTTTGGCTTCAGTCTGCTTCTTGGTGAGCGCATCATCTGGCTTTGTGCCTGCGGGCAGCTTGGCGATCTGGTCATCGATTTCCTTCGCTGCTTTCTCGGCAGCGACCTTGGCATCCGCCTTTGGCTTGATGTCCTTTTTCTTTTCTTCCAGCGCCTTCTTGGCGAGGTCGGCCAGTTCGTTGGCCTTTTTCAGACGAGCCGCGAGGTCGGTCACATCCCTGATCAATGAGTGACACGGCATCTCCGGCTGCTGCCACGAGTTTAAATTTGCCCGCAGATGCTGCCCTGGGTGCTGGAACCAGACGTGGGGTGCTGTCAGCCCGCCTCCAAAGCTTGGCTTCGCGATAGCTACCTGTGATGAGACGCTGCCCATCCTTGGTGAAGGCTATTGCTGGAATGAGATCGCGATGGGCGACGCCGGGATTCTTGTAGAGGCCCGATTTGATCAAGGCGTCATCGGTCAGACGCGTGACCGTTGTGGAGGTTGGAACATGGTAGATCGTCACCTGATTGCCGCGCGCTGCAGCAGCGAATTTACCATCGCCCGAGATGGCGCTGGCAAAGATGGGCGCGAAACCTACGGGCAGCGGTTCCCAGGAGATCACACGCTCCTGACGCCCGGCATGATGTGCGCCTTCGTCGATCCATTGTTTCAGCAACGCCAATTCGGCATCATCCAGCGGCACTGCTCCGACCTTGTTGCCCTTGGGTGGCATTTCAGAATCCCATTTTCCTGCTGCTGCCTGCCAGATCAGACTCTTGGCACCTGCACCAGCTTCGATGCCTTTGCCATTCTCACCGCCTTTGATCATGAGATCAGGCGTCTCCATGTTCAGACCCGCCTTGGTCGTCGTCTTGTTATGGCAGGCGATGCAGTTGTCCTTCAGGAAAGGCAGGATCTCCTTTTCGTAATTGATCGGCGCGGCAGACGCCAGAATGACAAATGACGAATTCAGAATGACTAAAGCTCGGAGGATGGGCGTGTTCATTTCTTGGCGGTCTCCTTCACGCGGAAGCGGATCGGGGTGGAATGGACGAGGAAGGTGGTGTCTTTCGCAGCGTTCTTGGTGGCGATGTCCTTAGCGGCTTTATCGGCGTCGGCCTTGGCTTTGTCTGCCTTGGTGAGTGCGGCGGTGAGGTCTTTGATTTTGGCCTGCTGGGCGGTCTGACCGGCTTTGTCTTCGGGCTTCAGTGCTTTGAGGGCGGCGTTGGCTTCATCGACGGACTTCTTGGCGGCAACTTGAGCTTCGGTGGCTTTCTTGGCTTCAGCTTGAGCGGCGGCGATGTCTTCGGCATTGCGCTGGAAGGACATCTTGGCGGGTCCTTGGAGGATGAAGCCGTAATCTCCAGGAGCGAGTTTGAGCGTCTTGATGTCGAGTGTGACTTTTCCATCCGCTGCTTTGGCGGCGATGGTGACTTCGGGAGCTTTGGTGGGATCGGTAAGGCCGAGCAGTTTGAGTTTGAGCACCTCCGTGCAGGCAGCGTGTCGCGTCACTTTCAATGGCACATCGAGTTTGGCATCGGCGGCGACTTCGGGGATGCCGGGCGTGGCTTGCTCGATCAAAGCGGGTGCGGCATCTGGCACGACGCCGATGGTTGGAGCGCCAGCGTTGCGGGTAAACAGCAGGGTCGCATCCTTTGCAGCCCAAGTGAGATACCCGGTGCTGGCGATGCCAGACAGTGTCGCCGCACCTGCGGGTGCGTCCGGTCCTGCGCGCAGGCCGATGTAGCCGAGGCTCTGGCCTTTGCTGATGATGCCGCCGAGGCTGGTCACGCCTGCGGGGAGATTCGCCACTTTGATTTCAACAGCTTCACTGATCGCTGTGCGATTTGGGATGAAGACTTCCATGGCGGCCACGCCATTGCGCCAGACATTGGCGCTGGGAATTTCAAAAGGTCCGGCTGCGGCGGCTGGAGGTAGCTTGGCATGGATGGCGATGGCTCCTTCCGTCGTGACCTCGTTAGCCTTGCGGATGCGTAATTGATAAGGATGACGGCGACCATTCGCTGCGTTCGAGGAATCACTTACTGACAAACGGAACACGCCATCGGCCTTGGCTTCATAGCCATAAACAGGATCAAGCTGCGTGATGCGAACGCTTGGCGCAGGCACGGTAGCTGGCGGATCACCGAGGTCTGCCTGAAGGGTGACGGCTTCACCTTTCACGGTCTCGATGAGCAAGGATGGATCGGTGGAGTAACCGAGCTGCTGGGAGGCTAGTTCGATGATGAAGCGGTCGCCATTCTTGAAGGTGAGATCGAACTGACGTGCTATGCCATTGGCCGGGAACCATCCACCAAAGGTCTGGCCGACGATCAGAGGTGTGGGCTTGTCAGCCGTCACGCTGGGGGCTTCGGATTCATCAGGCAGGCGCAGGGCTTGTGTCGGACTAGAGGCGATAAGTTTGGCGATGGTGGCTGCATCGGCTTTGAGATGCTCCAGAGGCTGACCGCGATTCACACGCAGTCCGCTCACGACTTGGCCGCCCGGCAGATTCCAGCCATACAAGGCTTCTTTGCCTGCGGCCCACATGACGGGTCCAGTGGTGAGCGAAAGCCGATAGCCATAGTCATCGCCGACGCCGAACATGAGGTCGTTGATCTTGAGTTTATAGGCACCATCGGCGGGGAGTTTGACATCGAGGATGCCATCGCGCAGGCGGGCGAGTTCGCGTCCACCGTTATCAAAGACACTGCCGACGAGAGAGGTGCGGACATCGAAGCCGCTACCGATGAAGGCTCCGAGCACACGCTGGTCTTTCTTGCCTTCGAAGCTGAACCAATGCGGCACGGCGGCTTTGAAGTTGCCCTGGATGGCTGAGTCGGTCGTCACCTTCAAGGCAGTGTCTGACTTGGAATTCGTGCCCGGAGACTCGACGACATCTGCGGCGCTGATTTGAAACACGCGCGGGTTCGTGATGCCGTAGCGGGCCATGAGCCGGATGTCGTAGATGTCCGCTGGTGCATCCGCTGGCAGTTTCACCGCGAGCACGCCTTTTTTGGCGGGCACTTGTTCGACTGGATAACTGCGTGATTTGCCATCGCGCAGGCTCGTGAGCAGGATGGATTTTGCTCCATCGAGTTCTACGCCTTTGAAGGTGAGTTCCACAGTCGTGCCCGGTTTACCACCGAGAGGTGAGACAGCGGTAATGGTGGGTGATGGCGCGGTGATCTGGGCTAGCGAAGCTCCAGCAACGCAGAGAAAGCTCACGCAAAGGCGCAATGGCGCGGAAGAGGACATAGTCGGCGGGGATTCTAAACTGGGAAGCTTGGCGCCTGGCTTGAGAAACGACTCAATGATTGAAGAGGAATTCCTTCGTGTTCAGCAGTGCCCAGAGGATGTCTTCGAAGGCTTCCTTCTTCGCGTTGAAGGCTTCTTGGTCCTTCTTGCCTGCGGTCTTTTTGGCGACGTGATCCTGCGCGAGTTTCATCTCGGTGGCATTCGGGTCGCGGCTGAGAGCGATGTGATAGACGTCAGTGACCTTGTCGTCTTCTGGGCGCGTGTCTTTCGCCATGCGATCTGCTCGGCCATTGCCGCGCGTGAGTTGATTCTGGATGTCGGCGGCGTTCAGCAAGTGCAGGCTTTGGGCGAGGCTGGCTTCCTGCGTGCGCTCGCATTCGCAGGCGGATGAGGAGTCGGGGCGGCCGAAGACGGTGAGGAAGTAATTGCTCTGGTTGTAGCTGTTGTCCGGCAAGGCGACAGCGCGTGTGCCGGGAGCTTGCCCGGCGAAGGCACTCTCGACATCGAGCAGACGATTCACGGAGTCATAGAGAACTTCAGCGTTGAGACGCTTTGGATAGTAGCGGCTGAAGTTTTGGCGATCCTTGGCGTTGTGCGCATTTGGTACGGCACTGAGCTGATAGGTGGTGGAGGTGGCAATGCTGCGCACGAGGGCTTTGAGATCGTAGCCACTCTTCACAAACTCCGCCGCCATGGCGCTAAGCAGTTCGGGATTCACGGGCGGATTCGTCTCGCGCATGTCGTCCTCGGGCTCGACGAGGCCGCGATTGAAGAAATGCTTCCAGTAACGATTCACGAGCGTGTGGGCGAAGAAGGGGTTCTCCTTTTTGCTCATCCAGTTGGCGAGTTCCAGACGTGGGTCCTGCTCGGGGCGGAGCTTTGCAGCTTCACTGCCGAGGCTGGTGGGCATGACGGGCTGCTTCGTGCGGATGTTCGTCATCTGGGCGGCACCGCGTTTGTTAAAGATGATCTCTTCATCCTTCGCCGTGGCGGTCTTGCGGCTTACATTGGCAAAAAAGGCGGCGAAGCTGTAGTAGTCCTGCTGGCTCCATTTTTCGAAGGGATGGTGATGGCACTGGGCGCACTGCATGCGGGTGCCGAGGAAGAGCTGGGCCACGTCTTCCATCTGCTGCTTCGGCTCCTTCACCTGACGATACCAGGCGACTGGCGGATGCTGATCGAGGCTGCCGGAGGCGGCGACGACTTCGCGGGCGAATTGATCGAAAGGTTTGTTGTCGGCGAAGCTGTCGCGAATCCAGGACCAGAAGAGATAGCTGCCGCGAGCGAAGGTGGGTTGGGTGCGTTGGTTGCGGAGAAGGGCGCTCCATTTGTTGGCGAAGTATTCGGCATACTCGGGGCTGTCGAGCAGGCGATCCGTGAGCTGGGCGCGCTTCTGGGGATCTTTCGATGCCATGAAGTCCTTCATTTCCTCGGCGGTGGGCAGGCGACCAGTGATGTCGAGCGTGATGCGGCGGATGAAGGTGCCGTCGTCGCAGATGTCGGAAGGCGGCATGCCGATTGTCTTCAGCTTGGCGAAGACGAGATCGTCGATGTAGTTCGAGACGGGCGGCAGTTTATCGACGGGAGCCCCAAGTGGCACGGTGGCGCGGAACGTGGTGACTTTGCCCTGATAGCGAATCATCACGGCGACATCACCGGGCAGGTCGAAGAGCTTCACTTCACCCGTTTCGCTGGTTTCGGCCATGGCTTTTTCGTTGGCTTCGTAAAGCGCTCGCTTGGTGACATCGCGGGTGGAGCCATCGCTGTAATGCGCGGTGACTTTTAGCTTGGTGCTGCCTTTGAGCGGCATCGTGAGCTTGGAGGGCTCGACGCTGATGCTCGCCATCTTCGGATCCGTGTCTTTGCCATACGGCATGCCTTCACGAATCCAACGCACGAGGTCCTGATAGTCTTCCGACTTTGGATCGAGCTTCTTCCCGCCACCATGGGGGAGTTGGGCGGTGCCTTTGGTCAAAAGCAGGCTCTGCTCCGGTGCAGCGGGGAAGATTCGGCGACCGCGGGCTTCTTTGACGATGTGCTCGTAGTCCTCCTGAGGCTCGAAGCCGAGCAGGGAGAGCTTGAAGCCGTTCTGGCCGCTGGCCTTGCCATGGCATCCGCCACCATTGCAGCCGCCCTTCGTGAGGATGGGCACGATGTCGTTGGCGAAGTTCAGCGGGCGTGCTGCTTCAGCAGCCAATGCTGGCGTGGCAACGAGGCAGGCGGCGATGAGTGCAAGGGGTGACTTGTTCATGATGGCAAACCTACGCGCCGTGAATGCCAATCTTGTTCTGAGCATCGGAAAGCCGAATGATGGATGTGAAAAGGTCACATTCGTGTCAGTTAATATCCATGAAAATACTCATCTTCGCTTGGTTGGTCCAATTACCTGCTCTCAGCTGCGCACAGGAAGAGAGCCGAAAGCCTGCGGCAGTGAGCTCAATCGCGGAGACATCCCTTGTAGATTTCGACAAACAACCCGTGGAAATTAGGAAGCTGATCCTTTCAGCGCTGGCAATGACAAGAATGAATCTGACCTATGTCTTTGCCTCGCATGATCCGAGTCGGGGAGGGATGGATTGCTCCGGGACGATCTATCATCTGCTGAGACAGGCCGGAATGAAGGACGCACCTCGGCAGTCAGATGAGATGGCCAAGTGGGTCATGGAAAAATCCAAGCTGAACCGAATCGAAAAGGCGGACACGCTAAAGCATTGGGAGTTCGATAACCTAAAGCCGGGAGATCTCGTCTTCTGGTCAGGGACGTACGAATCCACTAAGCGGGTGATTCCAATAACCCACGTGATGCTTTATCTCGGTAAAAACAAAGCCACAGGCAAGGGTGTGATCTTCGGTGCCAGTGATGGGCGCAGCTATGAAGGGCAGAGGCGTACCGGTGTGAGTGTCTTCGATTTTGTGCTGCCAAAAGCGACATCAAAGGCGAAGCTCTATGGCTACGGAAAGGTGCCGGGGCTCGGCTCTTCTACAAGGGGCGGCCATTCCTGAAATCCGGCCAAAAACAGTGCTTGCGCAGGTAGCGCGGCAGAAGGGCTGATTCAAGCGCCGTTGGCTGGCGTATCTGTTTGGCGGTGAGGACCATGCCGCGCATGGTGCCTGCCTCCATTCAAGAGTCAACCTTCCCTTGTCACAGCGATTCCCCTGCCAAAAGCCACGCTCTCGCCGCGTAGGTTTGCATCATGATTTGGAAAGCCCTTCTCTTTGTCTGCATCGCCACGGCCGGTCTCGCCGCGGAGCCTTTGAGCTTCGTGCGGGACATCCAGCCCATTTTGACGAAGGCCGGCTGCAATGCGGGTGCTTGCCATGCGAAGGCGGTCACGGGTCAGCGCGGCTTTCGCCTCAGCGTGCTCGGTTTCGAGCCGGAGGAGGACTATGAGGCCATCGTGAAGCAGGGCAAGGGCCGTCGCGTGTTCCCGCCGGCACCGGAGGAAAGCCTGCTCATCACCAAAGGCGCCGCCATCGTGCCGCACACGGGTGGGAAGCACCTGGAGCCCGGATCGGAGATGTATCAGACGCTCGTGCGCTGGATCGCCGAGGGCATGCCTTACACGCAGCCGAACGAGCCCGTGCTCAACACGATCGTCGTGGAGCCATCACGCATCTCGTTGAAGCCGAAAACGGCGCAGCAGCTCAAGGTCACCGCCCGCTACTCCGACGGCAGCAGCCGCGATGTGACGAAACTCGCGCTTTTTGAAGCCAACGACACCGCCATGGCCACCGCGACCGATAGCGGCCTCGTGAACACGCTCGATCTGCCGGGCAATGTGGCCGTCATGGTGCGCTTCGGCGGCAAAGTCAGCGTGTGCAGCGTGCTCATCCCGCTCGGCGCACCGGTCGATTCGCTACCGCCCGTGAAGAACTTCATCGATCAGCACATCTTCGCGAACTTGAAGCAGATCGGCATCCCGCCCTCGCCGATTTGCGATGACAGCACCTTCCTCCGCCGCGTCTCACTCGACATCGGCGGCCGACTTCCCTCCATGGAGGAAACGAAGGCCTTCATCGCCGACAAAGCGCCCGACAAACGCGACCGCGCCATCGAGGCGCTGCTGAACTCGCCCGACTACGCCGACTACTTCGCGAACAAATGGACCGCGCTTCTCAAAAATCAGCGCACCGAGGCCGCCGACATCACCGCGAACTTCGCCTTCCACGCGTGGATGCGTGACAACCTGCTCGCAAACACGCCCTACGATCAGCTCGTGCGCCAGATCCTCGCCAGCACCGGCACCATCGTTTCCAATCCGCCCGTCGCCTGGTATAAACGCGTCAAAGAACCCACCACGCAGGTCGAGGACGTGGCGCAGCTCTTCCTCGGCGTGCGCATGCAGTGTGCGCAGTGCCATCATCATCCCTTCGAGCGCTGGACGCAGGCCGAGTACTACCACATGGCCGCCTTCTTCAGCCAGATCGGCCGCAAACCCACCGCCATCGCCGGTGAGGACCTCATCTTCCACAAACGCGGCACCGCGCAGACCGAGCATCGCAAAACCCGCGTCATGCTCAAACCCGCCGGCCTCGGCGAACCACCGCTCGACATCGCGCCCGACGACGATCCACGCCTCGCGCTCGCCGATTGGATGGCGCAGAAGAAGAATCCCTTCTTCGCCAAAGCGCTCGTGAACCGCTACTGGAAGCACTTTTTCAAACGCGGCCTCATCGAACCCGAAGACGACCTTCGCGACACCAATCCGCCGACGAACCCCGAGCTTATCGAAGCTTTGGCGAAACACTTCACCGACAGCAACTTCGACCTCAAATCCCTCGTCCGCGTCATCGCGCAGAGCCACACCTACCAGCTCAGCGCCATGCCGAACGAGCACAACGCCATCGACCGCCAGGCCTTCTCCCACTTTTACCCGAAGCGCATGACCGCCGAGGTCCTGCTCGACAGCATCGACATGGTCACCGCGTCCAAAACCGACTTCGCCGACCTCCCCGCAGGCACCCGCGCCATCTCCCTGCCCGACAACAGCTACACCCGCGCCTCACCCTTCCTCAAAGTCTTTGGCCGCCCCGACAACACCAGCGTCTGCGAATGCGAACGCGTCTCCTCCGCCAGCCTCGCGCAGAGCCTTCATCTGATGAACGCTCCCGACGTCAAAGCCAAGCTCACCGCCGCCGGAGGCCGCGCCGAGCAACTCACCAAAGCCGAGATGCCCGAGCCCAAACGCATCCGCGAACTCTACCTCGCCGCCTTCTCCCGCGAACCCACCGCCGACGAAGTCCAGATCGCCGAAACCCATCTCGCCAAACCCCGCATCGACGCCAGCGGCAAGCCCCTCGACTCCCAACGCGCCAAACGCAACGGCTACGAAGATCTCCTATGGGCGCTGCTGAACACGAAGGAGTTTTTGTTTAATCATTGAGAAAAGTACGTTGTTCACGCTTTAGCGTGCTCTGGCGAAATACCCCTGACACGCTAAAGCGTGAACAACGTACTCCCTACCCACCATGTACCGCTGGAGGAAGCTATCCGAAGACGATCAAGCGGCCCTCCTGCACCGCCGGCAGCAGCTTCAACGCCCATGGCACAGCCCACCCCATTTCATCGAAGGCCCAGCGCTTTTTCATCTCACGGCGGCCTGCTATGAACACGCAGACATCATCGGCAGCTCACCAGAGCGAATGACCCACTTCAGCAGCGACCTACTCACCACCTTGACTGAAGCAGGCGTCCAGACGCACGCGTGGTGCCTCCTGCCCAATCACTATCACCTGCTGGTCCGGGTGCCGGATCTGAAAGCGACGCTCTCATCACTCGGCAGATTGCATGGCCGCACTTCCCATGCCTGGAACGGCGAAGACGGCCAGCGAGGGCGCAAAGTTTGGTGCGCACCCGCAGACCGAGCGATCCGCAACGACGCTCACTTCTGGGCCACGCTGAATTACATTCATCACAATCCCGTGAAGCATGGCTATGTGCCTCACTGGCAGGATTGGCCCTTCAGCAGCGCAGCGGACTACCTGACCTCCGTAGGCCGCGACGAGGCAGTGAGGGTTTGGAAAGCCTTTCCAATTCTCGATTACGGCTCCGGCTGGGATGATTGAAAGGGTACGTTGTTCACGCTTTAGCGTGTCGGGCCGAAATCCAACCTGACACGCTAAAGCGTGAACAACGTACAATGCATCGGGCTTTTGGCAAGGCAAAGCCGGATTCGATGTTCCTACTCGGCTCGATCACGAAGCCGCTCACGGCGGCGGCAGTGATGGTTTTGGTGGATCGGGGCGAATTGAAGCTCTCCGACGCGGTGGTGAAGGTTCTGCCGGAGTTCAGCGAAGGCCCTCGAAAGGACATCACCATCGAGCAACTGCTCACGCACACCTCTGGCCTGCCGGATCAGCTTGAGGACAACAACGCGTTGCGTGCAAGCCACGCGCCGCTGGCGGACTTTGTGAAGGAGGCGATGCGCACGCCGCTGCTCTTTGCGCCAGGCACGCGGTATCATTATCAAAGCATGGGCATCCTCCTCGCGGCTGAAATCGTCGAGCGAGTGACGAAGACGCCTTTGCCGAAGTTTTTGCAGGAGCACGTTTTCGCTCCACTGGGCATGAAACGCAGCGTTTTGGGCCTCGGAGCCTTCTCCAAGGCCGACATGGTGCCGATGCAGACCGAGCACGCCGCACCCGAAGCGGGCGGCGGCGATCCAAAAGCCCGCGAGTGGGACTGGAACAGCGATTACTGGCGAAATCTCGCCGCACCATGGGGCGGAGCGCACAGCACGGCGGCGGACATCGCCACATTCCTGCACAGCTTCATGCATCCCGAGGGCAAAGCGCTGCGCGAGGCCACCGCACGCCTTATGATCACCGATCACACCCCCAAGCTCGAAGCCCATCGCGGCATCGGATTCATGGTGGGACCTGTGGGGCTCGGCAAAGGTTGCTCAGCCAACACCTTCGGCCACAGCGGCTCGACCGGCACGCTGGCGTGGGCTGATCCGGCCAAGGAAACCACCTTTGTGCTGCTCACATCGCTGCGATCAAAGGATCAAGAAACGAATGTTTCATGACGTAGGTTTGTGGTCATGTCACTTCGCTTATCCTGCCTCTTCGCTCTGTTTTCGGTCACTGCTTTCGCGCAGCAGGTCACGTTGCCGTTACCGCGTTTGCTTACCGTCATGCCAATGGGTGGGCAGGCTGGACAAAGTTTGGAAGTCACCGTCACGGGCGAAAACGTCGAGGACGTTACTGAATTGACCTTCTCGACACCGAAGATCACGGCGAAGCCAGTGGCTGGTGTCACCAACAAATTCATCGTCAGCATCGCCCCCGATGCGCAGGTGGGTGTTTACGATGCGCGGGTGATGTCGCGGCTCGGTGCGTCTTCTTCGCGGGCATTCTCGGTGAACAATCTGCCTGAGGTCGTTCGGACAAAGGCGAACAACACGCTCGAAACAGCGCTGCCGCTCGCGGTGGGCTCGATCTGCAATGCGACTATGACGAAGCGCGCCGTGGATTTTTACTCCTTCCAAGGTGTGAAGGGGCAGGCTGTCGCCATCGATTGTGCTGCGGTTGGCATCGACTCGCGGCTTACTCCAGTGCTCATCCTTGCAGATGGCAAGGGAGCAGACCTCAAAGTGAACCGCACGGGTGGCATGATCGACTTCACTCCGCCTTCGGATGGCACTTACGTCATCAAGGTCAGCGATTTGACCTATCAAGGCGGCGAGCGCCACTTCTACCGCCTTGCTTTGCAAAAAGGTCCCGCAGAGCCACAACCGCACACCCAGATGGTCAGCGCCATGTCCTGGCCGCCAGCAGGTCTGGCCGTGAATGCTGCGGCCAAGGAAGCTGAGCCGAATAACAAGGATGCGCAGAAGATCACGCTGCCCTGCGACATCAGCGGCGCGTTTTTCCCGGCGGCGGATGTCGATACCTATGAGTTTACCGCGAAAAAAGGCGAGACATGGTGGGTAGAGGTCGGCAGCGAACGCCTCGGGCTCAACACAGATCCCTTTGTGCTCGTGCAGCAGGTGAAGGACGGCAAATTGACTGATGTGGCAGAGCTTTATGACATCGCGCCACCGATGAAGGTCACGAGCAATGGCTACAGCTACGATGGCCCGCCTTACGATGCCGGTTCGCCCGATGTGATGGGCAAATTCGAGGTCAAAGAGGACGGCACCTATCGCATGCAAGTCCGCGACCTCTTTGGCGGCACGCGCAGCGATCCGCACAACGTGTATCGCCTCCTCGTTCGCCAGGCTACGCCTGACTTCGCTCTCGCCGCCTGGGCCGTGCACATGACGCTTCGCAACGGCGACCGCGCCTCGCTTTCCAAACCCATGTCACTGCGTCAGGGCGATGCGCGTGCCTTTGAAGTCGCCGTGCAGCGCCGTGATGGCTTCGATGGCGAGATCGAGATCAGTATGGAAGGCCTGCCGCCGGGTGTCAGCGCCTCCGGTTTGAAGATTGGCAAAGGCAAGACTTATGGCCACCTCATCCTGACCGCTGATGAGAAGGCTCCGCGCGGCTTCTCACTCGCCAAAATCACCGGCAAGGCCGTGATCGATGGCAAGGAAGTCATGCGGCCCGTTCGCCTCGCCAGCATGGAATGGCCGGTGAAGGACGCGAAGGGCGAGATCCCCGCTCCCCGCCTCATGGCCGACATTCCGGTCTCCGTGACGGATTCCGAGCAGGCACCACTTTCGATCACGCTGGCAGAAAATAAGGTCTTCGAAGCCAAAGCGGGCGACACGCTGAAAATCCCCCTCAAGCTCGCTTGGCGGAACGAATTCAACGGCACGTCCATCAAAGTGAAGGCCTACGGCGAAGGCTTCAGCGCCATCAAGGAGTTCGACATCCCGCTGAAGGCCGCGACGCATGAACTCGCACTCAACCTCGCTGAATTGAAGCTCGCGCCGGGCGATTACACCTTCGCTCTGCAAAGCCTCGGCATCTGCAAATACCGCTACAACCCCGCTGCGGTGCCTTTGGCGGAAGCTGAACAAAAGAAAGCTGAGCAACTCCTCGCCGCCGCTGCTGCGGAAGCCAAAAAACTCGCCGCCACCGATGCCGAAGCTGCCAAGAAGGCCGCCGAGAAGCAAAAGCAGGCCGAAGCCGCCATGACCGCCGCATCGACCCGCATGAAGAGCGTGACGACCGCTGCCAATCCGACCGACACCGTGGAGATTCTGATTTCCCAGCCGATCCGAGTGAGTGTGAAACCTGCAGCCGTCGCCACCGCCAGCAAGTGATGAAACCACACGCACTTCTTGCTCTTTTCTGTGCCTCAGCATCGGCCGTGGCTGCCGATCTAGACTTCTACAAGGATGTCTATCCTTTCCTGAAAACGAACTGCATCTCGTGTCATAACAAGACGACAACGAAGGCGGATCTGAATATGGAGACGCCGGAGCTGATGATCAAAGGCGGGGAAGCTGGAACTGCTCTCATACCAGGAAAAAGCGCCGAGAGCCTGGTGGTGCAGGCTTCGCTGCATCAAAATGACATGGAGATGCCGCCGGGGAACAACAAGGCCGGCGCGGTTGATCTCACTCCGGCAGAGATCGCGATTTTAAAGCAGTGGATTGATCAGGGCGCGAAGGCCTCTGTGCAGCAGGAGCGCGCTGTGGTATTGCAGGCTTTCGCAGCCAGCGTCGATCCCATTTACAGCGTAGCGATGACCAAGGACGGCCGCTATGTAGCCTGCGGACGCTCCAATCACATCTTCCTCTATGACTTGGCCACGCGGCAGTTCGTGGCGCAGATCAGCGATCCGGCGGAAAAGAATGGCGCGGCGCACCGGGCACTGGTGCAGTCGCTTTCCTTCAGTCCAGACGGCACGAGGCTGGCTAGCGGCAGTTTTCGTGAGGTGAAGATCTGGAAGCTTGAAGCAGGCAAACCTGTGGCGAGTGCTGCAAAGACAGTCTCAGCACCTGCGAGTGCCGACTTGATCAAAAAGATTACCACCACTGGCAAAGTGGTCGTTTTGAGCAGCGCGATGTCCGCCGATGGAAAGCAAGTCGTCACCGGTTGCGCCGATGGTTCTGTTCGTGTGTGGGATGCCTCTACTGCAAAGCAGATCATTGCGCTGACAGGCAGCGTGGCGGCTACGAAGAAGATGGCGGAACTGGACTGGACCATTGCAGCACAGACGCTGGAGACTGCTTTTCAAAAGGGCGAGATCACTCGCATCGACACTCAGGACAAGGCGCTCGATGTGCTGCTCGGCAAAGCCAAGGAAGCCATTGAGACGATGAAGAAGGTTCTGCCAGAAAAACAAAAAGCCGTGCCGCCCACCACCGAGGCCAAAACGATCGCCCAGAAGGCTGTGGATGAAGTCGCGGCCAAGATCAAAGCCATTCCTGGCGGCAAGCCTGATGCTGCGCTCGACCGGGATCTCAAAACCGCGCAGGACAAGCTCATCACGGCCCAGATGACCGAAGTCTCCGCTCTCGCCGCCGTCTCTGCCGCCGAAAGTAATGTGAAGGATGCCGAGGATGACTTGAAGCGCATCAGCGACTCGAAAGCAAAGAACGCCAAAGCTGTGACCGATGCGAATGCGGCCATCGCCAAAGCTAAAGCCGTGCAGGACAAGGCCACCGCCGATCTCGCGGCATTGAAGCTGTCTTTGACCAAAACGCCTACCAAGCCCATCGCCGTGTCCTTCTCCGCCGATGCTCAACGTGTGGCGTCGATGTTTGAAGATGGCACCCTGCGAGTATGGGCCGCCGCCAGCGGCATCCCAATTGAAGAAAGTGGCAGCGGTGTAGCCGCCACCACCACCATTACTTCCGCTCCTGATGGTTCATTCGTGGCGACGAAAGCTGTCACTCAAACCACCGGCAGTACGCCGCGCTGGACCTTGGAGCGCAAGATCGACCAGAAGGGTCTCTTCGCTGACCGTGTAAACGCCGTGCGCTTCAGTCCCGATGGCAAAACGATCGCCACAGGTGGTGGCGAGCTTTCCCGCTCCGGCGACATCATCTTCTTTGATGTGGCCAGCGGCAAAGTCACCCAGTCATGGAAGGAAAAACACAGCGACACCGTCCTGTGCCTCGATTTCTCACCCGATGGCAAACGTCTCGCCTCTGGTGCAGCTGACAAGATCACCCGAGTCACCGACATCGCTTCCGGCAAGCAAACGAACCTGTTTGAAGGCCACACTCATCACGTCATGGGCGTCGCCTTCCGCAGTGATGGCCGAGTGCTCGCCACTGCCGGTGCAGAAGGCGCAGTCTCGACTTGGGACATGATCATTGGCGAGCGAAAGAAGAAGATCGAAGGCTGGACCAAGGAAGTCACCTCATTGCAGTTCATCGGAGCCACGAATCAAATCGTCACGAGCGCTGGTGACAACCGCGTCCGCATTATCACCGATGACGGCACCGAAGTCCGCGCCATCGCCAATCTCCCTGACTACATGCAGGCCGCCGTCAGTCTTCCCAACGGCAGCGCCATCATCGCCGGTGGCGAGGACAGCCTGCTGCGCGTCTGGGATAGTGCAGGGAAGGAACTCGTGGCATTTGGCTCGAAGTAGTTCTTCGTAAAATCGCAAGCGAGGGGCCTACCTTTTCGCTGGCTGGCCTGGATCGCTTGGCAG
>JAGKWZ010000219.1 GCA_021151605.1 Verrucomicrobiaceae bacterium
GTGCTGGAGATCGCCTTTGATTCCATCCAGGCCAGCTCGCGCCATGACAGCGGTCTTTCGCTGAGATTTCCACGCATCAAAGCGATCCGCCGTGACAAGTCGCCCGATGAGATCGACACACTGGCGTATGCGCGGAAGCTGGCGGGGTTTTGATGTTCCTTTAGTTCAAGGGCCGTCAAAAAGAGGCACCGAAGGTTCTGCGCCTCCTGCTGATCCTTTTTTGTGAGCGACTCCTTCGGCCTTTCGGCGTCGTGCCTCCGCAAAGAATTCCTTTAGCACGCTCACGCATTCCTCACCCAGAACGCCTGAAGATATCTCACACCGGTGGTTCAGATTGGGAGCTTGGAGAAGATTCCAAAAACCGCCTGCGGCCCCGCCTTTGACATCAGGGCAGCCGAAAATGACTCGGCGCACCCGGCAATGGACGATGGCACCTGCGCACATGGGACAGGGTTCTTTGGTGACGTAGAGATCACATTCTGCCAGCCGCCAGTCCTCAAGGGCACTTTCGGCCTGGGTCAGCGCGAGCATTTCAGCATGGGCGGTAGCGTCCTTCAGAGTCTCTACCTGATTCCATGCCCGTCCGATGACCCGTCCTTCATGAACAATGACCGCACCAATGGGAACCTCATCCAAACGTGCCGCCTTGCGCGCCATACGCAGGGCTTCGCGCATGTAGTGCTCGTCGAGATTGAGAATTACAGGGGGCTCGCTGTAGATAAGGTCAGACATCTGGAGAGCATGAGAGTGTGCCCGAGCCTCTGCAAGAGGAAGGTGATCAACGAGCCGCCTTCGTGAAGCATTGCCGCTCCTCTGGTAACATGCGGGCGGTGGGATCAATGTCACGGAGCACTTGTCTTGCGACATCGACCGCATTCTCCGCCGTGCTGTCACGAGCGATTGCTGCAAAGACGGCCTGCTGTCCGGGTGTGAGGTGGTTATTGCTAAGGTCCATGCCGTTGAGGTACTGCGTGGCCGTTGCCATGTCGCTCATTCGCCAGTAAGCGAGGGCGACGAAGAGCTGGCGTTGGTAATCTTTGGGCTGGAGTTCAAAAAGCTTCTGCACCTGGGAGAGCGTCAGCTCGACGTCACGTCCAGTGAGGAGATTGGCATAGAGAAAGTCTTCCTGGTAGCGGCTGTCGTCCGGCCAACGGCGCACGGCTTCGCCAGATGAAGCGAGAAGTCCTTCAGTGTTTCCATTGCTTTTGGTCATGCGGATGAGTCCGTCGAATCCGACACGTTCGTGTTCGGGATTCAGAGCCACGGCTCGGAAGGCTTCCTCGGCGATGTCGTAGTGACCACGCTCTTCGGCATAGCCGGCGATACGTTGGAGCAAATCAGCCCGATGTTCGATATCCGAGGCGTTTTTGGCGGAGATCAGTGCGGCACGAGTTTCCTCTGGCTTTTTGTGAGTAACGTAGGCGAGGTGGGCGCGGAAGAAGGCAAGGATGGTGCGGCTCAGGATGGCGGCGACACGCTTGTCGTTCACGAGTCTCTCTAGGTCGCTAAAGCGGCCTAGGGCGGTCAGGGCAGTTAAATAATTTTCAAGGAGAGGCTGGTAAGAGACGGCTTCATCTTCGGTGATCAGCGAGAGTGCTTTAAGGTATTCATTTTGAGGCGGTTCGATGAGCCAGCGGAAGAGGGGAACTAGATCATCACGGGTGCGTCCTTTGGCGAGAGTGGCGGCCTCCAGGATGAGGGTGTCACGGCGCAGCGGGTCAATTTTGACCTGGCGACGCAAGGCGGCGACCAAATGCCATCCGTTGCCTTTAGGATGATTGCGAAGCCGCTGAATGAGCTTCTTGGATTCGTCTGGAGGCAGGTTAGAAGCGCTGTCGAGGAGTTCGAGTGCCTTGAGGCTCAAATCATCCTCTCCTTCTGCGACCTTCCAGGCGAGGCGGAGACCATCACTGACTTCGAGTTGTTTTGATGAGGCAATCTGGACACGCGCCAGCCGTAGAGCGTGCTCACGGTCCTCAGGATGACGTTCGGCGTAGTTCGTCATGGCTTTGGTCAGCATCGCATCCTTCTGGCTCTTGCCCCAGACCTGCTCGGCCAGCTTCATGAGCGTGTCCGTAGGCATTTGTTTGTTGAGCATGTCTTCGAGCACTTCGGAGGCTTCTTTGGGCCTTTGCAGTGTCATCAGAGCTCGCACCCGAAGGACGCGGTCACTTTCCTTAGTGGCTCCATGCCGCTCTAGTTGATCGAGGAAATAGATCGACTCGGGTTGTCTCAGTGCAGTGAGATATTCCGCACTGAGCCGGATGACATTGATGTTATCGGGTGCGATCTGCACAGCTCTCTGAATCTTATCCCACCCAGCTCTGTAGTTTTTGTCGTTTGTGTGCTCCAGAGCCTCCTTATAAAGTCGTTCAGCTTGCCAGTTTTGGTATTCGTCCTGAATGGGCTTGGCATAAAGAAAGCCCAACACAATGACGGTGCCACAGATAATCACCACACTACTAATGGCGACGACCCGAGCTGTGGTGGACTGACGGTCACGATGCGCCTGTGTCGGCGGCACCAGCCATTGCCATGCAGTGATGAATGGACGCAGCAGGACGAATGGCCTGGGTTTATCTGCCTGATTGGGGTCGATGTTCTGGCTGAAAAGCACTGCTTGATCGGAGGTTGGGAAGGGACATTAGCTGAAGCCAGCCCAGGGCTCAACTCACAACAAGGATCTTTCCCTTCACGGCGCGTGCTACTGCTTCACGAGAATTTCGCCATTCACGCAGTGGAGGAGGCGGTTCTTCAGTGCGCGCAGACTTTGACGGTGGATGGAGACGGGTGTTTGGCCGATTTTGACTTTCTCCATGGTCGGCACTGAGATGAGTGTGGTCCAGTCGAGGCGGAGCCAGGAGGCACCTGCGTTTTCACCTTCGGAACAGCGGACATACTCAAGTGAAAGCAGTTCACCTGGGTGCCCACTTTCTTCCGCGCGCTGCCTGCTGTGCAAGTAGTCGGCGAATTGCGTGGTGTAGATGATGCCACAGGGGTGGCGTTGCATTTCTAAAGCCATCGGGGGAAGCAAACGAACAGCACTGATCAAAGACACTGACAGCGCGGATGCAAGGGGAGTTTTTCACCGCTTCTTCGCGCCACAGCCTGTCTTTCAAATCTCTTTCCCCGGCTCAACTTCCTCCGCTTTGAATGTGCCGGTGCCGACGAGTCGCTCAAAAATGGGAGACGCCATCAAGGTAGTGATCACCGCCATGATGGCGAGCATGGCAAAGATCTCCGCAGAGATAATGCCCTTTTGTAGGCCGATGTTGATGATGATCAGTTCCATCAGTCCGCGTGCGTTCATCAGCACACCGATGCCCATGGCCTCCTTGTTTGAGATGCCTGAGGCTCGTGCCGCAGCCCAGCAGGCACCGCCTTTACCTAAAATGGCAGCAATTAGGACAGCACCGCAGAGCATCCAGAGGTAGCCGGTGTTTAGAAGCCCAAGACGGGTGTTCAGGCCAGAGAAGGTGAAGAACAGCGGCAAAATCAGCGCCACGGCTAGAGGCTGCGTGCGCTCGATGATGACACGATTCACGATCCCACGAGGCATGGCGCTGCCCATGACGAAGGCACCAAAAACGGCATGAAGCTCTATGTAATCCGTCCACCAGGAGCCAAAACACATGAGTGAAAGGAAGAAGGCAAATTCGCCATCACTCACCTTGCCCCGAGCCTCCATACCCACCGCATAACGTGAGAGAAGCGGACGTATGACGAGATGCGCCAGCAGCACGTAACCGATGCCACCGCCAATGCTCACCAAAGCATGAGAAAAGTCGCCATTAAAGCTGGCGAGAACGAACGCCAACATCCCCCAGGCGGCGGCGTCATCGATAGCACCTGCCCCAATTGCCACCGTGCCCATGGTGGTGCCTGCGAGTCCTTTAAAGTGAATGATGCGCGCCAGCATGGGAAAGGCGGTAATGCACATGGAGGCACCCATGAAGACCATGGCGTTCGTCAGCGAAGTCGCTTTCGGGAAAAGTGCTGTGTGCTCGTGCAAAAACCAGCCCACCATCGAGCCCAAAACAAAAGGTGCCGCCATTCCCGCGAGTGAAACCGCAACAGAGCTGCCAAAACGCTTTCTCACGATGTCCACGCGAAACTCCAGACCCACGATGAACATGTATAGCGCCAGACCTAGCTGCGAAACGGGGAAGAGCACCTTCATCGACTCCTTCGGAAACAATGCCTCGGTCCACTCAGGCAAAAACAGTCCAAGCAACGAAGGGCCCATGCATACACCGGCGATCATTTCCGCGACCACTTGAGGCTGGCCAAAGCGTGCTGCGATCATTCCCATGATGCGACACACGATGAGGATGATGCCTAGCTGAAGAAAAAACTGGATGGCGAGCTGGAGATTGGTCATGAGCGGGTTCTCTAATCCCATGCGAAGTCGAAAAGGGTAATAGACTCTCGTGATGTCATTCATCGCGAATCGGCATCACGGACAGAAAAAGCCCCGAGTGATTCGCAGATTAATCGCCATGAGGCCGTTGCCAGCCAACGAACGCAGACTAGCCTCACGACGCTTTGATTTCTCTCGACGACTCTTCCGCCAACTGGAACCGACGGTTCTGGGCACTGCTAGCCGGTGTCTTCATCTTCCGCGTGCTCTTCACGCTCTTCTTCTGTGCCCACGCCGACCTCGCCGGTGATGAAGCCTACTACTGGGACTGGGGTCGCCAGCCAGACTGGGGCTACTACAGCAAGCCGCCGATGATCGGATGGCTCATGGGAATCGTGGGCTGGATGACCGGAGCCTGTGACATCGGCATCCGCCTCTGTGCGCTCACGCTCGGCACCATGACCACGGCTGTGGTCTTTCTGCTCATGCGGAGGCTCTACGATGCCCGGACGGGCTTCATCGCCACGCTCGTGGTCCTGCTGACTCCCGCAAATACGGGGCTGAATCTCTTCCTCACCATCGATGCACCTCTGCTGCTCTGCTGGTCGCTGGCGCTGCTTGTGTTCTGGCTGGCGGTGGAAAAGCCCACCTGCTGGACTCGCTGGCTGTCGCTCGCTGTGGTGATCGGCCTTGGCACACTGAGCAAGCAGATGATGCTCGTCTTCCCCGTGCTCATGGTGGCCTTCGCCATCGTCTCCAATGACGACCGCTCCCTGCTGCGCAATCCACGCATGTGGATCGCCATCGTCATCGGTGCTGCATTCCTGACGCCCGTGATCTGGTGGCAGCAGCACCACCACTGGATCACACTGGAGCACACCGCTCATCACTTTAACACAGAGGAACTCGGCATCGGCAAATGGCTCACACGCACGCTGGAATGGCCAGGCATACAGGCGCTGGTGTATTCGCCAGTCACCCTGGTGGCCATGGTCCTGGTTCTGTGGTTCGGCATGACTCGCTGGAAAACGATGTCCCGGCGCGAGCACTACCTGCTCTTATGCTCGGCACCGGCGCTGATCGTCTTCACCCTGCTGGCTCTGCGCCAGCGGATCAATCCGAACTGGCCCGCCGTCTTCTGGCTCCCAGCCCTACTGCTCGTCTCAGCATGGTTCAGCGGACACCTGCCGCTTGCGGGCATGCAGGCCTGGCGGAAATGGTCACTGCGTGTGGCAGGTGTCGTGGTCCTACTGGCGCACATCATCATCCCTGTCGTCTTTTTGACCAGCCTGAAGGGGCATAAGAAACTCGCAGAACTGCGTGGCTGGCGCGAGACAGGCGAGCAGGCGGGCAAGTTCCTCGACAAAGTGCCGCGTCCTGATCACACCTTCGTCATGGCTTTGGGGCATCGCTACAATGCCGCCCAGATGGCCTTTAGCATGCCGCAGAACCCACGCGTCTATCGCTGGGAGCCCTCAGGACATCCGATGTCGCAGTATGAAATCTGGCCTGGCGTGGAAACCCGAATCGGCGATGACGGGCTCATTTTCAGCTCCGGTGCCGTGAATCCCAAAGTGGTCGAGTGCTTTGAGAGCCTGGAAAAACTGGGCCGTGTGGAAGTTCCGCTCGGGGACAAGACGCGTGTTTTTGAAGTCTCCCTCGGCAGGAATCTCAAACATTGGACGCCCGTCGCAGCACCTTTGCCAGCCAAACCATGATTTCCTGGGACCTCACCCTCCTGCATCTCATCAACCGCGAATGGGCGCATCCAGTGCTTGACTGGCTAATGCCCGCCGTGTCAGCGGTCGATGCTTGGTATCCTATCATGGCGCTTGCCCTGCTGCTTGTACTTTGGCGCGGTCGCGCGCGTGGAGTTCTACTCTGCCTTTGCGTAGGCATGGCGCTAGGCATCGCGGACGGTATCATCTCCAATACGCTGAAGGAAGCCATCGGCCGTGTGCGGCCCCGGAGTGCCATCACAGGCGTGACCGTGCGAGATCTCGGCGATGCCAAACCAGCCACTATGCGACTCTTCGTGCCGCCCACGCAGCGCCCCAGTCAGCCACGCGGCCTGAAGCACGGCAACTCATTCCCGAGCAGCCACACCATGAACATGTTCGCACTCGCCACAGTGATCGCGCTGTTTCACCGCCGCTGGGGCATCGCCCTTTATGTTCTCGCCGCCCTCGTGGCCTACTCCCGTGTCTATTGCGGAGCCCACTGGCCGACCGATATCGCCCCATCCATGGCCATGGGGGTCCTCGTTGGCTGGAGTGTGACAAGGCTGATGCTGCTCGCCTCGCACCGCCTCGGCTTCGGGCACGTCGCTCAGAGCAGTAAAACTGCCACCCGGAATTGAGATAAACTCCACAGTTCATAGGCCATGGCTGGTTTCTAGGCTGCGGTCTGGGCGTGGTATAGTTTAAGAGGCTAGACTTTTGTCAGACCACACTAAACACTGGCATGGCGGAACTCGTTTTCGCCTGAAATTCAGAACTTTGGACTACTAATGGCCGAAACGACTCCATCCCCCCAACTTTCCCCTCAGCTCGAAGCTGGTGCTTATGAAGTCATTCGTCAGCGGCTGACTAAACACGGCTCCGAACTCCAGCGGCGTCTCGACCAACTAAACAACGATCGGAAGTCCGAGTTTGGTGGCATCGACACGGCGCTGCTGGCGACCACGCGGCTGACGACGGAGAACAACTGTGTTCCGCGTGACATGGCGGCCATCGGGCCGAAGCGCTTTCTCTTTGGTTACAATGTTCATCTCGGTCTGCGCACCACCATGCGCATTGAGGACGTGTTCTCGGTATATGATCACCATTCGGATGATCACAGCTTTCACACCAACAAGGAAAACCTGATCAACGACGCTCAGTTCGAGGAGGATTTCGCCTATCTTCACAGCTACTACAAGAACGCCAGCTTTCTGAAGTTCCACCGCATCGGTCCGCATCTCTATATGGGGTTTCAGGTCGGGCAGCGCGCTACGGAGGTGAAGACCTTCAAGTGGCTCGTCGATGATGAAAAGGGCACACTCAAATACCTTGGCAACCGCAGTGACCACGAGTTCGTCTTTCCCGCGCAGCATGAGTTCGCGTGGAAGCGGGCCACGCGGGACATGTACATCCACGGAGAGCATCCGCACATCAGCATTGAGGACCGCGTCTTCGTGGAGACCATCGGCGGCGATTTGACGGTCAAAGTCGAAAACAACACCGCCACGGGTCGCGGCATCTACAACGAGGCGGTCGAGAACAAAGACCAGACGCTCGACGATGCGGAGGTTCATTACGCCATCGTCGGCAACCTCATCCTGATGAAGGTGCTGCCGTATCAGGAGAAGACGTGGCGTCACCTCGTCTTCAATGAGCGCACGCGTGAGGCGCATCGCATCGACAGCATCGCCGAGAGTTGCGTACTGCTTCCAGACGATCACGGCATCCTTTTCCCACATGGTTATGTGCTGCAAACGGGCGAAGTGCGACGCTTCGACACTGGCCTGCCGCCGATGCGGTTTGAGAAGCGAATCGCCGCCGCGAATGGCGAGGACACACTTTACGTCTTCAGCCATCTGGAGAGCGGATCGTATCTGCTGCTCAGCTACAATCTCATCGCGCAGAGTGTCGCCACGCCGCAGCCCTGCCACGGCTTCAGCCTCTTCCCCACGGGCGAACTCGTGCTCTTTGATGCCGATGCAGAGCCACGCAAACACCACGTCGTGCAGATCTGGCGCACGCCCTATCTCACCGCAGACGTCAGCGAGGCAAAGGCATCTCAAACCTTCCTTAGCAAGATCGGCAATGCCGAAATCGTCCGTGCCATGGCTGAGTGTCGTGGCGTGCTCACACTCCTGGCAAAGGATGACTCCTTCTCCGGTCTCTACGTCGAGCTAGCTCGTTCCTGTGGGGACATCGCCGACAGCTACTTCTGGGTCGACAAAGCGGAGGCTCACAACCTCAAAGAGACGCTGACTGAGATCAAAACCACGGCGGAGGCTGCCCTCGGCGAGTTTGAAAAAGTGCGCCGCATGAGGAAGACGGCGGCGGATCAGACCACCGCTCTCCAGGAGAAAGCACAAAAGGCCCTCAATGCTGCCAGCAACACCGATCCGAGCGACATCCTCAGTTTCGTGCTGCTACTCACGACCCTGCGCGAGTTGCGAGGGCAGATCATCACGCTGCGCGACGTGCGCTACACAGATGCGGCGGTCATTGATGCGATGGACAAGTCCGTCGCAGAGGCGACCGACAAGCTGAGCGCGAAATGCGTGGCCTTCCTGCTCAAGCCGGAGGCGCTGGACCCGTATCGGAAGCAAATCACCGAGCAGCAGGCTCGCGTGCCGGTTTTGAGCAAGGTCACCGAGGCGCAGGAGGTCGAGGAAGCGCTCGCGAAGTCGAGCAGCGAGCTGGAGATGCTCACCGCCATCGTCAGTGGTCTGAAGATTCAGGATGCCACGGAGACCACGCGCATCATTGAGGGCATCAGCACATTGTTTGCGCAGCTCAATCAGGTGCGCAGCGTGCTGCGGAACCGGCGCAACGATCTGGCGAAGTCGGAAGGTGCGGCGCAGTTTCAGGCGCAGCTCAGTTTGCTCAGCCAGAGCGTGCTGAACTACCTCGAAGTGGCCACCACACCGGAGAAGTGTGATGAATGCCTCACTCGCGTGCTCGTGCAGATCGAGGAGATGGAGACGAAGTTCTCCGACTTCGATGACTACGCGGCGGAGCTGGTCAAAAAGCGTGAAGAGGTGCAGACTGCCTTCGAGTCGCGTAGGCAGAGCCTCACGGATGCGCTGAACCGCCGCTGCCAGTCACTCGGCCAATCCGCCGACCGCATTCTCAGCAGCGTCCGCAATCGACTCGCCGCCTTTGCCAAGCCTGAAGAGGTGCATAGCTGGCTCGCTGGTGATGCCATGGTCGCCAAGCTACGCGATCTCATCGATGAACTCCGCAAGCTCGGCGACAGCGTCCGCGCTGACGAGCTGCAAACACGGCTGAAAACCGTGCAACAAGACTCACTGAAGCAGATCCGAGACAAAGCCGAGCTGTTCGC
>JAGKWZ010000028.1 GCA_021151605.1 Verrucomicrobiaceae bacterium
CTGCTGGCAAGTGATGCGGGCACTCCTGCCCGCAATGAAAGCGCTGGAACTGCGGGCAAGAGTGCCCGCATCACCTTGGCGCTTCAGCTTATCAGCGGCTTCCAGCTCGCCTCGCTCGAAGGTGATTTGGTGTCGCTCGTCAAGGAAGCCAAAGACAAAAGCAACATCCTCACCACCCTCCGCGATCTCCGCAGCGCCGAAGCCGATCTCTTTGCCTCCCTCGCGAAATCCGATCCCGATCCCCTCACGCGCGATGCCGCGCTCGAAGCCCTCGCTGCCTCACGTTCGCCGGAAGCCGCCGCGAAGCTCCTCGCGCTCTATCCTTCACTTCAGCCCGCGCAGCGCCGCAGCGCCCTGAACGCACTCTCCAGCAGCAAAGCCGGAGCAAAAACCATCGTCACCGCTTTGCTCGACAAAACTCTGCCGCAGGCCGACCTCGACGGCCCCACCGTCGAGCGACTCGCCACCGTGCTCGGCGATGATCCTGCCATCACGAAACTCCAGCAGCAGCTCGGCGGCATCTTCCGCGAGGTCTTGCTGCTCGACGGCCAGGACACCGCATGGGTCGATTCCAAGATCACGCTCGACGGCCCCTTCACCATCGAAGCCTGGGTGCGACTCGCCCCCGGCATCGGCAATGAAGACAGCCTCATCGGCGTGAAGGGCGGCGTGGACATGAACTTCTTCGGCGGAAAATTCCGCGTCTATGCCGGCTCCGAGCTGCACGACGTCTGCGTGGCCACCAAACCCATGACACCCGACCTCTGGACCCACCTCGCCGTCACCCGCGATGCCCAAGGCATCATCCGCATCTACCAAAACGGCGAACTCGACGCCACCGGCACCAAGCCCGCGCTCGCGAAGTGGGAAAACTGCCAGATCGCCTGGAGCGGCCCCAAAAAAGGCACCGAGGGAGCCATGATGGAGTTCCGGGTGTGGAAGGTGGCACGGAGCGCTAACGAGATCCGTGCGACTTTCGACAGGTCCGTTGGAGTGAAGGCTTTAGCCGATGCTGGAAGCGCACCGCTACTCCCACTCGCCCCAGATCGCCTAAAGGCTGGACTCCAACCGAACAAAGGTGCCCGCATCGCCAAAACCATCGACACCCCGCCGCTGCTCACCGAAGAAGCCGCGAAGGCCCTCGACACCAAATTCGCCAAATTCACCGCCTTGGCCCCCAAAGGCAATGCGGCGAACGGAAAAGCCCTCAGCGCCCTCTGCATGGCCTGTCATCAGATCGGCAGCGCCGGTGGTCAAATCGGCCCGAACCTCTCCGGTGCTGGCGCGATGGGCTTGGAGGCCGTGTTGCGCAACATCCTCACGCCGAACGCCGCCATGGAGCCCGGTTACCGCATCTACCGCGTCGAAATGAAGAACGGCGACCTCATCGACGCCTTCTTCGTCAGCGAAGACAAAGACGCCGTCGTCATCCGCCAAGCCGGCCTCCCCGACCGCCGCGTCCCCAAAGCCGACATCCGCAGCACCAAGTTCATCCGCCGCTCCCTGATGCCCGAAGGCCTGCTCGATGCGCTGCCGGACCAGAGCGTGGCCGATTTGCTCGCGTATTTGATGACGCTGAAGGGCTAGGCGGCATTTAGTCGAGGGAGACTTACCCAAGGCAACATGAATACAATCCACCCCTCCATGCACATCCGATTCATCGCTCTTCTCATGCTGGCCGTTCTCACCAACGCTGCTCGAGCGGATCAATTCGTTCTCTTCGATACCACTTTCACCTTCACGCAGGAGGACGCGCTAAATTCAAAACCCAGTCAGTCGCACTACTACCTCAAAGACGACCGCCTGAATCCTCTGCGCCCGAAGGACTGGACCGCGCCAGTCGATTACCGCAACGGCACGGTGCATCTGCGGCTCGAAGTGCTCGAAAAACCGGGTGACCAGCCCACGTCGTGGAGCGTGTGCTACATCCCCTACAAAGGGCAAAACCACGGCTATGGCTGCATCGGCACAGGTCCGTATTCGAAGACAGGCGTGATCGAGAAGGACCTCTCCATGACTACTTTCTGGCAAAACAACGACATCATCTGGAGCGAGGGCATCAAAGAGATGCATCTCGTCCTCAAAGACGACAAAAACCTCCACGCCCACAAGCGCCCCGATCCTGAGAAGTTCTTCCCCACGAAAGTGCGGATGACACTGATCCAGGTATCGAAGGGCGCGAAGTAGCACGAAGCCTTGATTACTCCAACGTCGGCAAGATCACTCGGGAGGCGTGTTTGGCATCGTGCCAGATGGTGTTGATCGCGGCGACGCCGGGCTCGGTGACGAAATGGGTGATGGGGCTTCCGGTTTGTGTGTTCGGCTCGAAATACGGTGCGCCGGTGCTGGCGATAGTGATGCGCAATTGGTGCCCTTTGTTGAAGATGATGCTCACCCAGCCGATGTCCCAGGCGAGCTTGGTCACCTGGCCGGGCACCAGCAGCTTTTGATGATCAAAGCCCTCGTGATAACGAGCACGCAGCGGGTAATCGACCAGCAGGATGGAGCGGCCATCGGGATACACATCGGTCACGCGCAGTACGAAGTCAGTGTCCTTCGCCGTCGAGGAAACGAAGACCTCGGCTTTGATGCGGCCGGTGACTTCGAGCGGCTCGGTGAGCACATCGCTGGTCCAGGTGCGGACCTCCGCCTGCTCTTCAAACGCGCGGGCGTCTTTGGCTCCGGGGAAACCAACGGTGTTCAGGATCATCGGGCGCACAGGGTCACTCGCATACGAAGTGCTGGCGCTGGGCACTGAGGGTTTCTTGGGAGCTAGCTTGCCATCGGGTTGCAGGAACCAATCCGCTGCCGTGCTCGCAGGCGGGAAGTCTTTGGCCTCGCGCCACACATTGCCAGGAGCCCCGGCTTCACCGCAGGCTCCCATGACGTAGTATTTCACAGGTGTGTCTTTCTCGATGCCGTTGTTCTCGCCTTTGAGGTAGTGATTGAACCACTTCGTCATGTGCGCGTACACATCGAAGAAGGCATTCTCCGGGAACACGAGTTCGCCGATCTTGTTCGACTTGGGATAGCCCCCATGCAGCCAGGGGCCAATGATTAGCTGCTGCTGCCCGCGTGAGTTTGGCCCCCCTTTGTCATTGCGCCCGATGAAGCTCGCCACGCTGCCCTGGCACATGAAATCAAACCAACTGCCAATGGTGAAGCAGGGGTAGTTCATCTTGTCGAAATGGAGCGACGCATCTTCGTCCTTCCAGAAGTCGTCATAGTCGGGATGCTGGTCCCACTCACGCAGCATGGCTTCGTTGTCCTTGATGTCGCGTGCCACCGCGCCGCCCTTGATGAAGCGCTGCGGCTTCGTTGCGCCACCGATACGGTAGCCTTCATGATACAGGCTCAAGCCGGTATCCGTCATGTATTGCGCCACCAAGTGTGGTGGCTGAGTCACCGCGAGATAGTTCTGCGCATAGCCCGCCTGCGATCCGCCATAGGTGCCGATCTTTCCCGTGCACCAAGGCTGCGCGGCGAGCCATTCGCACACATCGTAGCCATCGCGCAGCTCGCCCCATTGCAGCCCACGATAGCCGCGATACACGCCCTCGCTCAGGTGCGTGCCGCGATAGTTCACCAGCGCGATGACGAAGCCACCTTCGGCAAATTTAGCTGCCGCTTTGCGTGATCCCGCACTGGAAATGTCTGCGTAGCGCTGCTCGAAGATCGCTGGCCACTTGCCTTTGCCCTGCGGAAAGAAGACGTAGGCCGACAGGCGCTTGCCATCCCGCATCGGGATCATGATGTGCTCCTCACGAACGGTGCCAAAATCGATTTTGGGGAGGTCCGCGGCGAGGAGGGCGCTATGAATAGCGAGACAGGACAAGAGCAGGAATAGGCGCATGAGGATGATACGCCACCTCTTGGGAATGCCTTGCCGATGGATGAGATAACCTTGGTATGTTCATCGGCTGAAAGGATCAGGAAAAACAAGCCGACTGCCCTGGATGAAACGAAGACGCATGCTTGCTACCCTCGCCACAATGCCTGCCTCGGCATCGTGGAGCGCTACCGCTGGACGTGATCTCGAGAATCCCTATGCGGCGGTAGATTGGGATGGCTGGGAGTGCCTGCACTCCATGTCCCATCAGCATCAAGGCCAGACAGATGCCTCACGCGATGGCTTTGTGGACATGGGCTATGGCCACTTCGCCTTTAGCAACTACTACCCCTCCGCACCGACGTATCCGCTTCCTCAGGACTATGCCGCGAAGCATCCACACCTCTTCGCAGCACCGAACGCGGAGCATCATTCATATACGGACACGGGCCTGCATGCGAACGCGCTCGGCAGCCTGCTCGCGACAGGTTATGGTAGCCATGTGAGCATGAAGAAGTGCGCCACTTCACCGATCTCGCATCGCTTTGAAGGATTGAACGTCTTCGACGATCAGCGGCCATGGCTTGGCGTGTATCGGTTGGATGTCAGCCTTGTGGCCAAGACAGGCAAACCAACAGCACGGCTCAGCGTCGAAGGCGCGAACGAGTGCGACTTCCGCAAAGCTTTTGCGGACAAGGGAGCGATCCATGACCTTGAGCTGCCTCCAGGGAGCCACACGCTTTATTTGCGGAGCACGGAGCCGAGTATCGGCACGAAGCTCATGTTTGATGCCGAATCCATGGACGTGACGCAGTTTCGGCTCATGCAGGGCACGAATCGGCCATGGCGGGGTGTCTTCCGTGAGGCCTTCGAAAAGCTGCAATACGCCGATGGCGGCGGCATGACGCTGAATCATCCTACAGGAAAGATGAGCGACTATCTGCCGATGCTCGACTTCGATCCGCGTGTGCTAGGCATCGAGGTGTGGAATCAGCTCACCTCGGGCTTTGGCTCCAGTCGCGGCTTTTACGATCATAGTGGAGAGCCAAATCTGCACTTCTACCAGCTCTGGGATGACATCCTGCGCACTGGCCGACGTTGCTGGGGGTTTTTCGTCAAAGACCACAACACCTACGGACGCGGTCGCAACGTGTTGCTTGTTCCGAAGTTGGCTGAGCTTAGCGCGCCTGAACGCGAAGCAGCAGCGCTGTGTGCGTATCGGCAGGGCACGTTCTTTGGCTCCGTGGCTTCGTTGGCCACCAGTGAGGCCGGGGAAGTCATCGCTCCTTTTGATCGCAGTGATTTTCGTTTCAGCCGTATCGTCGTCCAAGACGATACATTGCGAGTCGCCGTGTCTGGCAACGATACCAAACGACCCAGGGTGCAGATCCGCTTCGTGACCAATCAAGGAATCGCCAGCATCGTAGATGCATCGAGCGCTGAGTTTCAGCTCAAGCGCGATGCCAGCGGCCAACTCGTAGTTCAATTCATTCGTGTGGAGGCCTTTGCGTATCCCGAAACGCATCTACAAGGCGAGCCTCTCACCGCCGAGAGACTGCGTGGCCTGACCGTCCATGACATCTCTCTTCTCCACGATCAAAAAGCCCTACGAGGCCCGGCCTTTGCCAGCACCGTCCCAGCTCTTCGCACGCCAATCCCCATCGTGGATATGATCTTCTCCCAGCCTCTAAGGCGGGTGTGAATGGCCTAAGCCGCGCGTGAAGGTGCGATCACGCATGAAGCTGAGAGGGTTGGTTTGATCACGCCGTCTCCGGCATAAAGGTCGGGAAGACGATGCCTTTCGCACCAGCGACCGGTGCGGTGGATTGCGCGACGTGGAGCTCGACGTTGCGAGCACCCCAGGCGTAGGCGGTGCGCACAAGCGTGGCGGCGGCGCACGGGGCGAGGAAGACGAGTGTCTTGCCGCGCAGACCGTCGAGGGCTTTCCAAAGCAAGGCGATGGCCGTTTCTTCATCCGCAGCGACGCCAGGGCCGATCATGGTGCAGGAAGGATGCGTGCTCATGCCGAGGAAGCCGTTCACGGTGCCGTCCGCAGCCTCGGAGACGAGCAGACGCCAGGCACCGACCTCGTTGCGCACGAAGAACGAGAAGTCCTTCTCACGGCGGATGCCTTGCTGCGACTGCTCGAAATCAGCGAGGCGTGTGGTATCGGCCAAAACAGCCTCGCGGACGTGTTCGCTGCCTGCGGGGGCAGTAGCATTCAGGCCAGTGTCGGGCACGGTGATGAGCAGATCTTGAAAAATGGCTCCCGGGACAAAACCAAGCCGCGTGTAGAGCGAGAACGAGTCGAGATTGAGCAGGCTCGACACAAGCCGCGCCGGTTTCCCAAGTCGTTTTGCCTTCTCCAGGACGAGCGACATCATCTTCTTCGCGACGCCACGCCCTCCCGTATCCGGCGAGGTGGCGACGATGCCGACGGAGACATGCGTTTCACGTTCATGCGAGAAGCACACGCCCACAATCTCGCCGCTGTACGTACGTGCGGTGACGCATTCGCCGGGATCGAGCGCCTCATACACATCGGGGAAAAGCGTGAAAGGCGCGTGGCTATCGCCAAAACGTGCGCCTTGGCCGAGTCGGCTCTCATACCAGTGGACGAGGGCGCGATGCAGCAGCCGCGCGATGGGTTCGCGGTCGGCGGCGGTGAGAGGGGTGAAGTCGATGGTTTCGCTCATGGTTCAGAGGATTTCCAAACGGAGGTCATGCGGTGAGACGATACGCTGGTGATCGCAAAACTCTTCGGCGGTCTTGACGACAGACATCTCTATAAGGAAGAGGCAGGCGGGGCTATTCATGACTGCTGGTGGGGTTGTGAGCACCAATGAAGACTGCTTCGATACGGTAGCCATCCGGGTCGATGACATAGGCGGCGAAGTAGTCCGGGCCGTATTCAGGATGCAGCCCCGCGCCGCCATTGTCCGTGCCGCCGTTTGCGAGCGATGCTTCGTGAAATCGTAGCACTGCCTCTCGCGACAGTGCTGAGAAGGCGACGTGAAATCCATCGCCGGGCACGCCCGCGTTTTGCGGACGGAGTTTGATAGCGAACTTGTCCTCGCCTGGATGAGTGCCATAGCCAATGAAGGTCGAGTCTTCCCACACACGCTTGTAGCCGAGAGATGCGAGAGCAGCATCGTAGAAGGCAGCGGATTGAGCGAGATCGGCAACGGCGAAGGAGAGGTGGTGAAGCATGCTCATGGTGTAATGTTTTCCTGAATCCGTTTGCCCATGCTCACGCGCGGCTCAACTGCGTAGCCGAGTGATGCGTAGAATGCCGTCACCGACTCGTTGCCTGCCACGATCTGGAGATTGACCTTCATGCATCCACGCGCGATCAACGCACGCTCCGCATGAGTGACAAGCTTGGAGCCGACGCCCTGCTTTTGGTAATCCGGATGCACCGCGACGGAGTAGATCCAGCCCCGGTGGCCGTCATATCCGGCCATGATGGTGCCGATGATCTTGTCGTCGATGATGGCGACGAAGAAGAGCCCGTCCTCGACGGCCAGCTTCTTCTCGATCGCCAGCGCAGGGCGGTTGTGAGCTGTTTCATAGCCGAACACAGCCTCCCACAAGGCGATGACCTGAGCGCGATGGGCGCTGTCGTTGAAGGTGCAGATCGTTGGACTCATGGGTGTCTATTTCCAAGCGTCCCGCCACATATCGGGATACCAGCGGCCCTCATCCATCTCGATGAGGTCGAAGTCGGTCAAGACGGTGCCATTGTCGGGCAGGCCATACTGCCTGATCATCTCTGGGATGAACTCGTCTGTTTCGTCATCATGCCAGCCGCGCTTGCTCATGAAGCTGTTGTAGATGAGCACTTCCTCATCCGTGAGTGTGCGGCCATTGGCGAAGCACCAGTCGAGCACTTCGGCGTCAGCCTTGCCAGACAGCACCTGGGCTCTCACGTCTTCATAACCGATACGCAGGTAGCGGCATGTCCGCCCGTCAAAACCCTGGCCGAGCATTTCGTGATACGCATCCGGCAGCTTGCCCTGGGCATGCAGCTGGATTTTGGAGCACATCCTGGCGAAGTAAAACATGCCACGAGTCTTCTCGAAGCATCCTTTGATTCCTTCAATCTTCATGGTGGTGGTTGGTTTGGGTCCTGGGTGGCACTTCTCTCGATTTCATAAATACAAGTCGGCTTGCTCTTCCATTCCACCTCACGCTGGAGCGTCATGCCGATCTTCTCGGCCACCCGACGCGAGGGCATGTTTAGAAGATGGATCAAAGATACAAGCCGACGGAAGTTCAGGGTGGTGAATCCGTAGCGCAGGCAACCCAAGGCTGCCTCGGTGGCCAGACCCTGCCCCCAAAGATCACGCCGGACGTGATAGCCCACTTCGACTTCCTCAACACCCTCCAACTGCTGCCTCACGAGACCGCAATCACCCACGACCTCCCCGGTGGCACGCAAGACCATGGTCCAAAGCCCGTGACCGCGTGTTTCGTAGCTCCGCCTATTCCAAGTGACCCATGCCTGCATCCGCGCTTCATCAAATGCCGCCGGATAGTGCCGCATGGCCTCCGCATCCCCGAAGACCTTAAGCAGCGCAGGGGCATCGTCTGGTGTCATTTCGCGCAGCAGCAGCAGCTGAGTCTCGATTACGGCATCTTCACGGTTGTTTTTCATGCCATGCGAATCGTGGAGTCGAGAGTGATCTTCCCAGAGATGAATCGCGCCGTGGAGATCTTGCCGTCGCGAACCTCATAAATCGCCACCAGCTCGATTTTGCCGACGCCATCGGGAAAGGTGCGAGTCACCTCCTCGTGGTCGATGACCGTCTGGCCCATCGTGATGCGGTTGATGAGCCGAGCGTGCAGACGCGGATCACTCAAGCGTACCGCCATTCGCTCCCGCAACTGCGCGGGCCCGCTGCACAGCAAAGTATCGGGATACTCAAACTGCTGCACGTCTTCGGCATACGTCGCCAGCAGCGCATCGACATCGCGGGTGTTGTAGGCATCGAGCTGGCGTTGGACGATGGATTCTGGAGTTAGCATAGAGTGCTGAGAGTATTCGTGATTACGAAAGCCTCAACTCTTCTGCCTGGAGCGAGATTTACTGTGCTGACGCCCGCTCGACGATCCGTGCCACATCCTCCTCCAGCAGAAAACCGTCTTCGTGGAGCTTGTTGGCCGCTTCCTTGAAGCGCGACAGATACTCTTCCCGCGTCGGATAGCGTTCTTCCAGAGAAAGACGTGGGTCGCCGGTCTTTTCGCGTTCGGCCTTGGTTTTCGCAAACGGGATGAACATGCCATCAAGAGGCGAGAGCATCGTTTCGGCACCGACTTGCGGTGAGCGTAGGTTCCAGCCGGTGTAGGTGCCGAGAGGGACGGCGACTTCGGGGAGCACGATGCCGCTGGTTTCATTGCCGTCGGCGTTCACGGCAGGCAGGAGAGTCTGGAAGGGCTTTCCGGCCTTTGGCGGGATGATGTCGGTGATGCCTTCGCGGTGGAAACGCGGGCCGAAATCGAGTCGCGGAGGCTGATAGGCATGGGTGGGCAGGTGGACGCCAGGGATCTTCGGAAACTGCGATTTCCATGTGTCGAAGGTGACCAGCGAATGATCAGCGAGGCGCGGATGACGGCTTGGCGGAGGTGTTTTTCCGTTTTTCACCCACTCGACGAGATGCATGAGCATCGCACGCAGCACGGGGCCGCGATCATCGAGTGTGTTGCGCGGCTGCTGGCAGATGCCGGGTGTGCCGTCGCTCTTGCCGAGGTGCTCTGCGCCGGCCACGAGATACACACGCACGTCGTCGGGCAGCGTGAGGTCGGTTTTGCCCTCCACATCGGTGTGCAGCAGCGAGGCGGCGCGGCTCCAGTATTCAGTGGAGGTTTGCGTGAAGAGGATGCGCGGCGTGTGGCCGGACTTCCGCGAACGGGTGAGCGAATCACCTGATTCACCGGTGATGGGATCCGTCTGCGGCAGCGGGGCGAGCGGGAAGAACTCGCTGCCGGATAAATGGCCCTCGTGCTGCGTGCCATACTCCGTGCTCATGCGGAAGCGATGGTTGAACATGCCTTTGCCGGAACCTGCGACGTGGATCAAGGCACCGTCGAAGACGATGCGGTCATTCTCATCGCCGTTCAGGCCTTCAAAGAGGCAGTGATGGATGACCCGGCCCGACTGCGAGATGCCAAAGACGCAGGCTTTCTGCACCGAGCCAGCCAGCGGATTTGTTTTAGCATCGCCCTGACGAAAGAACGCCACGCAATCCCGCATCGCCGTGAGGCCGAGACCGGTCACGCGAGGCTCTTTCGCCGTGTAAACGAGGTCGTAGAGCCAACCGGGCCGCAAACCGGCCTTCACATACACATGCGTGGCATCAGGAATGAGCTTCTCCTTCTCCCACCGTCCAAACGCCCACTCCGCACGCGGCACCTCGATGCCTTCCGCGTCGCGATGCGGCCGCATCGTGAGCGTGGCGTCGGCGTTGTCGAAACTCACCGATGGAAACGCCGCGCCGATGCCCCACGGGCTCCACGAGAAGGCGCGGCTGAAGACTTGTTCCGTTCTCGTGATCTCCAGATGCGCTTTGCCGGTGATCGTTTTGCCGTTCTCCGTCGCCACTGGCAGGCCGCACAACAGGCGCTGCGTGTCATCCGCCTGCACCTCGCCATTCCAGCCGCACCACAGCACGGAAAAGCCATGCTTCATGAGGAAGCCATGTCCGGCATGCACCGCTGTCTTCGGATCATTTGTCCGCTCGCCATCGTTGAAGGTCCACAGCGCCAGCATGTTGCCGCGATTGTTCACGTCGTAGAGCAGCACGCCGTTGCCTTTGGCCGCATCGACCGGCTTCAGCAGAAAGAAGTCCGTCCAGCTCTCCACCTTGCCGCGAGCATTGCGCGGTGCCCGCCGGAGGTCGCTGATGCGCTCGTTGGCTTTGTTGGCAGGATCCGTCTCGATGAACATCCGACCCTTGAGGCGTTCATAGGCACCCGCCGGGCCAAAAACATTACCATCGGCAAAGGACGATCGTTCGGCGATCTCGATGCGCACGACTTCCGCTTGCGCCAGGGCACTCAAACAAGCGGCGACGATGAGGTGACGAAGGCGCAAGATCATGGGGTGGTGTGAACACGTTGCAGCATCTCCAGCGCCCTCGCGGTGATCTTCACGGAGGCTTCGCGTTCGACGCGGTTGGTGCCAAGCCAGGTTTCGTAACCGCCGAGGTCGTGATGCTTCGGTGTAGGCAGGTAGCCATTGCTGCCATTGGCGAGTTCGATGGTGAAAGTGTCTTTGAAAGGGCTGCGGGCTTTGATTTCGAGGCCAATCTCCGTGAAGACCTCAAACGGGATCGACGCGATGCCGAGATCACCAATGCGGAAGGCTTGGATCACAGCTTGAACGGTGTCTGGCTTCGCATCGCGTGCAGCGAGTGTGCGCTCGGCATACGGCTGCTCCAAGCGATGCGTGGGCGTCGCATCTTTGGGCTTGGCGAGCACGCTTTCCGCCCACGCGATCATTTCCGGTGTCGGACGACGCACTCCCAGCTCCAAATCGCTCGCCGCAGCCTTCAGCGGCACCCAATCTTGATGTTTGAGCGTCTCGCGCACACGCAGCACTTCCTGCGCGAGATCACCTGCGACGAGTTTGATCTTTTCATAGGGCTCGCGTTTCACGGTCGGCGTTTTGCCGCTGTAGTCGTTGTTGTTCACGTCACCGCAGGGACCATTCGCCAGGATGCCGACGCAGGGTGCGCCGACTTTTTCTTCGATGCGACGGCAGAATTCGCCGAAGTAATCCGCCGAGAGATCTTCTTTGTTCACGCCGCCGACGTAGTGCAGCCAGTAGTTTGCCATGAGCGCGATCTGGCGTCCGTCGGTGGCTTGAACGGAAAGGCAATACACCTCGGGATTCGTCGGTCCGGCAGGTCCGGCAAGGCGTGGAAGCAGCAGGCTACTCGGGTTCATCACTGCGCGATCTTTACCGCCAAAGGGGTTATCATTCGTCATGCCTTCCTTGAGCAGCCAGCGGCGATTAAAGACATGTTGCGGCAGCTTTCCCGTGCCCCACGCGATGCGGGCGGGCTCCAGATTGTTCAGCGCACGCCGCACCCCATCCACCACGCGAGAGATGATGAAGCTGCGATAGTCGAGCGAGGGATCTTTGTTCGAGATGGCCGACACACTGGAATGCGTGTGCGTGCCGGAGAACATCATGTTTGCCGCCGGGATGCCCGTGGCGGCTTCGAGCTTCTTCTTGGCCTCGTCCCAAACATCGCGTCCGAGTGAAATCGTGTCTGCCACGGCAAAGGCGAGCTTCGTGGTGCCGTCATCGAGCACGAGGCAGCGCACATGCAGCTCATCATGCACATGCTTCGCGATGGGCCTCGGCGCGAAGTTTCCCACGATCTCCATGCCCAGCGGCGGCGTGATGTTGCTGGTGGCCGCGCCCGCTTTGAAGACGGGCTTGTCCTGAGCGGTGGCGAGCAAGGGCAGGGCGAGGAAGGCGAGGAAGAGAGATCTCATGCGATGCCAAACCAACGCCTCCCGGCTCGTATTCCCTTCACCATGATGACCACCACCCGACGCCAACTCTTCTTCGGTAGCACCGCATGGGCTGCAATGCGTGCTTTGCCTGCCGCTGATGCCACGATGCTCAAAGCCGCCATCATCGGCCACACCGGGGCAGGGGACTACGGCCACGGCATCGAGCGTGTATTTCAAAACATGAGCGATGTCAGCGTGGTGGCCGTGGCGGACCCGCATGAGGGCGGCCGGGCCAAGGCGCAGGCTGCGAGTGGAGCCGCGAAGGGCTATGCGGACTATCGCGACATGCTGGCGAAGGAAAAACCCGACCTCGTGGCCATCGGCCCGCGTTGGGCCACGGAACATCACGCGATGGCGATGGCTGCGCTGGAGTCCGGGGCGCATTTGTATCTCGAAAAGCCTTTCTCCATCACGCTGGCAGAGGCGGATGACGTCCTGCGTCTGGCCAAGGTGAATCAGCGCCGTGTTGCCGTTGCTCATGTCTCACGTATGGCACCGAGCGTGCTGCGTCTGGAGAAAGCCCTGCGCGAAGGACTCATCGGTGATGTGTTGGAAATTCATACCGTGGGCAAGATGGGATCACGTGCGGGTGGCCAAGATATGATGGTGCTCGGCTTGCACGTGTTTGATCTCGCTCGGCTCTTTGGTGGTGAGGTTCAGTGGTGTCAGGCACGCGTCAGTTATCATGGCAAAAGCGTCATCCTTGCTGATGCCAAGGAGTCGCCTACTGACAAAGTCGGTCCCGTCGTCGGCGACGACATTTTCGCGACCTTTGCGATGGATTCGGGTGTGAACGTCACCTTCCGGAGCCGAGTGGGCTTGGAGAAAGCTACGGGCCCCTTCGGCATGGAGATCATCGGCACGCGTGGCATTGTGCGGATGCATGCGGGCTTTGCTCCCACCCTATCCCTGCTCACAGAGCCGAATCGCGCGGCTACCACTCGAGTGGAGAATTGGCAGGACTGGACTGGAGGTGTCGAACCCGCTGCTGATGCCAAATTTGAAGGTCTCACTGGCTACGATGCTTCGCATCGTCGTGTCGTGCGTGACTGGCTCCAGTCCATCGCTGAAAATCGCGAGCCACTTGGTTCTGGCGAACGTGCGATGAAGGCCATGGAGATGGCGCATGGTGTTTTCCAGTCTGGCATTACGGGCCAGCGCGTCGAATTTCCGCTCTTGAAGCGCACGCATCCGCTGTTGGCCGACTGATCAACATTTCTCCAGCCACTCGATCCGACTTCGCAGTCTGCGCTGCCGCTCTTCATTCGGATTCGGATACAGGATGGGATACCAAGCTGTCATCACCGCAGCGCGTCCGATGAGGCTTTGGTTCAGCGCTTTTTCATCCACCGGGCCATAGGCATCCAGGATCGCCTTCACGGTGGCGGGATCTTCATCGAGGAGCTTCGCATTCCAGATGACGGAGGCCACATCCCACTCGACCGGACCGGCGAAGGTATCCTCCCAGTCCGTCCATAGCAGGCCGCGTGTCGTGTTCATGAGGTTCCCCATGTGAGCATCGCCATGCAGTGGCTGATGCGGGTAGCTACTCAGAACTTGCGTGGAAGCCGTGAGATGATCCCGGAGCATTTGTTGTGTCGATTTCGGGAAGAGTTCACGCTCATCCAGGATGGTGAGACTCTCGGAGATGATCGCCAGATTTGGCAATGACTCCGGGAAGTGACTCATGATTTGATGGCACTGGCGCAGCGTGTGGCCGATCACAGTGGGATCGGGTTCGGCGTCGATCTTGGTGACGAACTCCCAAAAGTTGATCGGATAGCCCAGATGAAGATGCGGACCCGCTGGCAAAGCTGGATGCAGAGGGATCACTGGCGCGCCGTTTTTCGTGAGATGCAGGGCGATGGCATTTTCCCGGGCAAACCACTCTGTGCCCTGCCGTGGGCCGTCTGTGTCCTGAACGATGCGTGCGACCAGCGTCTCCGTGAGGCGCAAAACAAGTGTGCTGCTGTTTTGCAGAATGTCACAGCGATCTGGCGTGATGCCGTGGGCGAGGGCTATTTCTGTGGCGGCGCGGATGGGAAGATCTGTCGATAGCATGATAAAAAGTCAGCCTTTGTTTCTCAGCCGACAGGTTCGCAACTCTTCACTCGCGCGCCGTCTATTTTGGACAGCCACTTCACGCGCCACCCAGCGATCTCCGTCGTGTATTCGCGATCATTGTCATCGTGGTAAGCAGGCTGTGGCTGCTGAGCTAGAGATTGGTCGATAATGAGGCGTGTCACGTCCGGCACAGGGCTTTCACAATCCCAAATGACCGGCACAGGCGGCGGTGGCGTGTCCGCGAAGCCACTGTAGGCATCAGGGATGGAGTCCGCGTAACGCACATAGGGTTTGATGTCGAAAATGGGTGTGCCATCGACGAGATCGACACCGGAGACGAACAGACGCGGAGACTTATCGCCCTCAAGTTCCACTCGGTCCAGCTTCACCACGCTCAAGGTCAGCCGGTTTGGCCGAAAGGGCGAGCGCGTGGCAAACACCCCTCGCCGCTCATTTCCGCCGAGCTTAGGCGGACGCACCGTGAGCGAGGTTGGCTCTTCATTCACCAGATGAAACTGAGTGATGAGCCATAGATGGCTGAACTCCTCGATCCCTTTGACCGCCTCGGCGCGTCGATAGCCGTGCTCAAACTCGATGATTCCCCATGCACTTGGTGCCAGCCCTGACTGGCGCGGCACACCAAATTTGTCGGTGTAACAGGTGCGCAAAGTGGCGATGACGTTCAGCGTGGACATAGACCGGGCAAATAGAGATGCTGGGAGCGCGTGAGGTGCATCACTCACTGGGGGCCGTAGCCTTCGAGGTAGAGAGTAGAAGTTTTATTTTTGCTCGGTGCTTTGACTGGGAGCCGCTTCGGAGTTTGCGGTTTCGCCAATGCGGGAGTCCTGGGGGACGTCGGCGCGGGTGGCGGGGGCTTTACGACGGGAGCTTTGGGTGGAAGAACAGTTGGGCGAAGAGCCTGGAGGGCGGCGTTTGATTGTATCTCTACAGGTGTGCCCTGAGGGGTGGCAGCAAAGAAGAGCGGGGCCATTTTTGCCGAAAGGCGGATACAGCCGTGAGAGGCAGGATATCCGGGGAGGTACCCTTGATGCATGCCAATGGCACCATTGATGCGCATGAAGTAGCGCATGTCGGCCCCGACGAATCTTGTGCCTACAGGCGCAGTGTCCGTGCGGGTGTTGACGTCCTGAACGACGACATTGCCTGCCTGATCAACAAAGGCACCGTAGAGGCTGGAGCGATGATCGATGTCCTTCTCAGTGACTTTGAAATTTCCGGGATGGGTATCGTATCCCTCACGCCCTGAGGAGATGGGGGAGAGCCCGACGAGCCGCCCGCCTTTGAAGAGGGCGACGAGTTGCTCCTGAAGGCTGATGACGATTTTTGTCGGACCACTCACGGTTTCTGCCGACCAGTAAGTTTCGTCTTGGGTGTGTGGCGGCAAAACGGAGGTGCTGGCGCACTGGCACAGAGCAATAATGCAAACGGTGCTGAGGAGAAGGCGGGGAAAGCTCAGAATAAAAGCGGAAGGCATGGTGAAACGCCTGAATCAGAGCGCGAGCCAGTGAAAGAGTCGAGCATGCTTTTCTTTCTGCTCTCTTGAAGTCGTGAAGAACCTTGGAACCTGAACTTTTCATGGCTATGGTGGCGAAATTCCCCCCATGAGTACTCCATCCCTTCCGCCACTGACCCCCGAGACCACCCTGGCCGAGGTGCTGCGTGCCTACCCAGGGGCGCAAAGGGCTCTATTTGCTCGTTACCACATCGGCGGGTGCAGCAGTTGTGCTTTTCAGCCGACGGAGACGATCTCCCAGGTCTGTGCTCGCAATGACCTGGATGTCCCGGAGGTGATCGCACACATCGAGAACAGTCACGGTGAAGATGTGAAGCTCCAGATCAGCCCCCGCGAACTGGCTGCTCTGATGAGCACGAGCAGCACTGTCCGCGTCTTGGATGTCCGGACGCGTGAAGAGCACGAGGCGGTGAAGATCCCCGGTTCCACGCTGTTGAGTCAGGAGGTGGTTCAAACGGCGTTCGATAAGTGGCCTAAGGATACACCAGTGATCCTTTATGATCATACGGGTGGCCGTAGCATGGATGTGGCTGCCTATTTCTTGGGCCATGGCTTTACCAGCACGCAGTGCCTGGCAGGCGGCATTGATGCCTACAGTTTGGAGGTCGATCCCAAGCTGCCAAGGTATCGCGTCGAGATCGAGTGATTGGGCCGTTTCAAAACGCCAGCAAAGGAGCGTGGCGATCCTGCTCCCGCAGACTGGAGGAGGCGATGGGAGCGGTGGCATTGAGCCGCTCTCGTTCCTCTTCGGAGTAGCCGGACATGGCGCAGTTCCAGACGGCGTGACCGATGATCGGGCAAGGCCAGGGGCAACGCAGAGGCACGAATCCACGGCAGCCGAGAGCCATGCTTACTTTGATGAAAAGGTCATCCACACAGTAAGGTTTGTTCAGAAAGCTGTGGCTGTTTGTGGTCTCCAAAGGCTGGCTAAGCTGGGTGTCCGAGCCTCCAGAAATGAATATGACTGGCGTCAATATGTGCTGGTGACGAAGCTCATGAACCACCTGCGGTCCGCTGAGTCCTGGCATGCAGACATCAATAAGGATGCAGTCTGGAAGTGTGACCGCGAGTGAGGCCAGAAACTCCTCACCCGAGTGAAAATACTGGCTTCTAAAGCCCAGTGTCTCCAGCAAACGCGCGAGTGAGAGCCCTACCAATGAGTCATCATCGACGATGGCGATAAGAGGTGAAGGCGTGCTGAAGTGCATACGGAAATATCAATCAAACCCATATCTCCGGCAAGACTTTGCTGGTGGGGCATCACGATTCGTTTTGTTCCGCTTGCGGTCCAAATTGCCGCAGGCGGGCCGCCATGATCACCAGATCTGCCAGTGACTCAGCCTGCATTTTCGCCATCACTCGTCCGCGGTGGATTTTGATGGTCTTCTCGCTGGCTCCCAGATGTGCGGCCACCTGTTTATTCAGCAAGCCCGTCACCACGAGGGTAAAGACTTCACGCTCGCGGGGAGAGAGTGTTCGATACAGTTGGAGGAGATTTTGTGCCTCCCGTTTTTCTTGGTGTCGTGCCTGACTTTTGGTCAGGGCCTGATCGACCGCCGCGAGCAGCACCGTGTCTTCTACCGGTTTGGAAAGAAAATCCACGGCACCGGATTTCACTGCCTCCACACATTGATCGATGCGCCCGTGAGCGGTGAGAAAGATGATCCCCAGGGGGCTTTCACGCCTGAGAATCTGCCGCTGGAGTTCTAAACCGTCGAACTCAGGCATGTGCATGTCGAGGATGGCACAGCCGGGTGCGTCAAGCGTCGAAGAGCTCAGAAACTCCACAGGCGACTGGAATGGACGCACTCGATAGCCAGCCGCCTGCAAAAGCCGCGTCAGTGCCCGCAGGATCGCGGCATCATCATCGACGACATAGACCTCTGGAGATTCGTTCATGAGGGTTGAGTCGGGCTGAGTGGAAGTTCTATGCCCCAGGTGATCAGTTCAGGAGGTTCCTGGCTGACGAAGGTCCGCCCATGCCATGCCTGCAATTGAAGCAGTGGAGGAGGACTTTTCCCCTCCATAATTGGCAATGCACGGACCTGGAAACCGATCTTGACGAGCCCTGCCGAAAACTGCGTAGAAACACAGATCTGCCGCGCGCCGACAGGTGCTGCTTCCAGAGCCTGAAAAAGGTCCAGAGCGAGGGAGATGACGGCTCTGGTCAGTTGGGAAGAGGAAACCTGTAGCGCTGGGATGTCAGGCCCGAAGTCGGTACTCAGCAGGAACTGACGGCGAATGCACTCTCCAGACAGCAGCCCCAGCGCTCTGGCCAAAGTCTCGTTTACTTCCAGCCCTGTCACCTCATCCTCGGCCAGTCCGAGATAGGTCCCGAGACCCTGAAGAAGAGTTTTCAGCCGGTCCACCTCATGAATGATGTCCGTCAAACTCTCCTCAACCATCGGATTCCAGGGAGATTCCTCCTTGCGGACGATGCGGACTGCTGCCAGTGCGTTGAAAAGGATCGCAGACACAGGCTGGCGGAGGTCGTGCAGCAGTGAGGCGGAAAACCCCACAGAGACACCGGCGAGACAATCCAGACTAGGGTGTGGCCCCACACGCCCGTGGAGTAGGTCCTCCGATGATTCTTTGGTGGGGATGGAGTCGGCCTTAGGCATGGCAGTGGAATATCAGGAAGCCAAGCCCCGTCAACGGGGGCTTCATGCGGTACTTCGGATCGCTCCGGGAGCAGAAGAGGCGTCTATAAGACTTTGGTCTTATAGAAGTTTTGAGAGCTAAGAAATATAGTAAAACCAATTTATCATCGGTTACACGGTCAGTCTCCCACAATGCCTGCTCCCCTCTTCATCATGTTTTTCAGCCTGCTAGGCTACGCGGCGGTCGCGTGGTTTTTGGTATGCCGCTCAATGTCGAGACAAAAGCGGTTCACCCTTCTTCTCATACCACTCGTGCCGGGCATCTGGGGTGGCATTCATGTTGGTGCCACGCTACAAACACAGCCAAGTTCGCACGAACCCGCTTCACTGCTCACAGGCTACAGCCTAATTGCTGTGATCACGATGCTGTTCTGCGCGGGCCTCATCGCCGTATTCACATCGCTACTTCAGCGCAGCCGAAAGCGGGAGCAATTGATGGCGGCGATGGCGGCAGGGCTGCGCTTTGAGGAAGCTCAGTTGCATCTTCTGGTGGCGTCGGTTTCCGGGGTATTGTGGCAGCGCTGTCCACAAAGTGGTGATTATCTCAGCTTGAGCCCTCAGGCAGAGGGATTTCTGGGCTACCAAGAGTGGAAGACGGACGCTGCTTTTTTCCGCGAACGAGTCCATCCTAAGGATCTAGTGAATGTGCGGGCGGCCTGGAGCAAATCCGTGGCCGGAATTAAGCGTTACCAGGTGGAGTTCCGGTTCCGAATGCAGAATGGAGACTACGCCATGCTTTGTGAAGATGGAGTCACCCTGCCAGACGCCAGCGGAAAGCTGACGATGTGTGGAGTGCTGAAAGACATCTCCCAGCGCCATGCCCAGTTGGAGATGCAAAATCGTCTGCACAAACAGCAGCTAGAGGCAGCCCACGAAGCCGGCAAATCAGAGATCGCCAAGAGCGTGCTGCACAACATCGGAAACGTACTCACCAGCCTGAATGTGAGCGCTAAACTGCATGTAGAAAAGTTGGCTGGTTCGCGCAGTGGAAACTTGGGCAAGGCCGCCAAGATGCTGAAGGAACACGAGGACGATCTGGCCACCTTTTTCCGTGAGCATCCTCAGGGGCGTCGCCTTCCTGGTTATCTGATCACCCTCAGCGAGCATCTGGCGGAGGAAAGCCGCCAGATGTATCTGGATGCGATGAGCATGGTGCAGCACATCGAGCACATGAAAGATGTGATTTCCCTGCAACAACTGCACGGGCGTGCATCCCAGGTGGAAGAGGCGGTGGATCTGGCCTCCCTTCTTGAGCAATCTCTGGCCCTGGAGGGGGATCTCCTGCGTGACCGTGAAATCCAAATCGAGCACCACTTCGCCGACATGCCGCCCATCATGCTGCCGAAAAACCTTATGTTGCAGGTTCTTGTGAATCTCGTGAGCAACGCTCGTCATGCCGTCTCAGCCGCAGGGGTGATGGAGAGACGCATCCTACTTTACATCACCCAGCCCCAGCCCGGCTCCGTGATGGTCGTCGTTCAGGACACAGGCTGTGGCATCAGCAAGCCCAACCTTCAGCGGATCTTCACCCACGGCTTTACCACGCGAAAAGAAGGTAACGGTTTCGGCCTGCACCACGCCGCCCTGCTGGTGGAAGAGATGGGCGGCACCTTGAAGGCACAGAGTGAGGGCGAAGGGCATGGTGCCAGTTTCGTCCTGGAATTCCCGGCCCGCTTTGCCCCGAAATCACTGGCTGCGGCTGTGCGCACGCATGACACCGGACCACTTTTGAGGCCTAGCAAAACTCAGGCTTCCAAATCCTCCTAAACCAACCCTACAACTATGTACTCAAACACCCGCGTGCTCATTGTCGATGACAACCCGTCCATCCGGGATGACTACAGACGTATCCTGTGCCCCTCCGCCTCAGGCATGGAGGAGTTGGAGCAGATCGAAGCCGTGCTGTTTGATGAGATGCGGGATCACCAGTCCAAGTTCCGCCCGAACTTTCAGACTGCTTTTGCCAGCCAGGGGGAGCAGGCGGAGAGCCTGGCCAGGGCGGCCATCGAACAAGGGGTGCCATTCGCTGTTGCGATTGTGGATGTTCGCATGCCGCCTGGTATCGATGGTGTGGAAACGGTAAAGCGGCTGTGGCGTGTGCAGAGTGACCTCCAGATCATTCTCTGCACTGCCTACTCTGATTACTCCTGGCAGGAGATCGTGGAAGAACTCGGTGCCAGCCACCGGCTTGTCGTGCTGAAAAAACCCTTCGACCCGATCGAAGTCCTCCAACTATGCCAGGCCATGTGCATCAAGTGGGTGGCAGAGCGGGAAATGGCCTGCCGCCAGATTGATCTACAGAGCCGCCTCATGCAGACCTCTCTACGGGCGGAAAAAATGGCGGGTGAGTTGTATCAGGAGAGGGGCTTCCGTGCAGAGCTTCATCAAAAGCGATCCGATGCGGAAATCATCGATGTGATGTCCGGCCTAGCCTCGAGCATCGCCCACGACTTCAACAATGCGCTCACCATCATCCAGGGTCATCTTAGTTCAGCGCTACTGACTCCGTCAGGGATGGTGGCCACTCTGCCAATGGAGCAGATGCTGGAGGCGGCTGAACGTGCATCTTTGCTAAGCCGACAGATGATGGCCCTGACTTCCGAAGTGGAGGTCCCCGCGGACATGCACATCTTCAATGCGCTACCGGTGATCACCAAACAGGTCGAAATGATGGGACGCGTTCTGAAGGAAAAAGTGCGTATCGACCTTTACTACAGTGACTGCGAACACTTCATTTATGCTTCGGAAAGCCTGCTCACCCGGCTCTTGAATCTTTTGGTGATCCGGGGCCAGGAATACGCGTCTCGCGGGGGTAATCTCAGTATTACCCTCGTCAGTCAATCTTCATTAGCGAATCAGTCTGGGCAGCAAATGATGATCCATGTATCCTTTGATCTGGCACCCGGAGCAGAGGATGCCAAGCCAGAACAGGAAATCGCAGAAAGACTGCTGTCAGCGGTAAAGCTGGCTGAAAGCCTCGGCGGAGAACTCAAAATCAATGTCAGCACCAATCGATCATGCGTTTTTTCACTCGCGCTGCCTGAGGCCGACCCGAAACAGCCGCAGGAGGCTATGCAGCGCGTCGCCACTGCGCGAAACATCGTCTCCAGTATCGAAAAACAGCTCATCTTCATGGTAGTGGATGATGAAAAGTCCATCTGCGACATTTTGGGTTACATCCTGACCAGCCAGGGGCACAAGGTTCTCAAAGCGCAATCCGCGATGGAAGCCTGGACTCTCTGGCAGGCGAATCGTGACGGTATCGACATGGTCATCTCAGACATCTATCTGCCGGATGGCTTGACGGGTTTTGATCTGGCAGGTTACCTGCGCGCGTCTGCACCAGAACTTCCCATCATCTATATGAGCGGCTACCAGCCCGCCATGATCACCGGAGGCGAGGAACTCACGGTGGGAGTCAATTATCTGACCAAACCCTTCGATGTGCTTGATCTTCTCAACGTCGTCACCAGAACTCTGGAAAAAGGGGCAGTGAATAGCGCACCTACAGCGAAACCTCTCCAGACCACTCTGGCCTCGAAGACACCAAGCAGCACCTCCATTCCTCAACTCCAAAGCCTGTAATCCTCCGATGAAAAACACCCACTTCTCCTACATCGCCCTCCTGGCTGGTCTTCTCTGCCTGCCTAGCACAGGTCAGGCAGCAGAGTCACTATCACTTATTCCAGATTCAGCGGAGGCTCTGGGTATCGCGGGGGGGCGCTTTGCTAATCTTCAAGATGCCACCACGGCCAGAGTGGCACCAGCATCCATGCTGGAAATCGAACAAGCCACCCTGCAGCTCAATACGGGCCTGTGGCGGTCAGACATCGGCCTTGAGTCTGCCGCTGGAATTTCCATGCACAATAACGACCCCTGGGTATTTCCAGCCAGCCTTTATGCAGTCATTCCCTTGGCTGGAAATCATGTAGCCTTCGGTCTCGGGCTTTCCACGCCTTATGGGCTCGGCTCTGAGTACTCCAAGACTAGCCCCCTACGCTACTTTGTCCCCTATGAGTCGAGCCTCCGCACCTACAGCATCACCCCATCCATCGCCTTCCGGATTTCGGATACTGTCAGTGCGGGTCTGGGCCTTGATTTCATGTATGGAGATCTGCAGATCAACCAGCTTATTCCAGTCATTCCAGGCTTTGATGGTGAACTACGTTTTGATGCGCAAGGCTGGGGGACGAGCGGGTTTGGCAGCATCCTCTGGAAGCTAACCCCACGCCAGCGGCTATCCGTCGTCGGCCGCCTGCCCTTGCGACTGGAAATGGAAGGAGATCTCCAGGTCCGAACGCTTGGAACCACCGTCACAGACTTTGAATCCAATATGACCTTCCCAGGCTCCCTTGCGCTGGGTTACGGGATCGACCTGACCGACAAGTTCACGCTGGGCTTTGATTTCAAATGGAGCGCCAACAGTTCTCACGATGATATTCCTTTAACAGTAAAAAACGTCGCCCTGCCGCAAACCAGCCTCCCTCTGAAATGGAAGAACTCGATCGACCTCGGTGCAGGCGCGACATACAAGCTGAGTCCGTCCTGGCTGGTGCGTGCAGGCTATCTCTTTTCGGAAAACTCCATGCCTAACAGCACCTACACGCCTTCCATTCCAGCTTATGACCGCCACATCTTCAGCCTTGGCCTTGGTTGGCGCGGAAAAAGCAATCGCATCGATGCCACCTACGGATTTATCTTCAACCCCGACAGGTCAGTCACAGGCGCGGGCAATCCAGCCTTCAACGGTACTTATCGTCATCAATGGCATGTGCTCAGCTTGAGTTTTAGCCACTTGTTTTAAAGAAATCAGTTCGGTTTACTTAGCTTTTTGAGAAGCTAATCATGTAAGTTTTTCGAAGTATATTTGATCGCTTCTTGTGTAGCGGGCGAAGATTTGGTCAATTGGCTAAAAAAACGATATGGCTCTCGAAATTGTCCCTTCGTCCTCCCCTTCCAGCGGCCCGCTCGCTGGAGATCGGCTTGGCATTATCTACTGCCGAAACAGCCAAGGGGCGGAGGTGCGTGGAACAATGCTGCGGCTCACTCGACACTCTGCAGTCTTCGAAGTTTACAATCCCTATAGCATCCTCCAGCTCTCTGAGGTTCTGAGTGATTTCCAGATCAGCGTAAATGAACGCACCTTATTTTCTGGTCGCGCCATCATCAGCAATCTAGTCAACGCAGGCATCATGCTCGTCCTTGAGGCTGCCTTGGAGGAAGATGGCTGGAGAGATGTGGATATCTTTAATCCGCTGCGCTACCGCCAGGGGGTGAGTGAGGAACTACAGGAATTTTTGAAGGATAGTTCCCGCATTTTCCGCGTGCTGCCTGACTTCAAAGTCATCGTGTCAGACATTCAGACCATACTCACGGACCTGCGGCGCTGGATGGAGCAGGTAGAACTCTGTCTGCGTTCCCTGCCATCCAATGACTTCCCTGAAGCAGAAGCATATGCCATCCGGGAGATCGAGGTGCCCGTCATGCCGACACTTTGGCCGCTTTTCCTCCGCTTCGAGCAAGTGGCTGCCCAGGTGCCTGAAGAACTCACCGGCATTCACCGCAGCTACATCAAACGTCAGATCCACCCGCTCGTCCTGTGCTCGCCCTTCACCTACCGCACCTACCAGAAGCCTCTCGGATATGCAGGAGACTATGAAATGGTCAGCATGATGCTACGTGACCCCTACGAGGGCTGTTCCATTTTTGCCAAAGTGCTGAACCGAGCCTTCCTCGAATCGCCTACAGTCATCGCGCATCGCAATCGGATCACTTACCTCCATGAAAACATCCGGGCCGAAACCATGCGTGCAGTGGAGAAAGGAAAACGGGCGAGCTATCTCAACCTCGGCTGCGGCCCCGCCCAGGAAGTCCAGCGCTTCATAGTCCAGGATGAACTAAGCGACCACGGGGATTTCACACTCCTCGACTTTAATGATGAGACCCTCGATTACACCACACGCACTCTGAATGATCTGCGTATCCTTCACGGCCGCAGCATCGTGCTGAATCTGAAAAAGAAATCGGTTCAACACGTGCTCAAAGACGGCACTCGTAAGGGCGGTGAAAATTACGATGTCGTGTACTGCGCAGGCCTGTTTGACTACCTCTCAGACCGGGTTTGTCGGAGACTTCTGGAGATCTTTTACTCACTACTGGCACCTGGCGGGCTTCTCATCGCAACGAATGTCCACAGCGGAAACCCTTCACGCCAGTGGATGGAGAGCGTCATGGACTGGCACCTTGTCTATCGTGACGATGCCCAAATGCTTGGTCTCGCCCCAGCAACAGCACCTGCTGATAACGTCTCCATCAAAGCCGATCCAACCCACGTAAACATCTTCCTCGAAGTGCGCAAACCCGACGATGCTATCGAATAAATCCAGCCTTGATTCGTGGGAGAAATTCCTCCTTCATGAGACACCGATCCGGCGTGAAAACTACCGGGTCTGCTGCCTCATCGCGATGCTCTTCATGCCGCTGGGCAGTTGCCTTGAACTGCTGCTGGAGAATACCGGCTGGTTTGTGAAATTTCTTCCACTTAGGCTTGGAAGCGCCGTGCTTTTATGGATAATCTATCTGCTACTGGGCCGCTCCCAGCATCCGCGGACGATCAAAATACTCGGACTGCTAGTCGCTGCCCCACCAATCGCGGCCATTGCTATGATGATCCATCAGTTGGGCGGTGCCGGGTCCAGCTACTATGCCGGATTAAACCTCGTGATGGTGGGAGCCGCGCTTCTCATGCGTTGGACCGCCCTCGAGAGCGCACTCGTCGTCGCCACCACCATGTTCGCATACATGATAGCCTGCCTTGGCGGTTCCGTCGATGTGGTCAGCGGTATCTTCGTCAGCAATCTTTATTTTATCCTGGTGACGGGAATCATCGTTGTCATGGGCAGTTGGCTCTATGTGCGTACCCGCTTTTCGGAATTCCAGCTTAGCCAGTCTTTGGATGCCAAACACGAAGAACTGGAGCATGCGGTGAAGCAGCTTGAGGAGAATAATCAAAAGCTGCGTGAACTCGACTTGGCTAAAAACCGCTTCTTCGCCAACATCAGCCACGAGTTGCGAACCCCCCTCACCCTGCTCATCGCACCCGTGGAGACCCTTTTGAATAAAGGCGCAGCCATCGTGGAAGCAGAAAGGCAGGCGATGCTCTCCACGATGCAGGCCAATGCCATGCGTCTCCTGAAGCTCATTAACACGCTTCTCGAACTGGTTCGGCTGGATTCTCAGACTATCGAACTCAACAAAGCACCGGTGGTCATAGCTGACTTTGTTAATGAGTTGAGCAACGCTTGTCTGGCGCTGGCACGGGACAAGCACATCAAATTAAGTGCAACGGCCGCCGCCGATATCCCTCCGCTGATGGCAGATGTGGAAAAACTTGAGCGAGTCTGCCTTAACCTCCTTTTTAATGCTCTGAAATTCACCCCTGCTGGAGGCACCATTACCTTCACCGCCAGCTATGATGGCAGCAACATTCGACTCGAAGTTTCCGACACAGGGGTCGGAATCTCAGCCGACCACCTGCCACATCTCTTCAGTCGTTTCTGGCAGGCAGACGCATCCTCCCGAAGACGTTTTCAAGGGCTGGGAATCGGTCTGGCTCTCGTCAAGGAAATCGTCGATCTGCACAAGGGTAGCATCAGTGTGGACAGTGCCCTCGGGAAAGGCACCACCTTCACCATCCTCCTCCCCTATGAACGTGCCAACTCGAGCCAGGTAGAGTCATCGGAGCACGAAAAGAGTCAGGAGCCGAAAACCGAGGAATGGATTGTGGATCTTTATCGCAGGGCCGAATTCTCCCCAAGTTCAGCCGAAGCGCAGCGCCGCCCAGAACGTAATATCGTGCCTCAGCATAGCCTCCGCCGAGGCACTAAAGGTAAACCTACCCTCCTTATCGCTGAAGATGAGCCTGACATGATGGCCTACCTCGCTGGCCAATTGTCAGCAGAGTTTGAGGTCATCAAAGCTGACGATGGCAACGAGGCAATCACCATGGCCAATCAATATCTGCCGGACATCATCCTTTCGGATTTGATGATGCCCTATAAAAATGGAATGCAGGTGTGTCGCGAATTGCGTGGTCATGCTGCTACACGCAGCATACCCGTTGTCCTACTCACCGCACGTCCTGATGAACGCAGTAAAATCGAGGCCCTGACCGCTGGAGCCACGGACTTCATCGGCAAGCCTTTCTCCCTGACCGAGGTGCGGGTTCGACTCAAGAACCTCGCCGAGTCACATCGCTTTCAGCGGAAGTTGGCTGAACAGAAAAATCAGCTCCAGGCGACCCTTGAGCAACTCAAAGAAACAGAGTCACTTCTCATTCAGCATGAAAAGCTGTCTGCGCTCGGACGTATGAGCGCAGGGCTCATTCATGAGATCAACAATCCTCTTAATTTCGCCACCCAGGGGATTTACTGGCTCAAGCAAATGAGTGATCAGCTGCCGGATACTTTGAAAAAAGACTTCGACGAAACTCTTGAGGATATCGACGTCGGCGTAAAACGCGTTGTAACCATCATTGCAGATCTTCGCAGTTTTACGCGGCCCAACCAAGATGGCTTTGCTGATTTCGAAGTTCATACCATGGTCAATACCGTCCTCCGTTTCTTCTCTCATCATCAGAAGGATGGCGTACGTTTCCTCGTTAATTCGCCAGAGGGCATCCTCATCCATGGCAACCACGGCCATATGACTCAGGTCTTGGTGAACCTCCTGCAGAACAGCATTGATGCCACAGCTGAAAAAGCCTACTCTGATAATGAGAAGCCAACCATCGAGATTCAGGTCTCCCAGAAGCTGGAACGCGTCATTATCTCCGTAAAAGACAATGGAGCAGGAATGAGCGGCGAAACGCAGGAGAACGTATTTGACCCCTTCTTTACTACCAAGGAAGTTGGTAAGGGGCTGGGCCTCGGACTCTCCATTTGCCACCGAATTCTCGCCGACCATCAGGGCCTAATCACCATCAACTCTAAGGAGGGGCTAGGCACGGAATTTATCCTGGATTTGCCGGAAGCTTCTTCCTATCGTACCTCCACGCAGGAGACCACATTCGTCTAACACCCCTATTATGCACGACTACAAGCGCTACTGCATCCTCTACGTCGACGACGAAGAGATGTCCCTAAAGTACTTTCAAAAAAGTTTCGGCAACGACTTCACAGTCATAACCGCCTCTAGTGCAGCCGAGGGCATGCGCATCATTCAAGAGCGTGGGGATGACATTGGAGTACTTCTTACCGATCAACGCATGCCTGGAGAAAAAGGTCTCCAATTAATCGAGCGGGCCAGACAACTGCGTCCAAGTATGGTTAGGATGATGATCACGGCCTATGCTGATTTCGGCGTCACCGTGGATGCCGTAAACAACGGCAACATTTTCCGCTACATTTCCAAACCCATACAAGTAGAGGACATGCGCAATACTTTGCGGCGTGCTCTCGAATTCTTCCTGCTACAACGTGAGCGTGACGAACTCCTGCTGGAGAAACTCTCCGTCGTTCAAAACATGATCGTAGCGGATCGGATTATCAGTCTCGGCGTACTCGCCGCTGGTCTCAGCCAGCGCTTGCGCAATCCTCTCGATGCTGTGCGCACCTTCTTGCACCAGACGCCGGCTAAATTGCGCTATGAGGAGCTCGACACGAACCGTCTTCGCGACCCTGCTTTCTGGCGTGACTTCCATGCGCAAGTCATGGCCCATGCACATCAGGTCAGTGAACTCGTGAACCATCTTGATGGCATCGCGACTACGGACACTACCACCGTGGAGACCGTCATTGACCCTTTACTTATCATCCAAATAGCTTTGTCGAACGCCAAGCCGAGGCTGGAAGCAAAGAAAGTGAATTTGTTGGTTGATCTCCCAGCGGAGTTGCCGGCCTTACAAGCCGAGCCGCCCCGTTTCGCACGCATGTTCGAGCTTCTTCTAGAAGACGAACTGGTCAATCTACCCGAGGGGAGCACGATTCATTTCAAAGCTCAGATACAGACTGTAGCTGGAAGTCCTGTCAGCATTTTGTTCACTCTCTCAGACGACGGGCTTGGCATGCCGAAGGATGCACAGCGATCTGTCTTTGATCCGTTTACCTCGCGCGATGCAGCTGGTCAGCAGTTCGGGCTCAATCTACTGGGCGTGTTCTTTCTTGCACATCACTATGGCGGCTCAGTCAGAGCGACCGATAATGAAGGGAAGGGCGCTACTTATCTCGTCGAAATTCCTGTGGCACCAGCCCAGCCTTCTAGCACCTCAGTCAGCAGCCAGGAGTTTGTTACGAAAGTGCTCGTGAACGAGTCTCTATGGGAAAAGCTGCTCTCGGGTGTCTAAACCGGCCCCTTGTAGCCATCTACTCCTGACGCAAAATGGATGTTCACCTCAATCCTCCGAGGTTAACTCAATTGCGGGTATTGATTGCCTATAGTGCTGAGCACAAAATGACCTTATCAAGGTACGCATTCTGCTGTTTATCTCGATGGATTATATATAAAAAGAAAAACCGGATCCACGAGAGAGCGCATATTTTATAGGATTAAAGTGAGGCTTGAGGGAAAAATGAAAAAATCCGATTACTTGACTAATTCATAAAATTGATAAAATCTATACAACCAATGAATGGTTGTATCTCAACTTCTCTGGCTGACTTTTCGAAACCCTATTTCTACAGCCAGCATTTAGCATCTCTCGCCGAATCTAAGCCAGAGTTTACCTGCCTACACCGAGGACAGCTCACCACGGCTGAGAAAGTTTGGGACGACGTATTGCGCGCCGCTACTTGGATGCAGAGAAATGGTGTCGAGCGGGGTTCTGTGGTTCTGTTTTGCCTTTCTGCTGACCATCCTGACACGCAGACTCTCGCCATGGCGGCGTCTCATGCTGGTGCCACAGTCACACTCGTGCCGCCTCATGCGTCCGAGGCACGTTTGGTGGAGATCGCGAAACAGGTCAGCCCAGCCTGCACTTTTCTCGACGCAGGGACAGCCTCAATTCATGCCCAGATTGATAGCACGCTGACTGTCTGGATGTCCTCTGGCCTAAATAAAGGTGAATGGAACGAGGTAGAACTCGATGAAATCTTCACTACCGTTCCAGCATGGGGCCTGCCATTTCCAGGACAAACGGATGATGCCGTTTTGATGCTGTTCGATGACCAGGAAAACTCGCCAGCTGATGTTTGGACGCATCGTCGTCTGGGTGAATTGGCTGCAAGCTCCAATGATACACGGCTTATGGGCATCGGCGGACTCAGTCTTGCAGCCTAAATCCATCCCACAGGATTAGCATTAGCCTTCTTGTCATGGGTTTCGAATTCGCAGCTGAGCCACCATATGGCATTTGAGTCCCTCTTGACCTGAAGCAGCGAAAGAGGCCAAATGGTGGAATCCGAAGGCTGTATTCTGCCTTCAGAATCGCACATCCAAATGTCCCGCATCCATGACATGCCTGAAGATGACCGCCCGCGGGAGCGGCTGCTGCGACTTGGGGCTGGCGCACTGTCTGATGCAGAACTCATTGCCATCTTCATCAACACTGGAGTCAAAGGCGAAAATGCCCTTCAAGTAGCACAGCGGATTTTGCGGGAGCAGGGCTCATTGAGGAACCTTTCCCGTATCGAGGCAGGTGAACTTGCCCACATGAAGGCGCTCGGCCCGGCAAAGGCAGCCCACCTCGCCGCCGCCTTTGAACTCGGCCGCCGTGCCGAGCAGGCCGCAGCCCGTGAAGTGCCGCTGGAGAAGCCGGAGCATACCTACCGCTTCATCGGCGCTGAGATGCAGGCGCTGAGCTATGAGTCCGTCCGGATCTTGCTGCTGAACCAGCGCCTCTGTCTCATGCGCCATGAGGAATTGTTCCGTGGCACCATCAATGAAACCAGCGCTCACCCACGAGAGATCGTGACCAAGGTGCTGGTTCATCGCGCCCCGGCCTTCATCCTCGTCCACAATCACCCTTCTGGCGACCCCTTGCCCAGTGATGCTGACAGACGCCTCACCCGCCGTCTCAAGGAAGCGGCCGATCTACTTGGGCTCGTATTCTGCGACCACATGATCATCGGCAGTCCCGCCGAAGGACGTCCACTGCCTTATTTCAGCTTCCGTGAGCACGGGATTCTGTAAGCCGCTCGGGGAAGATTTCTTGAATCGTGCCGATGATCTTCATTTCATCATCGATCACCTTGCGCCGGCTGAGTTTGACCGCTCCCAGGATGAGGACTGCCATTCCAGAACAGCACAAAGGAATAAATATTGTCCATGCGAAGAACACAGCCAAACCGAACAAGGCGATCAGAATGACGATGGTGAAAAATTGACTGGATCGAGAGGCGGAGATTCGCCCAACAAGCATGACATCATCTCCCTTGCAGGTCAGTTGCCCATGAAAAACGGCCTTGAAGTCATTCCACCGATATTGGCGCTGCCAATCTAGATGAACGGAATCTGCCCAGATGATCCCGCTGATCCACTCCTCAGCCTCAAAAGGGTTTCCAAGTCGGCTCCAAATGGCTTTTCTGGCATCAGCGACACTGCCAGGTCGGCAAAATATGAGTCTCTCACCGCCAAAGAAAAAATGGTGAAGAAACTTTGGCAGACAATTTTGCAGCCAGGAAGGGAAGTAGTCACAAAGTAGGCTCCACATAAATGGACATCATCCCCAGCCATACATCGATTGCCAGCGCTCTGTCGCAGAGCGTTCGGGGAAGCCATTGCCAACCTCCTTCAACAACTGTAAAACTTCGTCAACGGCTCCACTCCCCATGCTCCTGATCATCGACAACTACGACTCCTTTACCTACAACCTCGTCCAATACTTCGGAGAGATGGGTGCGCAGATGGAGATTCACCGGAATGATCAGATCACTCTCGATGAGATCGCCAAAAAGAAGCCGGATCATATCTGCATTTCCCCCGGTCCCTGCACGCCAAAGGAGGCGGGCATCAGTTGTGCTGTGATCGAAAAATTTGGACCTAGCATTCCCACTCTTGGAGTCTGCCTCGGCCATCAAAGTATTGGGCATGTCTTCGGTGGCGATGTCGTGCGGGCAGACCGGCTCATGCATGGCAAAGTTTCCAAAATCCGTCACCAGGGTCAGTCCGTCTTTAGAGGGATGCCCGAATGTTTCACCGCCACGCGGTACCATTCGCTGCTCGTGAAGCGCGCCACACTTCCCAGCTGCCTGGAGATCACCGCTTTATGTGATGACGATGAATCCGAGATCATGGGATTGCGCCACAAGGAACTCCCCATCCATGGCGTCCAGTTCCACCCTGAATCCATCCTCACCCAGGATGGCAAAAGGCTGCTGAGGAACTTTCTGGAGATGTGAATAGGTTCTCGGTTCTCGGTTTCCAGTTCACGGTTTCTGAGAACGAAGAACAGCGAATCAGGAACCGAGAACCAGGAACCCCTATGTCCCACCTCCTCACCTTCCTCGCCGGATTTATTGTCGGCGTTGCGACATGGCTGATCTGGGTGGGCTTGCGTTTTGCTGTGGATCTGAAAGCAGCACGAGAGGCCGTGGCGCATTATCATGACGGCAGCGATCATCCCAAAGACATCGCAGCAAACAAAGCCGTCGAAGAATGCAAAAACCGCCTGCGCTGGCAAAAGCGCATCAATCCCGAGTGGCTGCCGCCTCTTGTGGAGGAAGTTCCCAGACTCGTTCGTGAGATTGCTGCCATCTACCATCCCGAGCATCCCGACCCATTGCTCGCGCCAGGGCTGGGGCAGTTTTCCCGAGCTGTGCATCTCACCGCGCTGGATGTGGCAGACTTCCTCCAGACCCGCAGCATTGGCAGGCTCGTCGATGTGAGTGCCAGCACCGCTTTGAAAACCTGGGAGATGACCCACAAGATCGCCACGCATGAAACCGTGCAGTCAGTGAGCAAATGGTATAGGCGCCTTCTGCCCGTGTGGCAGGTGCTGAAATATAAATCTCCCGTCACTTGGGCGGGCATGGCAGTTTCCAATGTCGCCGCCCGCACTTTGCAGCCCGCCTTGATAGACATCATCGCCAAACGCACAATCGACCTCTACGGTGCGAGCATCCATCGGAAGCCGCAAACACAGACGTTGCCTCGGCTTGAAAACGGCGGGCAGTCATCCTAAAGCCCGGCGCTCATCGGAGTTCGCGGCCATTTTTAGCTGGCACTTTATCGGAAATCATCTTGCTGGAAGCTAAGAAAGTGGTTACAAGTTTCGTTCAGAAGCGCGTGCCTCCTGAATTGGTTCTCTTAAATCCAGTGAATGGCACCTTTCGCGACTTTATCTTCAGCATGGCATTCACTTATTTCTCTTCAACCATCCCGCATGATCGGGATACGAAAGAGACACCCATGCTGCCGCGAGTCTGCACGGATTGATATGTTTGTATTAAATCGTGCCCTACGCGTGAAACCCTTTCGAAAAGCTGAATCAAACAGCTCTTCGAGTTCCGAATCCATCCAGGAGGTATCCTATTAGCAACCCATTCCAAAACTTGAGCAGCAACCAGTTCGCAGGGCGACCTGGTCAGGCAAACACCAACCCTCCGGCACGTCCGGCAGGTGCACCACCTCCAGCAGGACAGCGTCCGCTTGGTGCTCCTCCTCCAGGGCCACGCCCAGCAGGAGGCCCGCCTGTGGGAGGTGGCGCAGCAGGTGGCTATCGGCCACCGATGGGTGGTGGCAATCGCCCCATGGGAGGCGGCGGTGGTGGCAATAGCGGTCCTCCAGGACGTGGCAGGCCAAACAACGGTCGCTTTGTAGATCAGACTCGTATCAATGAGCGCATCCGCGCACCGAAAGTCCGCGTCGTAGATGGCGTCAATAACGCCCAGTATGGCGTCCTGCCCACGCATCAGGCCATCCGAATGGCCAAGGAACGCGGACTCGACCTTGTCGAAGTCGCCCCAAATGCTGAACCGCCGGTCTGCAAAATCGTCGATTACGGCAAATACAAGTACATGCAGGAAAAGCATAAGAAGGAAGCTCACAAGCACCACAAAGGTGGCAAAGTGAAGGAGCTGAAATTCCGCATCGGCATCGACCCGCACGACTACCTGATCAAGATTACCCACGCCGAAGACTTCCTCGCAGAAGGTCATAAAGTGCGCATCCAGCTTCAGTTCCGCGGCCGTCAGATCGCCCATCAGGAACTCGGCCACGCGCTCGCCAAAAAGATCAAAGAAGATCTTCTGAACATGGGCCATGTGGATCAGGAGCCCAAAATGGCCGGGCGAAATATCAACATGCAAATCAGCCCACTGCCCGAACAGCAGCGGCACCGTAAGTTCAAGGTCCATCTCAAAGGCGTCACTGCCAAGGCAGACATCAAGCATCACGAAGAAGGCCACGATCCACGTGAGGACAAGCACGATCACGACGACCATCACGATGACGACCATGCAGAGCATCATGATGCTCCGCCCCCAGCAGCCTCGGAACAGAAATAATTCACCCCTCCCGGGCATCACGTCGGCCTTTTCCCGCTGGAAAAGCAGACTCGGTCTTGCTTAGTGTCTGGTTTCAAAAACCGCACCTGACTTCCTCCTGCCATGCCCCCGGAAAAACCTGTTTCGCTGAAGAATCTGAAAGTCATCGGTCGTGGGAACCTGCCTGAAAAAGGCGGCTTCCTCATTCTCGCCAGCCAGCTCAGCTACCCAGATTTGCTGAGGCTGGAATCATTGATGAATGGCAGGCCGGTCACGTATCTTATTGAGCAGGGAGCTGCCCTCCACCCGCTTCTGCGTGCGCATTTGGAGCAGGAAAGCAGCCACGCACTTGCCATCGATTCCGATACCACGGATGAGCAGACCTTTCGTCAGGCCATCGGAGCTGAGGCGCGCGAAGACCGCGTCATCATCTACCTGCCCGCCGAGGCCGCAGTCATCAACTCGCCCATGAGCACCGTGCCCGGGGCCAGGCTCGAGTTCCTACTCAAGGCCGGCATCCCCGTGCTCCCCGTCTATGTCCAGCACAGCACGGAGATCGCCCTCGACATCGAAGCCCAAATGGATGACACCGCCGCCGTCATGGTCTTCGGCAAGGTGCTCCCGCCGGCAGAAACCACTCTTGCCGCCTATCAGGAGTCCCTCCTCAGTCTGGCTGAGCAGGCCTTCTCCTCTCATCCGGCTCTCGGCATGCACCTCGCCTACGCCATGCTCCTCGGGCTCAAACGCCATGGCAGTAGAAACAAAGTCATCGACGGCAAAGATGACAAACCTCTCGGCTATGACCGCGTGCTCGCCGTCGCTGCCGCCCTATCCAGGCAGATCAAATCTGAGACCAAAAAGAAGCGCGTCGCCATCGTCCTGCCGCCCGGCATCGGCGGACTCATCGCCAACGTCGCCGTCCTGCTCGCTGGTAAGATTCCTGTGAACCTCAACTTCACCGCCGGACGATCCGCCATCGAGCACGCGATCAAGGCCGCCGACATCGACCGTTTCATCACCGCCGACATCTTCGTCCGCAAAGCCCAGCAGTTCCCCTGGCCCTCCAGCAAGCACCTCATCCTCATTGAGCGCCTGCTGCCGAAGCTGAAGATCAAAATCGGTCTCTGGCTTGTCTTGAGCAAAATCCTGCCCGCCTTCCTGCTCGCCCTTCTTCTCGGCGTTCCTCGCAAAGGCGGCCGCAGCGAGGCCCTCCTCCTCTTCACCAGCGGCAGTTCGGGCAATCCGAAGGGCGTCGTCCTCAGCCACCGAAATCTGATGGCAAACGTCATCCAGTTCGGCAGCCGACTCGGCATGAAAAGTGGAGACAGCATCCTCGGCTGCCTGCCACTCTTCCACAGTTTTGGCTGCACCGTCACACTCTGGTATCCCGTCATCTGCGGCGTCGATCTCATCACCTATCCCAGCCCGCTGGAGACCAAGAAGCTCGCCGAACTCATCGAAAAATATCGCATCACCCTCATGATCGCCACGCCCACCTTCC
>JAGKWZ010000220.1 GCA_021151605.1 Verrucomicrobiaceae bacterium
CAGCTTCACCGGCGATGTGAGCATCACCGGCGGTGCTTTGATCATCACCAGGTCCACCGCACTCGGCAGCGGCCCGAAAACGATCACCATCAGCGGCACGGTGAATGCGCCGACGCTGCGCCTCGACGGCAGCGGCGGCGATCTGAGCCTCGCCGCCGATCACAGCCTCGTGACGAGCAACGACAACGTGAACAACCCCGCGCTGCTCAATGTGGCCGGCAACAACAGCATCGCTGGAAGCATCTCGCTCACGGCGGGCGGCTTTGGCGCTGGCAACACTCGCATCAAGGTCAATGCGGGCACGTTGAGCCTCAGCGGAGCCATTTCGCCCTCCGTGAGTGCTTCGGTGCCTGTCACCGTCATCTTCGATGCCGCCAGCGGCACGAGCGGCAACAGCACCGGCCAGCTCGGTGACAACGGAAGCCTCGTGCTCAACGTGACGAAGGCCAGCGCAGGCGTTTGGAGCCTCTCCGGCGCCAACACCTACACCGGAGCCACCACAATCAATGCGGGCACGCTGCGCATCGACAACCTCGCGGCGCTCGGCAGTGCCAGCAGCGCCTTACTTATCGGCTCCACCACAGCGGGCACGCTCGAATACACCGGCAGCACCGCCACCACGCTCACTCGCGGCATCACCGTGAATGGCACCGGTGGCGCGACGATTTCCAACACCGGCGGTGCCACGCTCACACTCTCCGGCACGCAGGCACGCGGCGCACGGCCGCTGACTTACTCGGGCGGCAGTTTCGTCGTCAGCGGACGCATCACCGGCACCTCCACCACGAGCCCGCTCACCATCGACAGCGCCACCGTGCGCCTCACGCACAACAACAACAGCTACGTCAGCCCCACTGTCGTGCAAAACGGCGGCACACTCATCGCCGCGAACACGAATGCGGCCAGTTCCGCCACGGGCACCGGCAGTGTCACCATCGACGCCACCAGCACGCTCACCGGCACCGGTTTCATCAATGCGGGCACCGACAACTCGATCTTCATCAACGGCCAGCTCATCGTCGGTGATCCTGCTCTCTCCGCCGCTGCGAATCTCGATCTCACCACCACTGGCACGGGCAGCACGATCCTCGGCGACACCAGCATCCTGCGCCTCGATCTTTTCAGCGGCGCAGGCCTCGGCGACAACTCCGCCAACGCTGCCGCCGCCGATCAACTCCGCCTCCTCGGTGCTCTCGACATCCAATCCGGCGCTCTCCTTCGCCTCGGCAATCCCAACAACCTCACCGCCTGGGCCGATGGCGATACCTTCAAGCTCTTCGACTGGAGCGGCCTCACGAGCGTGAACGGTGAGTTTGAGATCGACAGCTCGGAATTGAATCTTCCGCCCGACTTCCGACTTGATACCACGCAGCTCTACACTTTTGGCACTGTGACACTCATCTTGCCGGAGCCGAGCCGAGCAGTACTCGCAGTGCACGGCTTCAGCTTGGTGGTGCTCCGTCGTCGGCGCCCGTGAATCACATCGTAACAATCCAGGAGACTCGCACGTCTGGTGATAGCTCAACGGGGCTTGCGCCTTCTCGCAACCCACGCCACAAACGTTCCCCCATGTCCTCAACCAAAGCACGTTACATCATGATCGGCGGCTTCCTCGGCGCTGGTAAAACCACCACCGTCGGAAAGCTCGCGCATTACCTCAGCGATCAAGGTTTGAAGGTGGGACTCATCACCAATGATCAGGCCGGCAGTCTCGTGGATACGAAGCTCTTGCGTGGGCAGGGCTTCGCCACGGAGGAGATCGCGGGAGGCTGCTTTTGCTGTCGTTTTGGCTCTCTCGTGGATGCTGCGGGCAGACTCGCTGAAAGCGAGAGACCAGATGTTTTCATCGCTGAACCCGTCGGAAGCTGCACGGACCTCGTGGCGACGGTGACCTACCCGCTCCGCCGCATGTATGGAGATGCCTTCACCATAGCTCCGCTGGCAGTTTTGGTGGATCCGGTGCGTGCAAGGCGTGTTTTGGGATTGGATGCAGGTGGCAGCTTCTCCAGCAAGGTCGTGTACATATTCAAGAAGCAGCTCGAAGAGGCGGACATCATCGTCATTAGCAAAAGTGACCTCGTTTCTGCGGCCGAGCGAGAGGAGTTGAAAGCAGCGCTGGAGCGTGAATTCCCAGGCACCAAGGTTATGAATGTTTCACCCAGGTCAGGGGAAGGTCTGACCGAGCTTTTTGACCAGCTCATGACGGATGAGCAGGCGAAGAAAAGCTCCATGCTCGTCGATTACGAAGTCTATGCCGAAGGTGAGGCGCTGCTCGGCTGGCTGAATGCGACGGTGAGTCTTGCCGCCGCCGATGAATTTGAAGCCAACGACTTTCTCAAAGCACTCGCCGCCGAGGCCCAGCAGCGTCTGCGGGCGATGAACGCCGAGATCGCTCACTTTAAAATGACCTACAGCCCCGATGACGGCATCGCGGGTGAACTGGCGAGCATCAATCTCGTGCGCAGCGATAGCACACCCGAACTTGGCATGGAACTCGATGAACCGAGCGAAGGCGGCCAACTCATCATCAATCTGCGTGCGGAAGGTGATCCCGCCAGCCTCATGCAGGCTGTGCATGATTCGCTAGCAGCCACCACGCCGAAGTTTGCCAGTCTCACCGCCACTCTGGAGCACGAAGAGCATTTCCGGCCTGGAAAACCGACGCCGACGCATCGTGATGCGTGAGTGCTGCACTGGTGAACATCATCATGAGGATTGACAACGTTGGTTAGCTCTGCGTAGATAGCGTCGCAGCCGAAGTCGGTGCTCCTTCCTGAGCGCTGGCACGGGGGAACCACCTTCCTGGGGAATCGCAAGAGACTCCAGGATGGGGCGCACGAGGGCGGGTAACCGTCTGAGGGGTCACTTCCAAGACCTAGCCCGACAGCTAACCTCGCAGGCCTTTTTGGGAGGGCGATCCTCTGCCCGGTGCGTGTGCATCGGGTCCATGGTCTCCCCAGATACACCTGCCTTTGCAGGACGGGAGACCGTCAGGCAAAGGTCGATAAGAGACCATATACCCATGACACCGACCGCGATCTGCGGCTCCCATATTCGGAGCCTGACGGAACCTCCTGCCTGCCTGTCTTGCCGCGAGTGCGGCACCCCGATGACGCGCGGCTGCCTGCTGGAAAACAACGTGTGGGTCAGCCCCACGCCGATGGATCAAACGATCCTCCGCCAGCTCAATGCCTGGATCTTAGGCGTGCGCCGCGAAGCCCGCAAAGTCAGTGCCTGGCGCTGTCCACAGTGCCAACGGCTGGAGTTCATCACCAAATAAGCACGCTCATGAAAACACATTTCACAGCTCCTTGGGGGCGACCGCTAACGTGGGTCTCTGTGCTTATGACCTTGATCATACTGGGCGTCACTTTTGTCGTGCCCTTTGATCAACATCGGCCAGGCCTTGAGTCCATGTTGGCTGGCATCGTCTTGCCTTTTGGTCTTTTGATCGGCTCAGCTTTGTTCATCGTCCGGGGCTACACGATCACCGCTGACACCCTGCTGATCCATCGCCTGCTATGGGACACGAGAGTGCCACTGGCTCTGCTGCAATCCGTAGAATCGAATCCAGGTCTGATGTCAAAAAGCCTGCGCAGCTGTGGCAATGGCGGGCTGTATTCCTTCACCGGCTGGTATTGGAATAAGCAACTCGGTCACTATCACGCTTATGTCACCGACCTGAAGCGGACCGTCGTGCTCCGATTCGCGGCACGCCGAGTGGTCATCTCGCCAGATGATCCTATCGCGTTCGTTGAGGCCATGAAGCCTCATCTGACGCCACCATAGGATCGGAACATTCTTATCCCTCTCCCTGCTGACGACTTGTTTCGTCGAACAGCCTGTTGCGGGGAGAGGTTAGGTGAGGGGGGGCACGCGCGTCGATTCGTCGTGAAGACTGCCCCTCACCCCAGCCCTCTCCCCGGAATCGGATCTAACAAGGTCTCGCCATGCACCGCCGGGGCGAGGGGGCAACCCGTCCGCGCTTTCAGTCATCCACAAATCCATTCATCCAATTTCCATCTATCCATTCATGAAAACACTCTTCGAACTCTCGCTCACCTACTGGTGGGTTACACTGATCATTCTCTTCTTCATCGTCATCAACGTCCTCGGCATCGTCCATATCGGCGAGCAGCAGGTGGGCGTCGTCATCAAACGTTTCGCCCGTAAAAGCTTGCCGCCGGGTGAGCTCATCGCTCTGCATGGAGAAGCTGGCTATCAGGCGGATACACTGCCGCCCGGGCTGCACTTCGGCTTTTGGATCTGGCAGTATCAGGTCCAGCGCGTGTCCATGGTCGTCGTGCCACAGGGTGAGCTGGCGCTCATCGTGGCGCGCACGGGCGCAGCGATTCCGCCAGAGCGAATCCTTGGGCGTGTCGTGCCATGCGATCACTTCCAGGACGCCCGAGCTTTCCTCACGAACGGTGGCGAAAAAGGCCGCCAGCTCGGCGTGATCACCGCAGGCTCGTATCGCATCAATCCAGCACTTTTCACCGCACTCGTGACTCGCAATTGCCATGAACATGGCATCTCGCCTGAGAGCCTGCGCCTTTTGCATGTGGAGCCAGATCGTGTCGGCATCGTCACCACGCTGGATGGCCTTCCCATCGAGCAAGGTGAGATGGCGGGCCCCATCGTGCCAGGCCACAACAACTTCCAGGACGCGCAGACTTTCCTCAATGCGGGGGGTAGTCGCGGTTTGCAGGAGCAAATCCTGCTTAGCGGTCAGTGGAACATCAACCCATGGTTCGCCCGCATCGAGCAGGTGGAGATGATCGAGATCCCCATCGGCCATGTCGGTGTCGTTATCTCCTATGTTGGCAAAGTTCACGAAGACGTGAGCGGTCCCGACTTCAAGCATGGTGACCTCGTCGAAGTCGGCCACAAAGGCGTTTGGGTGAAGCCTTTGCTGCCCGGTAAACATCCCATCAACACTCACATCATGAGGGTCGAGCTGGTGCCCACGACGAACATCGTGCTCAACTGGGCCAACCGCACGGAAGCCCATCACTTCGATGAAAAGCTCAACTCCATCACCGTGCGCTCACGCGATGGTTTCGCCTTCAACCTCGATGTCTCCCAGATCATCCACATCGGCGCGAATGAGGCCCCGAAGGTCATCTCGCGTGCTGGCTCGGTGCAAAATCTGATCGACCACGCCTTGCAGCCCATCGTCGGCAATTACTTCCGTAACAGCGCGCAGTCCTACACTGTGCTCGACTTCCTCAGCGCCCGCACGGAGCGGCAGAACGAGGCCGCTCAACACATCGCCGCCGCTTTGCGCGAGTATGACGTCGAGGCCATCGACACCCTCATAGGCGACATCACGCCGCCGGAGTCGCTGATGAAAACGCAGACGGATCGCAAGCTCGCCGAAGAGCAACGCAAGACCTACGAGATCCAGGAAGCCGCTGAAAAGCAGCGCCAGCAGCTCGTGCGCCAGACATCGCTCGCGGACATCCAGCATGAGATGGTGAAGTCCGAGCAAGGTGTGCAGATCGCCCAACTCCAAGCCAGTGCCTCTGTGAAAAAGAGCGAGGGCGAAGCCGCCAGCACGCGTCTCCGTGCCTCCGGCGACGCTGACGCCATCCGCGCCACAGGTCAGGCCAAAGCCGAAGCCCACAGCGCCGGCATCAACGCAGTCGGTCAGGACACCTACGCGCTCATGCAGCTCTTCCAGATCATCGCGGAAAAGAACCTCCGCGTCGTGCCCGACGTGCTGGTGAACGGTGGTGGTAGCAGTAGCAACAGCGGCCTCATTGAGGCACTCATGGCCATGGTGGCACGAAATTCCAGCTTCCGCGAAGTCACGCCTCCCAGCGTGTGATTGATTTCAGCTTCGCGTTATTGCCCAAGCCGTAACGATTCGCGGCTTGGGCTTTTGTTTGAGTGTGACATCTTGACTTGCGCCGCTGTCAGCTCTCTCAACTGTCGCGCTCCCAATCACTGCCATGTCCACTGTCACTCTCGGGCTCATCCAAGGAACCACGTTTTCCAGCCAGGCTGAAAGCCTCGCACGGCATGACGCCCTCATCCGTGAAGCGGCAGGGAAGGGGGCGCAGATCATCTGTCTCCAGGAGCTATTCAACATCCCCTACTTCTGTACTCGCCAGGACACTGCTCTTTTCGATCTCGCTGAGTGCGTGCCTGATGGTCCGACGACGGCTTACCTCGCGAAATTGGCGAAGGAACTGGGCGTGGTGCTGATCGTTCCGCTCTTTGAAAAACGCGGACCGGGCTTGTATCACAACACAGCCTCGGTGATCGATGCAGACGGCACGGTGCTGGGCATCTACCGGAAGATGCACATCCCGCAGGACCCAGGGTTTGAAGAGAAGTTCTACTTCACACCGGGTGATTTAGGCTATCGCGTGTGGGACACAAAGTTTGGTCGCATCGGCGTGCTGATCTGCTGGGATCAGTGGTATCCCGAGGCGGCGAGGCTCACGGCGTTGGCCGGGGCTGAAATCCTCTTTTACCCGACGGCCATCGGTTGGCTGAGCAGCGAAAAAGCTGAACTCGGCAATGCCCAGCACTGTGGCTGGGAAACTGTGCAGCGCGGCCACGCGGTGGCGAACGGTTGCTTTGTAGCGGCTGTGAATCGCACCGGTTTCCAAGATGACACTGAGTTCTGGGGCCAGTCCTTTGTCGCGAATCCATATGGCGAGATTGTGGCAAAAGCCTCTGTGGAGCGCGAGGAAGTGCTGATTGTGCCCGTGGACATGCAGTCGGTGGAAGATTTTCGCCGCATTTGGCCGTTTTTCCGTGATCGCCGCATTGACACTTATTCTCCTCTGACCAAACGCTACCTTGATGAGTAAAGCCTACCCAAAGAACTACCGCCTCCCCGCTGAATTTGAACCGCAGGAGGCTGTGTGGCTGTCATGGCCGCATAACAAAGATAGCTGCCCAAAGACTTTCCACCGAATCCAGGACAAGTTCGGTGAAATCGCCAGTTCCATCTCCCGCTACGAGCGTGTGCGCATCAGTGCACCGATGTTGGCGCATATGAATATTCGCCTCAGCATCGCCGACAATGAGGGGGATCTCAGTCAGGTGGACATCTACGAGAATCTGACGAATGACGTATGGTGCCGTGACCACGGGCCAATTTTTATCAAAAACAACGAGTCTGGCCAGGTGGCGATCACCGACTGGAACTTCAACGCCTGGGGTGGAAAATTCCCTTATGATCTCGACAATCAGATCCCAGCTAAAGCGGCGGCATCTCTGAAAATGGAGCGCTTCGAGTCCGAGTTCACCCTCGAAGGCGGAGCCATCGAATCGAACGGCAAAGGACTCCTCCTCACTACGGAGTCAGTCTTGCTCAACCCGAACCGCAACGGCGGCAAAGCACGCACCAAGGCGGAAGTGGAAAAGGAACTCAAAGCCATGCTCGGGGTGACTGACATCGTCTGGTTCAAGCAAGGCATCGAAGGAGACGATACAGATGGTCATATCGACGATCTGGTCCGTTTCATTCGCGATGATGCGGTGATTTGCATGGTGGAGTCGAAGGAGAACGACCCGAACTTCAAGGTGTTGAAGCAAATCCGCGAGCAACTCGATGATGTCCGCCTGCCTGGTGGGGGTAAGCTTGAGATCATCGAGGTGGAAATGCCGAACGCCATGGAAATGAAGGATTGGCGCCTGAGCCGCTTGCCAGCCAGCTACGCTAACTTCCTTATCCTGAACAACGCTGTGATGGTGCCCGTCTTTGGTCAAAAGAAGAAGGATCAACTAGCCGAAGACGTGATCGCTGAGTGCTTCCCTGGACGCGAAGTGATCCCGGTTACATGTAAGGATCTCGTCACTGAAGGGGGCGCGCTTCATTGCATCGCAATGACACAGCCGAAGTAGAATCTCTCCTTTGCGTAAACTCTGCGCCGCCACGCTAGCTGCGTGGCGGCGTTTTAGCGATATGATGACGCCATTTGGTGATCTATGGACATCCTCGTTTAGTGGGGGTGATAAAGACTGGCGTGAATAAGGCTGACTCAGCGCCACCAAGTTGGCATTCCAGGCAGAGTTTCTTTCAAAATGGCGCGGATAGCGTGACGTTCCTCAATCGGCAGGTGGGCACCGAGTTCCGCAGGATTTTGGTCACGCAACCCCTCTGCCATTTTGTAATAGATCCGGTCTTTCAGCACGGTTGGCAGCTTTTGCCATGATTCGGTGTAAAGCATGTAGCTAGCTCGGAATTTAAACAGGCGGTTGCGTAGATCGAGGTCTTTTAGTGAGATGCCGCTGCGCGTGGGTTTCTTATTGCGGGAGAAGTCGCGAATGAAGTTGGGATCGCCCTCGACGCCTTGGCGGGGGAGTTTTGCCTCATCAGTGAATAGGATGTAACGGGCGAGCTCATCGGCGAGTTTTTCGACCTCTGGTTTGGCAGAAAAGGGCAGGGAACCATTTCCCTCTGCCAGCAGTCTGCGCATGACGTAGGCGGCATGGAAGACGCGATTTTCGAAGCCGAGCTGATGCTCGTGCAGGAGATGGGGCAGGATGTCACTGGTAGGCAGGAGATGAGCATCTATGTTCCACATTTTGCCGGGCTCGACAGGAGTCGTGTCGAAGCCTCCTCCATTCCGTGGGTTGCCCATGAGGTTGGCGTGGGTTTTTACCAAGTGGTGCCCTCCAGTAAGGTGCCAGCCGCCAAATCGTTGTTCCAGAGGAATATGGTGCCCCTGTTCATCCCTTCGATAAGTCTCCAAGCTTGCTCCGCTGAGCATGGGCATGAGTGACTCAGCGATTAGACCAGGCACGCGGCGGGTGGCATTGCCGGCGTGGCAATTGAAACACTTCTCAGAACGCGCGATCACAGGCAAAGGACCACCGGGGCGAACACGTTCAAAGATATAAAAAATGGCCGCCATGGTGGGGTCCATACTTATGACTTCAACTTTACCCCCAGGAACAAAACCGACATAGGTGTCCTCATTGAAATAGAGGGCGCGTGGGTTGCGTGGATTGATGATCTCGCTTTGCAGGGAACTGGCTGAAAAGACGAGGATTTGCGAAGAGATGGGGACGTCGAGCGCCTTCAGCAGGCTGGCGAGGAAGGTTTTGTCATCGGTGGTGTCGAGCTTTACTTCGCCTGAGGTGAGTTTCTTTAGAAGACTGGCAAAGCGGTCTGTCGGCTGGTGCTGCAAGTAATTGTGAGGGGGAGCTTTGAACTCGATGGCGATGTCATTGGATTTTTCCGCTGCAGCACTGCCGAGAAGTGGCATTAGGCAGAGAATTGGCAGGAAAGATCGATAGAACATGATTTTCATCATACGAAGTTGATGGTAGTTATGTAACGCACTTTGTCTGGGCCAGTCTTCGCTTGCGC
>JAGKWZ010000221.1 GCA_021151605.1 Verrucomicrobiaceae bacterium
GTCGAAGACAGCCTCTACAAAATGAATCCGAACCCCGCCGTGCTCGTCAGCGAGACCTGGCGGAAGATGTGGCTGCCCGGCTATGGCCCCAAACCTCGCACGGAGGCCGATTTGAAAGCCGCCGAGGCCAAAGAAGCCGCTGAACTCGCTGAACTCGCGAAACGCCAGCAAATCCCCGCCGAGCGTCAAAACGACTTCATCACGCACACAAAGAAGATCCTCGCCGAGTGGCATCGCGCATCCGAACTCGACTCTCCCGCGCCTCGCGGCCATCCCTTGCGCACGCTGGGCCAAAGCGACCGCGACTTCGTCGAAAACACCAACCTCCAAGCCTCCATCCCGCAGGCCCTCATGCTCATGAACAACGAGATCATGACCGACAAGGTCCTCCTCTCGCCCTGGTCGCCGTTGATGCTCAACGTGGCCCAAGCCTCGACAACCGATCACCAACTCGATGCGGCCTACTTGGCCCTTTTGAGCCGCAAACCGTCCGCCGAAGAAAAAGCCCTCTGGGCTGCCCGCAAACTCACCCGTGTGGAGGACATTTTGCACGCGCTGCTGAACACGAAGGCGTTTTTGTTCATCGAGTAGGGTGGTTCCGCGCGCACTTGCATCGAGGCTGCTCATCCATCCGGCACCTCGCCGATCTGGATGACGGAGTTGATCGAGGTCGGACATCGAAAACTTAGCCGAAGGATTCAGGACTCGGTATCTTGCGCTTGCATCTTCACTTAGCGCAAGGTTTGCCTGTGACGATGCATCAGGGAATTAAAAACGGATTCACCACCACCACGCCGTCGTAGTCCTGGCCGTGGTTGAGGTCTTCGCTGAGGAGTTGCTGGCAGCGGGCGGCTTTGGCTGCAGCTAGTATGGCGGCGTCCCAATAGGAGGTTTGGAAGCGCTCTTTCAATCTGAGTGCGGATTGGAGGACGGCGACGGTGTTGTCCTGGATGCGGAAGCGCTGCCACTTCTCGATGAGGCGGGTGGCGATGTCGTGGGGCAGGGCATCACGACGGCGGGCATGGGTGGCCTGGACGTAGAACTCCTGGAGCACCTGCACGGAGAGCGCGATGTCGGTGCTGGTAAGGATCTCTTGCGCAATGGCGGTCTTCTCCGGCTGGGAGGGCTCCAGATCGAGCGAGTAAATGAGGATGTTCGTGTCAACGAAGCGCATGACGGTCGTGGAGTTCGTCGCGGGTGAGGTTGTGCTCGGGCTTCAGTCCGAGACGACGAGTGCGGAGTTCGTCGCGAAGTTCCTGCTCCTCGCGGGCGAGCCGTTGGAACTCGGTCTCGGCAGCCTGGTCATGGGTGAGACGGATCAGGAAGGTCTTGAACAGGCCGGAGATGGACGTGGCGTGCTCGGCTGCCTTGATCCGGGCGGCTCGGTAAAGGTCGTCATCAATACTGATGGTGATGTTTTTCATGGCTTGAGCACTTTCTCACAGTTTCACAGTCCGAGCAAGCGGGGGGAAGGCTTTGTCCATGTGTCGTCGGTTCAGGGAATCAAGCCTGTAGCCATGATTCCATGACTCCGAGACTCGCTCCCGAGCGGATCAAACACCAATCCTATAGCTTTTCCTCCGGCCGCATCTCACCTGACGAGTATCGCGAGTTCCAGGCCTTCAAGCAGAAGCACAAGGACTGGCAGGAGCAGCTCAAGGTGAAGCTCCAGATAAGATGATCATGCGTAGAGGATGATCGCTACATCCGCCGTTTGCTTCGACTCAAATGTCGGTAGAGGGACCGCTTCCGTCCGCACTCGCTTCATGCCATCAACTATAAACCAATGCTCGAGTGGCGCACTGGCAGGCTGCTTTGTGGCGAACGCACGATTCGCGACCGACTTGGAATTGATCTTCATTCTCGGATGAATCTTGTGTGGGAAGCGCCGATTGGGAACGGCATAAAGCACCGAAAGTGACACCACTGATTTACCCTCGGGCGGCTTGTATTGAGCGAACACTACACAAGCCGGATGATCTTGAAGATGCACTATTCTCTGCGCTGTAGCGTCGATGGAAGCTTTGTATCTTGAGGCGAGTTCCTGGACACGAGACGCCGTTACTCTTTCTTGTCCAAGATCAGGTCCAAACGTGTCGATGGGAAAAAGGAACTCTGCGGCCCCGATGTGACAAAGGCTCTCAAACTCGTGGTGATCTTTTTCAGCTTGTGAGCGATTCCGCTCTCGCTTGTAGCAATCTGGAAACAAGGTGTGCGCCAGTTCATGGCAGATCGTAAAGCGAACTCGCTCCGCACACTGGCCGGGAGCGTATTGGATGAAGACTTTACCATCTAGCGGAAATATGCGTCCGTCGCCTTTGATGTCACATGGTGCCTCCTCGACTCTGATTCCTTCGAGGTCCGCTAAAGCCTCTGGGCAAAAGGGAGGCCCTGTCCACAGGTGCCGATGCTTTGAGACAATCGCTCGTGCCTTCCTCCGAATGACATCAGCCGGGGTCTCGCCGTCGAGCGCTTCGGTCATCAGTGCTCGAATAGATTCGTGGGTGTGAGATTCGTTGCTCGGCATAGTTCGGGCGTCAGGCGAATGCGCTCTTCTGTCTCCTACCTTTTGAAACTCCTTTCAAGTGTCTGGTAGAGATAAAGCCAATCATCCTCGGTCGATTTGGACTGACCCTTGCGGTTCTGAAGGACATAGAGCGCTTCGAGGAAATCTTCGTCCGGCTCCTTTCCTTCCTTTTTCAGTCTAGCTGCAAGCTTGGCGAGCCATTCGGGACGCTTAGCCGGCAATTGGCGTGCGCTTTTGACAACCTCGTTTCCGATCAAATCCCCCACTGTGACATCCAAGGCCTTTGCGATTTTACGCAGGGTCTCCAACTCAGGATTCGAGGTGTCATTGTTCTCGATTCTGTGCAGGAGACTCTTGGATATGTCGCTCACTCTCGCGAGTTCGGAAAGGCTCATGCCTTTCTCAGTGCGGAGGGCGACGATGCGGGGGCCAATGTTCGTCATGTAGAACGACATTCACACTTTGTTCCTCTGGAGGCAATATTTATCTTGACCGTTCTACTGATAGAACGATTGTGACGGCGGTAACAGATAAAGGAACGATGGCCCATTTCTTTGGAGTGCGGTCATCACTCCACGGCGAGCCGACCGCTTCGGCCTTCAAAGACAACAATAGCCATCACAATCGAATGAATAATCCAACGCCAACAAACAAGTCAGGCTGCACCTCGGACAATCCGAATGCGGGTCATCTTCAAGACATCGAACTCGCCACCAACAGCGAACAGCCTTCGCATCACTCCAATCATGGGAAAGTCTTCGAACTCTCCATCTCCGACGAGAACTTCGAGTTCCGCCGCTTCCGCACCTCGGATCGCAAGATCACCGGCGCGCAAGTTGCCGAACTGGCAGGGAAGCACCCCGTCACGGATTTCGTGATTTTGAAACACCTCAAGACTCACGAACTCGAAAGCCTGCGCCCGACGGAATTGGCCGATCTCGGCGAGGAGGGCATCGAGCGCTTCTTTGTGATCCAGAGTGGTGAAATTTACCGGTTCACCGTCGAAGGTTTGAGCATGGAATGGCCACGCGGCTCTATCCGCTGCTCCAACGTGAAGCTCCTGGCGGGCATTCCGGCGGATGAATGTCTGGTCCTCGACATGGGTGACTGCAAACGCGTCCTCGAAGACGACGAGATGATCGACCTCAAGTGTCCAGGTGTCGAAGAGCTGCGGATTCGTAAGGGTCCAAAGACTGTCACTGTGAAATACGGAGAGCAAGAGTTCACCCTCCAGCGCCGAGAATACACGACTGAGGAACTGATGAAGGAGTTTGGCGTGCCCGCTGGCTACCGCCTTGATCTCATCAGCAAGGACGGCGAGTTCCGCGAATTGAAGCCGGGCGAAAAGATCAAGGTCAAGGACTGCATGGAGTTCTCATCCCACGTCCCAACAGGTCAATCAGCATGAATACTGATGCAGACAAACTTGCCGCCCTGAAGTGCCATTGGCCTGAGGCGGAGCTGGTTCCTGCTGACGGACGGACGTATGTCCACCTACCGAACCTCAAGGTGACAGCAGGAGCCAGCCCCAAAACCGTAGCAGCGTTGCTTCGCCCTTGGGCGAACGGCGACGGCTACTCAACGAGACTGTTTTTCTCTGAGAAGTTCACCACCAAGGGCAACAACTGGAACGTGTTTACCATCGCTGGTCGAACCTGGCACGCCTGCTCATGGAACGGGGTTCCCGAAACGCTCCCCTGGCTCCAAATAACCGCCAGTCACCTCACACCACTCCTATGAAGGTCACATTGAAAATACAAGGAACGCTCTTGGACTTCATGCGTGCCGATCTTGATCGACATCATGAATTCGCATACGAGCGTGTGGGTTTCATGCTGGCTGCTGCGACTCAGACGGCGTCAGGCCTCATGCTGTTGGTTCAAGACTATCACCCTGTAGCCGACGACGACTATGAGCAGAGCCAAACTGTGGGAGCCCAAATCGGCTCAGACGCGATGCGGAAGGCGATCCAGGCTGCTTACCGCCCTTCTCGAGCCTTGCTGCATGTTCATACCCATCATGGTCGTGGAACGCCGGGCTTCAGCGGTGTTGATCTCCGCAGCGCGGACGAGTTTGTGCCGAGCTTCTTCAATCCCATTCCGAAGATGCCGCATGGCTTGATCGTGCTAAGCGATGACTCGGCGGCAGGAAAATTATGGCTTGGCGCTAATGGACAGCAGACTGCCATTTCGAAGTTCATTCGCGTTGGAGCACCCTACCGGAGGGCTTGGGCATCAAGATGAGCCGTCTAGATCGACAAAGCTTTCTCGGAAGCGACAGTGAACAAACCTTGCAGGAACTCTGTGTGGGGATCGTGGGTCTCGGTGGCGGAGGATCGCATGTTGTCCAGCAGCTGGCACACATCGGCATCGGTCGATTTGTGCTCGTTGATCCAGACACCATCAGTCTTACCAATCTCAATCGTCTCGTCGGAGGAACGCTTGCTGATGTCGAAGCCGACCTGCCCAAGATCGAAATTGCTGAGCGCATCATCCGATCATTGAATCGAGATGCCGCCATCTCGAAGCATCAATGTCACTGGCAGGAAGCACTCGAAGCCCTCAAAAACTGCGATGTCATCATCGGTGGGCTGGACAGCGTTCGTGCGAAGGATGAGCTGGATGCTTTCACACGTAGGTTCCTCATTCCCTACATCGACATGGGAATGGATGTTCATGAGACGAGCCCATCGAAGTATCTCGTGGCAGGACAAGTCGTCCTCACTGGTCCCGGTCAACCGTGCCTGCGCTGCTTGGGAGTGGTTACTGACGATGCGCTGCTCCAAGAAGCGAAAAACTACGGTGCGGCCGGCGGCAAACCTCAAGTCGTGTGGCCAAATGGAGCCCTGGCATCGGGAGCCGTCGGCCTCTTGATGCAACTCGTCACACCATGGCATGAGAATCCCATCGAATCGGCACTTCTAGAATATGATGGAAATCTACACACACTGGTGCACGGCCAGCGTCACAAGCGGATGTTGGGCAAGCCATGCAAACACCATTCTCAGAGTGAACTGGGAGATCCGTTTTTCGACGTTAGGCATCTGAGATCGTCAGACACAATCAGTCGGACGCCGCCCGCTGGAAATACAGACAAGGCAAGTAAACCAATCCGCACTCGGCGGTCGTGGTGGCCTCGCCTGCTGGAACTCCTTTAGTCCGGTGAAGAAGCTGGTTTCCAAGGTGCCTCCTCACTTGCCGCCCGAGGCCGAGACAGGCTTCACCTTGGCGATTTCGCCTTCCCAGCTCAGGGCGAGATTGCCGCAGAGGACGAGGTAATCGAGGGCTTCGAGGGCGGTGCCGTTTTTGAGGGTGATGGAGAGGTGCGGCTGTTTGGCGGGCGCGGTGTAGTCGATGCGCAGGCCGGTTTGCTTCGTGATCTCGGCAAAGACTTCGGCGGCGTGACGGTCGCGGAGGTCGAGGGTGACGCGGGCGGTGGTTTTGGTTTTCGCCGGAGGTGGCGCGGGGGTGGTGAAGGTGCGCTTGGGGAGTTCGGCGGGCAGTTCATGCGGGGCACCGGCTTGAATCCAACGGCGCACGATCTCTTTTTCCTCGCCAGTGAGCGGTGGGGTCTTCGGATGATCGTCGGGGGGCATTTCGCCGTCGTTCACGAGGCGATAAATCTCGGAACGGTGAGGTTTGCCGCGCTCGATGTAGTCGAGGTTGTCGGCGAGGCGCTTGAGATCGAGCACATGGCCGAACTTGCCCTCGGGCTTCTTCAGATGGCTGCCGTGGCACTCGTTGCACTTCTGCTCGAAGATGACGTGGACATTGCCCGCGAGATGGAGCGCCTTTTCGCTTGAGACAGGCTGCTGCGCGTGAGCCGAAATGGCGGCGATGAGAAGAAGAGCGAGGCGTTTCATGCGATGATCTCGAATCGGCGCACTTGGATGCCGTTCTTGCCGGTCTTTTGCAGCGGACGCGGCTCGGGCTGCGCATAGCCATTGAGGTCCACACTGCGGGCGCGGGCCTCGTAGCGGCCTGGCGGCAGGTTTTTGACCATCGCGTGATAGGCGCACATGCCATAGCGCGACGGCCAGGATTGCGGTCGGCCGGTGGCGGCATCAAAGGCGAGCACTTGGCTTGGTTTCACGCCTTGGGGCAGCACGGAGGGCCAATCGGGCTGCGCTTCGAGTTCGCAGGGTTTCCATGGGGCGTTGAGCAGTTCGGGTGCGTCATCGGCGAGCGGTTGTGGCTCGCCTTCAATGCGGCGCAGCCAGTATTCGACTCGCTGCAAGCCAGACGGTCCGCTCACCACTTGGCCGGTGATGAAGACGGGCTGACCGGCGGGGATTTTTTGGCCTTCGAGGCTTTTATCGACATAGGCGGCGGTCTTCAGCACGGAATCGGGATCGTTGTTGCCGTGCGCGTAGGTGTCGTTGTTGCGGGCATCGTTGGTGACAAAGATGTGCTGGAGCCATTTGATGGATTTGTAGCCGTGCGACCACGGCACGATCATGCGCACCGGCCCGCCGCGCTCCAGGCTGAGCGGTGCGCCATTCACGCGGTAGGCGAGGAAGATGGGCAGATCGCCCGGTGCGGTCTCAAAGCACTGCGTGTAGCTGACGGACGATTTGAAGACCTGCTTCGGATCGTGGTTGTGAAAGCCCCAAAAGTAGATGCGGCGGACGTTGTTCATCCTGCCGCAGAGCTTCAGCACCTCACGCAGCGGCACGCCGGTCCACAGGCCCTGGCCCAGCGGCGTGTCGATGTTCAGGCACTGCATGGCTTTGAGGAAGTGAACCTCGTGCTTCTTGCCCAGCTCCATGAGCGTGGGCAGATCGAGCGCATTGCCATCGGCCAGCGTGAGCGGCTTTTGCAAGGTGGCGGGCACTTTGGTGTGCGGGTCTTCGATAAAAGCATCCGCCGTGATCTCACAGCGCCACGTCTCCGGCGTGAGGCGTGCCTGGAGCAAGGCCTCGCCCACGAGCGTGTGCGGCTTCGGCGTGCCGCGAGACACGTCATAGAAATCCAGATCCGGCGTGAGCAACGGCTGAAGCTTGGGCGCTGGTATCTCCGCACGCGAAACGGACGCCGCCGCAATGCCAAGGCTGCTGGCGCGGAGGAATCGCCGACGGGTGATCAAATTCATGCGGCCTGAACGTGCTCGGGACCTGTGTGCTGTCATCTGATTCAGCCTGAAGAACAGCTGAAAAAGATGAGGGAGTGACGGCGATACTTGTTCCCATGCGCTTCTTCCTTTTGTCCCTCCTCATTAGCCTCTCAGCGCAGGCAAACCCCGCTGCTTTTTTGGAGCAGCATTGCGTGAAGTGCCATGACGCGGAGGTGCAGAAGGGCAATCTGGATCTCACTGCGCTGAAAAGCGACGATTTGGCGGATGAGGAGAAGTTTGCGCGGTGGGTGAAGATTCATGACCGCATCCAATCGGGTGAGATGCCGCCGAAGAAGGAGAAGCGGCCGGGAGCGGGGGCGGTCAATGCGGTGGTCGGGGAGTTGGCGAAGACGCTCGTCGAGGCTGAGCGCGAGCGCCTTGATCAGGCGAACCGCACGAGCGTGCGGCGGATGACGCGGGTGGAGTATGAGCACACGCTGCGGGATCTGTTTCACATGCCGGGGATCGCTTTGCAGATGATGCTGCCGACGGATGGCAGTGCGCTGGGCTTTGATACGAATGCGGACGCGCTGGATGTGTCGCACGTCAATTTGTCGAAATACATCGAGGCAGCGGATAAGACACTGGACATGGCCATCGCGGTGCAGCCGGAGGCTCCGCAGGTGGAGTCGGTGCGGCTCTCGCTGGCGCGGAACTATATGCCGGACATCATGCTCATGGGCGGTGATGCGATGCTGTTCCGCGACAAGAAGATCGACCCCGAGTTCCCGCCTGCGGGCGAATACGCGCACATCAACCAAGGGGCGCATGAGCAGATCGGCATGTTTGACCGCATGAGCAGCGTGGGCGTGTTTCGGCATGAGGATGAGTCGTTCAGCGCCTACTTCCAAAAGTTCGTCGTGCTGCATCCGGGCATGTATCGCGCCAAGGCGTCGTTTTGGAGCCTGTGGTGGGATAAGGGCCAAATTTTGCCCGCACGCGGTGTTGAGGCTGCGAGGCTCTCGGTGGTGCAATTCAACGAGAATGGCCGTGGCGGCCAGCATCCGAGTTATGTGCTCGGTTATTATGATGCGCCGTCGCTGGAGTCGAAAATTCACGAGCTGGAGCTGTGGATGAACCCGAAGGAGGCCTTTGGCTTTAATACCGCCTCACTTGCGCCGGTGGTGCTGTATCGCGTGGGCACGTGGGGGCAGGTGAATCGCACGATGGGCTTCACCGGGCCGTGCATCGTGAGTGATTGGCTGGATGTGGAAGGGCCATTTCATGACGTGTGGCCGCCGCGCAGTCATCAGGTGCTGTTTGGGGAGCGGAAGCTCACGGAGTTCAAAACAGCCGAGCACAAAAACGTGCGTGCGCCGCTGCGAAAGCCGCTGAAGCAGGAAGTCATCGGCGCGGACAACCGGCCCGCGCCGATCTCAGGAATCTGGACCGTGCAGCCAGAGGATGCGCTGGCGGAGGCGGACAAGCTGCTGGCGAGTTTTCTTCCGAAGGCGTTTCGTCGTCCAGTCGAAGTAGCCACGCGCCAGGGCTATCTCGGGCTGGTGGAGACTCGGCTGAGAGCGGGCGATTGCTTTGAGACGGCGATGCGCTTCGCCTACCGCACCGCGTTGTGCTCGCCGGACTTTTTGTATCACATCGAGCCTGCGGGGCAGTTGGATGACGCGGCGCTGGCTTCACGGCTTTCGTATTGGC
>JAGKWZ010000222.1 GCA_021151605.1 Verrucomicrobiaceae bacterium
GTTCACACGCATGGGCATGAGGACATACAGGAAATTCGTGCCAGTGCGGATGACGCCAGGGCTGATGTCATCAATGAGATGCAGGGTGATCTCATCCGCGCTGAGGTTCCTCAATGGAGCCATGGTGAATTCTGGATTGAAGGCGATGGTGATGTCCTTGCCTTTGTAGTTAATGGCGATGGTTTCTCGGGCTTCACCGATGTCAGGGCTGCTGGCGATGATCTCGACCTGCCCTTCGGTGAACTGAAATTTGACGGAGTTTGACTTGTCACTGGCGAGCAGGGAGACACGGCCAATCGCACGCTGGAAAACTTCGCGCTCGAGCACGATGCGTTCTTTGGCCTCGCCAGGGATGACTTGGCGGTAGTTCGGGTAGTTACCGTCGATGAGTTTGCTGATGAGAAGGCTGTCACCAAGGTCAAACCCGATCTGGCTGCCAGTGACCCGGATGACGACATCGCCGTCTTCACTGCAAAGGCGGGCGAGTTCGTTGACGGCCTTGGTGGGCACGATGATATCGATCTCCTGACTCTGGGGGAACTCGACTTCCTGCTCGACCATGGCGAGCCGGCGGCCATCGGTGGCCACCATGGTAAGAGCGTTGTTCTTGAAGGAGAAAAGGATGCCGTTGAGGACGTAGCGGGTTTCATCCGTGGAGATGGCGTAGCTCGTCTTCTTGAGACAGTCGCGCATAACGGCCTGCGGGATGGTGAACTCGCGGGCATCATCAAAGCGTGGCAGGGCTGGGAACTCCTCGCTCGTGAGACCGACGACCTTGAAGAAGGATGGGCCACTGCGGATCGAGGCGTAGTTTTTCTCGTCCACGCTGAAATGGATCTCCTCCGAGGGCAGCTCGCGGATAATCGTTCCAAGCCGACGGGCAGGCAGGGTGGTAGCACCCTCTTCTTCGACCTCAGCAGGGACCGTGCAGGTCACGCCGACATCAAGGTCAGTGGTGGTGAGTTCCAGCACGCCATCTTTGGCACGAAGCAGGACATTGGAGAGGATGGCCAGGGTGGTGCGCGTGCTGACCACGTGCTGTACCTGGTTAATGGCCTGTTGCAGGGATTCCTTGCTGATCGAGAACTTCATAGGGCGTGCCGTCGGAATGGGTAGAATGTGCCTTTTTAACCAGTGGCTACCAGAGTGGCAAGGAGTTTGGCTGGGAAATATGAGATGACTTAAGTTTCCAGGGTGATTTTCGGCCCCCTTTGCCTGCCCAGTCATAGCTTTACATTGCCACTAGCAGATCAGCGTAGCAGAGGCGGTGCCCAGCCATAAACCTTGTCCCCTCTGAAAATGGGGTGGTGGTCTGGAGTACGGCCCATGTCCAGCACGACACCGCCGCGCTCCACGGCACTGACGCGCAGGTCAGCATACACATCTCCTTCATCCCAAAGGATGTGCATCGGGTCCTGCTCATTAAGGCGCGTGCCTTTGACTGGGTCGATGATGCAAAATTTCCAGACGTTATTGATATAGTTTACGGTGCCGAGGTGTCGGTAAATAAGTGCTTTTGGCACGCGGCTTAGATCAAAAGGCTGAGCGAGATTCTGCTTCCACGGATCATATTCATCAGGTGTGCTGACCAGATGACCGGCCGGCAGGGCTTTGGCGATGACGATGGGTGGGGAAACTGGCTGCGGAGAAATCTGATACTGAGCTGGCGATTGGGAGCGCGGAAAGACGCCACGACCGCCAGAGGGCAGCGGGTCCACCGATTCGAGAATTTTGGCGACCAGCTTGAAGAGGCCAGTCTCGCGTCCCACGCAGGTGTATTGATTGGCCTCGACGACTTCATGGGTCTGGGCGCGCATTTTCTTCACGCTCATGAGATGATGCCCGCTGATTCCGACGACATTAAAAGTGAGCACGTAATCGAGCCCATCATCTAGCAGGCGGTTCAGGCGTTGGGCACTGCCACTGGTGCTGGCGGAGGCAAGGGTGCCCGTGGCATCCCGGGTGGCTGCACTTTCCAGGCTGAAGACGCGGACCTGGCCGCGCTTTAGCAGGGCGGTGCTCAGGCTGTCGGTAAGCGCACGGGCGAGCTCGGGACGGGGATGGCCGTCGATGGTCACATCCTCGGCATAGAGCGCGAGTCGCGGACGCTCAGCAAGTGAGACGGACGTCGTGGAATCAGCGCTGGCCGCCAGTGGCGACAGCAGAGCGATGGCGGTGGCACATCGGAGAGCTGAGAAATGAGTGATTTTCATAAAGAAATCTCCAAAACGACTCCTGATCTTAGGTCACAGGTAGCTGAGATTGGAAGACAAAGTTTAGCACATTTCAGACCTTATTTCGCACAAGTGCGTATGGATAGGTCCATGTCTATCGCTACCCGCCGCGGGGACGAAGGGGAGACCGACCTCCTCTTTGGCTGCCGCTTATCGAAATCCCATCCCCGTGTCCATGCTCTCGGAGCCGTGGATGAACTTAATGCCGCCCTGGGCCCGCTACGCATCGCGGCTCAGCGGTCAGAAACCCGGGAAATTGTGGGCATCGTCCAGCCCTGGCTTATCACGCTCATGGGGGAACTGGCCACGCCGCCGGGCCTTGAGGAAAAATACGCCACCACTCACGCCCCGTTCGACCTCGCCAAAGTCGCCTACCTCGATGAACAAGTCGCCATGCTCGAAGCAGGCGGGGCGCTGCAGTTTAAAGGCTGGGCGCTGCCCGGCGAAGCAGGCGTGATGAGCGGCGCCTATGCCGACCTAGCCCGCGTGGCCTGTCGGCGTGCAGAAAGGCATGTCGTGGATCTCATCGGCACGGATCAGGAGGTGCCAAATCAAGAGGTCATGCGATTCCTCAACCGTCTCGCAGATGTACTCTGGCTTCTGGCGCGCTGGGAGGAACGAAGCGCCGCTTAGCGGTGCTCAATCACATCCTTTGCCTCGAAGCGCACCTTGGGCAGGACTGCGTAGCGATCATCCTCGCTGCGGTAGCCTGCCGGGCAAAGCACTGCGGTCGTATAACCCGTGCCTTCGAGGCCGAGCACTTCGTCAAACTTCGCCGCCACAAATCCCTCCATCGGGCAGGTGTCCACCTTTAGCAGCGCAGCGGCGAGCATGAACTGCCCGAGGGCGATGTAGCTCTGCAGCTTTGCCCACTGCTCCAGGCCACCTTTGGCCTCCAGGCCGTCACGGAAGCCGACGACCATGTTACGGAATCCCGTCAGTGCATCCGCCGTGCCACCACGGACCTCGATCATGCGGGCGATGTTCGCATCGATGTAGTCCACGCCGAGCACCTTTGGCACTGTCATCACCACGAGGTGGGAGCAGTCCGCCACCTGCCTCTGATTCCAGGCGTGCGGCACCAACTTTTCACGCAATTCCTTGTCCTGAATGATCAGAAATTTCCACGGCTGAAGCCCAAAGCTCGACGGCGTGAGGATGAGCGACTCCTCCAATTGCTGCCAGGTTTCGTGAGGGATCTTCTTCGAGGCATCGAAGACTTTGCAGGCGTAGCGCGAATGAAGAGCGGAAAGGATTTCAGACATGGGCGGGGGGATCGTGGTTACGTGCCAGTCCATCGCGTGGAGACGGGATTCGTCAATCCCCTTCAAGATCAACGTGCCTTTGACGTTTTCTCCCACCCCTGCCAGCATTCCCACCCTACTCACCATGAAATCCCTCTTTCTCCTCCTCTGTTCCCTGAGCACTGCATTCGCTGGCCCGATGGCGATTTTTGATGGCAAGTCCTTCGATGGCTGGGAGGGCGAAACCACGAAAGTCTGGCGCATCGCCGACGGTGTGATCCATGGCGGTTCCCTCGAGGGAAATCCGCAGAACGAGTTCCTGGCCACAAAGAAGCAGTATCAAAACTTCCGCCTCACCCTCGAATACAAACTCAACGGCACTGAGGGCTTCGTGAATGGCGGAGTGCAGTTTCGCAGCGTCCGCATCAAACAGCCGCCAAATGAGATGTTTGGCTACCAGGCCGACATCGGCGCTGGCTACAGCGGCTGCCTTTATGATGAATCCCGCCGCAAGACGATGCTCTCTAAACCTGCTGAAGACCTGATCAAGCAGGCCGAAAAACCCGGCGAATGGAACACCTATGAGATCCGTGCCGAAGGGCCACACATCCAGCTTTTCGTCAATGGTGTGCGCACCGTGGACTACACGGAAAGCGCTCCAGACATTGCCCTCAAAGGCAACATCGCCCTGCAAATTCACGGCAACTGCAAAGCCGAGATCGCCTTCCGCAATATCCAGATCGAGGAGCTCCCCGAAGCCAAATAAGGACCACAAGCTGGGAGGACCACGGCACAAAGTACGCGCAGCCTTCATCCTTTACCCACCAACCGAAGGCAGAGGAAACTACGGCCATGAATCTGAACCCACTACCTGCCGCCTGCGCTCTGCTTGTGGGAGCTTATCTAGCGTCCTGCGCATCCGTGCCAACTTCTCCTGCAGAGGTTTCCGCCTTTGCTCCAGTGCAGACCGTGCTGGAGACGAATTGTGTGCACTGTCATGGCGACAACCGCCTCTCGACGATGCCATCGATTCACGACTCGCACGCGCTGGCGAAGTTGATCGGCAGCGGAAAATGGATCGTGCCTGGCAAACCCGAGCAGAGTCGTTTCTTCCAGGTCGTCACTTTCCCTGATCAAGTGCCTGGAGCCATGCCTCCGACGGGTCATGCCATCTCAAAGAAGAACGTGGCGATACTTCGACAGTGGATCACTGCTGGAGCCAAAGTGCCTTCGGGTCCCTCGATTCAGTTCACACCGCGAGGTGAGATGCCGAGATCGATGTGATCAGCCCTTCATCTGAATCTTCACACGACCATCATTCTGCGCAGGCTTCTCGGCGGGAGGTGCCTGCAGGATGGTGACGAAGTTCGCAGCCAGGATGTAAATGAGCGCCGCTCCCACCGAGCCGCCGATGGCGATCAATCGGCGCTGCCCGGCATTCTCCACCGAAATCATGGTGTAAATCCGAAGGCAGATCAGCGCCCACAGAATCGTGAGCACATAAGGGACGATGGGCAGATAGTTTTCCATGACGGCGATTCTAGCAGGTTGCCCCAAAATGCGATCCTAAAAAGGCACTCGAGAGAGTCTTTGCGGCATAGTTTTCCCGTTTGGGTAGCGACTGCCCCCGATGTGCTGCTCTATGCACCTAGCCGGAGGTCAGCCATGACTCGCCGCTCAGGGGAGTAGTGTGCTGTTCCCCGCGAGAATCATCACATTGTGATTTGTCCCTCTCCGCCTCATGCCGGGTGGCTGTCGCCCCAAGAGAGCGACAAGCCAACCCAGATACCAGCGGACGCAGCTGAGGAAGGCAAATTAACCGAGACGCAGGTCGAGTGTGAAGGGGAACTCGGGGTTCGGCACCGCTGGAGCGACCTTCATTTTGCCCGGCGTATGTCCGTGGCGGAAGAAACGGGCGAGGCGGCGGCTTTCGGCTTCATAGGAGTTCACCGGGAAGGTGTCGTAACTGCGGCCGCCGGGGTGGACGACGTGGTAGGTGCAGCCGCCCAGAGAGCGTTGATTCCACAGATCTACCAGATCTACCACGAGGGGGGAGTGGACACCGATCGTCGGCTGCAGGCAACTTGCGGGCTGCCAGGCGCGGTAGCGGACGCCGGCGACGTATTCGCCATTCGTGCCAGTAGGATGCAGTGGGACGGTTTTGCCATTGCAGGTGATGGCGTAGCGGCCCTCGGTGAGGCCTTGGGCCTTGATCTGGATGCGCTCCAGGGAGGAATCGACGTAACGCACGGCACCTCCGGCTCCGCCTTCTTCACCAAGGACGTGCCAGGGCTCCAGTGCCTGACGGATCTCGACGTGGACATTTCGCCCGGTCCAGTCGCCACTGATGGGGAAGCGGAACTCATGATGCGGGGCGAACCACTCGGGCTTCAACTCATAACCGGCGAGCTTGGTGTCGTAGCAGACGTCTTCGAGGTCGCTCCAGACGAAGTGCGGCAGCATCCAGCGGTCGTGGATGTCCGTGCCCCAGCGGACGAGCGGGGCCTCGTAGGGCTCTTTCCAAAAGCGGGCGATGAGGGTGCGCAGCATGAGCGCCTGGGCGAGGCTCATGCGGGCGTGGGGTGGCATCTCAAAGGCACGCATCTCAACGAGGCCGAGTCGGCCGGTGGAGCTGTCGGGTGAGTAAAGCTTGTCGATGCAGAACTCGGAACGGTGGGTGTTCCCAGTGGCGTCGATGAGCAGGTTTCGATAAAGGCGATCCACGAGCCAAGGCGGCACGTGACCTGCCTCGGAGGCGGCTTTGAAGGCGACCTCCAGTTCATAGAGGGAGTCGTTGCGGGCTTCGTCGATACGCGGGCTCTGGCTGGTGGGGCCGATGAAGAGTCCGCTGAAGAGGAAGCTGAGCGCGGGGTGATTTTGCCAGTAGCTGACGAGGCTGCGCAGCAGGTCCGGACGGCGGAGGAAAGGGCTGTCTTTGGGTGTCTCCGCGCCGATGACGATGTGATTGCCACCGCCGGTGCCGGTGTGGCGGCCATCGACCATGAATTTCTCGGTGCCGAGGCGTGTTTGGCGGGCTTCTTCGTAAAGGGTCTCGGTGATGTTCACCATTTCGTCCCAGCTCTTTGCGGGCTGAACATTCACCTCGATGACGCCGGGGTCAGGCGTGACCTTCAGGGTGTGAATGCGCGGATCATACGGTGGTGCGTAGCCTTCGATGACGATGGGCTGATCCAGTGCGAGGGCGACATCCTCCACAGCGCCGAGGCAGGCGAGGTACTCCTCGAGCGTCTGGGTCGGCGGCATGAAGATGAAGAGCTTCCCATCTCGCGGCTCCACACAGAGAGCGGTGCGCACGATCTTGTCGGCAGACTGACCGACCACGGGCGGCTGGTAGGCGGGATCGAGCAGATCTTTAGTATCCGCTTCAGTCAACTCCTCCAGACCGAGCGGGCCGCGGCGCTGGGCGATCCTTTTCCAAAATGAGGCCGGGATGCCAGCGATGCCACGCACGAACTTCTGACGCGAGGGCAATGGATCGCGCTCCTGCATGGGGTCCTGCTCGTGGAGGTAGGGGTAGTCGGTGGACTTCACCCAGGGCTGCGAATCCAGCGGAAGACGCAGGCCGATAGGCGAGTCGCCGGGCAGCAAATAGCAGCGCTCGGTGCGCAGGAACCAAGGGCCAGTTTCCCAGCCATTTGGCAGCGATTTTAGCGGCAGGACGTGGCCGATGATCTTATCCAAGCCCTGCTCGAAGACCTTGGCCAGACGCTCGCGTTCCTCTTTTTCTTTAAGGTTCGACTTCAGTGGATCGACGTTCACCGGCAGCTTGCGCTCGCGCCAGAGGTAGTAAAAGGCGTCCTCATAGGCGGGCATGACCCACTTTCCTCCGCAGCCGAGACGCTCGGCGAGAGCATGAATGAAGCGCGCGGAGTGAACTTCGGTCACGCCATAGTCTTTCTTCATGTCGGCGAAGAGCTGGGGATGCTCCCAGAGGGGCTGGCCGTCCTTCCGCCAATGGCAGCCGTAGGACCAACGCGGCAGGGACTCACCGGGATACCATTTGCCCTGGCCATAATGCAGGAAGGCTCCGGTGCTGAAGCGATCTTTGAGGCGCTTGATAAGTTCGTCAGAAAGCTTGGCCTTCATCGGGCCTACGGCTGTCGTGTTCCACTCGGCACCGTCCATGTCGTCGATGGAGACAAAGGTGGGCTCACCACCCATGGTGAGGCGCACGTCATTGGCGATGAGCTCTTTGTCCAAAGCATGACCCAGCGCGGCGATCTCGGCCCACTGCTCCTCGGTGTAGGGCTTCGTCACACGTGGAGATTCGTAAATGCGGTCCACACGCATCTCGAAGTCGAATTCCGATTTGCATGGCTCCACCACACCGCTGATCGGCGCTGCACTCTGCGGCTCCGGCGTAGCGGCCAGAGGGATGTGCCCTTCCCCGGCGAGCAGACCTGAAGTCGGGTCTAGCCCGATCCAGCCAGCGCCGGGCAGATAGACCTCGCACCAAGCGTGCAGATCCGTGAAATCCACCTCCGTGCCGCTGGGGCCATCGAGCGACTTCACATCAGACTTGAGCTGGATGAGGTAACCGCTGACGAAACGCGATGCGATACCCAAGCGGCGCATGAGCTGCACCATGAGCCAGGCCGAGTCACGGCAGGAACCACTGAGCAGATCCAGTGTTTTTTCCGGTGTCTGCACTCCGGGCTCCATGCGGATGGTATAGCGGATGTCCTTCCACAGACGCTGATTCACCGCCACCAGCAGATCGATGGTGCGCAGGCGCTTATCCTCATCCTTTTTCAGCTTTCCAGCTTCTGGCAAAACACCATGGGAATGAATGTCTGTGCTCGTTTCGGAATGCGTGCCTGGAGAGTGTGGTAGGCCGCCATTGCCGAGGATCTCATGACGCAGGTCCGCCAGATAAGCCTGAAACAGAGGCGTGAAAGGCTGGCATTTCAGGAAAGGAGCGAGTTCCTGGTCCAGAGCGACGTCATACTTGAATGGGTAATGCTCACCCTCTGGCTCCAGAAAGAAGTCGAAGGGATTAAACACCGCCATCTCGGCCACGACTTCGACTTCGATGCTGAACTCCGTCGTTTTTTCAGGGAATACGAGACGGGCAAGGTAGTTCGACTGTGGGTCCTGCTGCCAGTTCAGGAAATGCTGCTCTGGCAGAACCTTCAGCGAGTAACCGAGGATCCGCGTCCTCGCATGGGGCGCTGGCCGCAGACGCACCACTTGAGGGCCTAGGGCGACTGGACGTTCATAGCGATAGCTGGTGCGATGGTGGAGGGCGACGTGGATGGACATGCAGGAGGTTGGAAGCGGTCGTTAGCCTTGGTTTAAGCAGTTTCACTGCCAATCTTGTTTTTCGGCTTGGAAAAACGGTTCTCACACCTTGCCACCCCACGTTTCCGCGAGAGTATGCGGCCGCTTTTCCCCATACCAACCATGCCCAAGAAAACCGCCGCCAAAGCCTCCCGCACCGAGCCCGCCGCATCAGCCACCCGTCCCGCGACTGCGGCGATCCGGCCGATCAAAAAGCTCATGGTCGCGAACCGCTCTGAAATCGCCATCCGCGTCATGCGGGCGGCCACGGAACTCGGGCTGAAAACGGTGGGCATCTATGCCGCCGAGGACCGCTTTTGTCCGCATCGCTTCAAGGCGGATGAAGCCTACGAGCTGAACAAGGACAAAGGCCCGCTCGGCGCCTATCTCGACATCGAAGGCATCGTCACCATCGCCAAAGAGAAAGGCGTGGATGCCATCCATCCCGGTTACGGCTTCCTCAGCGAAAATCCGCAGTTCGCCCAGGCTTGTGCGGACG
>JAGKWZ010000223.1 GCA_021151605.1 Verrucomicrobiaceae bacterium
CCATGCAAAGTGTTGGGTTTTCATCGACCCCACTCCTTACTCCATCACCGCCTTTTTGCCAATCAACAGGTTTTCAAACACGACCTAGATCTTGTGCGCAGGCAATCTCCAAAACTGAATTCACCAGCGGACTCGCAAATTCAGCTCTTGCCATGAGTCCAAACCTGCCGCATTTTTGGGCTGCTCAATACAAGCGGCGTTAGCTCAGTGGTAGAGCGGCTGCTTTACACGCAGTTGGTCGGGAGTTCGAATCTCTCACGCCGCACTCCGCATCTAAAATGGGGGTTCTGTTGCCCCCGACGAAAGAAACCCTGTCTCTTTGAGTCTTCCACGAAACCCCTCTTTCCCTAGTGAAATGGGCATTTGTCCAACCCTGGGAAACGGCCTCGAAAGAAGTGCAAACGAGCCGCTCTACCACTGAGCTATCCGTGCAAAGACTGCGTGGAGGCAGATGCCAGCCACACGAAGTTTGTCATTCCAGGCTGCTTTAAAACCCGGATGCACTCTAAATGCAACCCTGAGGAAGAAGAATCTCTGGATCCAGGGAATGTTTCGATCAGAGCGCCGGGCCGCCAGGTTACATGGATTAGACTAGCCTTCCTGCTCGGCGCACCACTTCAGGTAGTTTATACAGGTGTCATAAGTCCTTTGGTTGGCGCTATCGAGGTGTCGCTTCGCCAAGGCGATGAAACGCGGATCGCAAACTCGATGCTCGTGGGCAAAGCCGATGAAGTCGTCGGTGCACCACCCATACAGCCCAGAGGCGATGAGGTAGGCCATCAGTTCGATCATTTCTATCGGTGCGTGGGGGTATCCTTTCCAATCCGAGCGGATCGAATATGCCGAAAAATAAGGGTTTGCTTCCATTAACTCGATAACTCTCTGATCGTAATCTGGATTCGTGGACGGAAGCTTTAGGATCTCCGTCAGGAAATAGGGCTGCTCAAAGGTTCGCCGGTTTTCGTGCTTCAATAGCTCGCCAAAGCCAGCTCGCTCTAGTTCACGAACTAAGTAGCCATAGGGATCACTGTCTGGGAGCGCGATGAGTTTGAGGGAGCAGACGATCTTTCGAAGGGTGTTTTCATCATACAGTTCCAGGACCTCGCGGCAATATTGACAGTTTGTTCGATGCAATGCACGAAAGATGGGTAGCACGGCTGTTTCTGGTGCCAGAGCGCCCAGCTTTTCCAACCCCTCTGCCGCAAGGAGCCGCACATAGGGTGGCGCAGCTTGCTCGAGAATAACTCTCAGCCTCTCCTCCAAGTCTGGCGGGGCCATCATGAACAACCCGATCAAGGCCATGCACTGACAATGCAGTTTTCGGCCAGATTGTAGAAAGGCAAGCGGGGCACCCAGTGCCACCGAACTAAGATAATCCGATACCTCGGCAAAGAGGTGTGGTGAGTTATTGCCAGCGAGCGCCAAAGCCAAAAGGTCCCGGTATTCAATGTCCGGATCTCCCGAATAGTGCTGCTTCTGAATGCGATAGCACAAAGCCTCAGGCTCGCCCAGAAGGGCCAGCAGACGACAGGCTTCGGCTGCAATGAGCCCGGGGCCTGTCTCGAGCCTCCACAAAAGAGCTTCTCGAACTTCTGGATCATGCTGTTCGCAAAGATAAACTAGCGAACCAAGACACTCGAAATGGAACGAGCTTTTGAGGCGTGCGCTCTTTTCCATGGCCTTCAGCTCGGGGACGACGCTGCGATCACCCAGTTCTGCGAGAGGCTTGAGGTAGCCATGAGTCTTGAACAAGCGTCGGAGGTGAAGCTGAAATTCAGCGGGCACACCCAGCAAGACCGGACGTGCCGCATACCATCGCTCGGTCAGCCAGGAGATCATCCATGGCTTTTCGTCGAAGATGGAGAGCATCACCGAGGGTGACCGCCTGAGGAGGAAGAGGACTAATCCACCAAGGAGGCTAAATTGGTTGTACTCGTCGCGAACAGCCTTTTTTAGAATTTCCGCCACATCGGGCACGACCGCAGCCATATCCATGAGCACCAAGGTGGAGATCGCGCTGTTTTTTTGCGGCATCTTCAACATCGTTCGCCTAGCCGCCGCGACGAAACGCGGATCATGTTGCCGCTGCGCCAGCAGGCTATCCGGTGGAATTTTGGAAGGCCAACCAGTCAGCATGGACCGGATGTAATGGTTGATCAGACGTGGGGGCTGATTCCGGTCTGGGACTTGGCTCATGACTTCCGAGGCCCACGTTTCAAGAAGTTTCCGGCATTTGTCGGAAGGGTCACGCCAGCCTGCCAGGCGATGTTGTCCCACTGTGTCCGCCACTCTGGGAGCCGCAGCGTGCCAGCGGAGCCCTGACAGCCAGTCCAATGCCCGGTTAATCTCAGGAGGAGTGCCTTGCAGCCATTCATAGATGCGCCTCAAGCCGAACGGCAGAAGCGGCCACCCATGGGATTCGCGCAAAGCTTCCACCCAGCGGTCGCCAAAACCGGTAAACTGCCAGATGGCTCTTTCAGCACGAAGCCAAAGATCCTCTAGCGCCTTGATAGGAGTCTTCAACCCACCTGCGAGCACCGCGCACACTAGAAGATGCCCTGAAGTCCAAAGTGACGCAGGCCAAAAATTCTGGGATAGCCAACCATGGAAAAGAGAGTTGGCAGATTCCTCCGAAAGCATTGCGTCCTTCAACGCGCATCGGAGTTGCTCCCGGCCGGAGGCCGATTGCGACAGTTCGATGAACTCATTTGAAGACACGCCTAGCATGGAGCACAGACAAGCATCGTGACTGAAGTTTGCCAAGAAGGACAAGGCTTCCAGCTGACGGGGCAATACGCTGGGGTGGAATCACAATAGAGCCGGAGCCTCACACCACAAAGTCACCTTCGGCCATGACGGTGTGTTTGGGGACCTCGCGCAGGGATTCGGGCATGAGGAAGTAGTGGCAGACCTGTTGCTCGCGGGTCAGGAGGGCAGGGGAGTGACGCCAGGTGGGATCTCCAGGGAAGCTGGCGGTGGTGATAAGGAGCGCTTTACTGGGAAGAAGGCTGGGCTGTCGGGTCACTGCACTGGTCAGGGCATGGAGTTCGCTGAAGTCATCGCGGGTGGTGAAGGCCTCGAGGATCTCCCAGGCGGGAAGGCCGCGCGCGTGATGTGGTGTAAGGATGAGGAAGGAATGCAGCGTGCCCGAGGAGTCGATGGCTCCGATGAAGGTCTGCTGACGTGTCGGGGTGCTGAGCTGCCAGCGCAGCGACTCGGGCGTGTGCCACTTTTCGAGCCGGTCGGTTTTTTGATAGGGGCGGCTGATGGAGAGGACATCCTGCACGCGAGTGGTGAGTCTTACGGTGGCGTCTAGCCGGGGCCAACGGCTGAACTTTGCCAAATGGCCCATGGGGAAATATCGCCTCAGCACCTGAGTTTCGGCCAGAGCACCCATTTTGAGGAGCGTTTGGCGGAGCTTGGGTATGGGGGTGGTCAGACAGAGGGGTGTCTCCAGGCTGAGGCTGCGCATCTTCAATAGGATGGAGAGCCCGGCTTGTGGGAATTCGGGGGAAACATCCAGCGTTGTGGCGACAATTGCCGGCACCTGACGACCTTCCAGCGCATAAGAGGTGGGGATGCTGCCGCCGTAACCCACGATCTGGTTTCTATGCATCAGGACTCGGCCACGGTAGGGATGCAGGTGTGAAAAGGGATTCTCATCCCACCAATGCGCGAGGCGCTCCTCCCAGCTTCCCTGGATGGGTTCCAATCCCCGGGGACGCTGCAGGAATGCGAGCAATGCCGCGCGTTCGGCGGGACTGTCTTGGTATTCCTGGAAGGTGGTTTCGGGCATGAAGGCGAAAAGCTAAGGGCTTTGCACCTTGGGTGCCAGATCCGATTTGGATCAGAGGTCGCGCACAAAGATATTCGCGTAGCCGACGGCCTGGGTGAGGTCGGCGAGGCCGATGCGGCCTTTCGCGTTCATATCGACAGTGGCTTCGAAGCTCTGGGGGTTCTTTTCCTGCGCTTCGGTGATCAGGACCTTGGCGGTCTTGCCCTGGAGCGTGGCTTTGATGCGATACCAGCGGCCCGCTATGATCTTGTCAGCCCCGAGGGAGATGGCCCCTCTGCCGCCAGCTCCGAGTTCGACGAGCGGAAGGCTCAGGCCGCGCACGCAGAGGCCGGCGGCGGGTTTGGTGAGATCGGTGTCCTTGGGCAGGTTCACATCGCAGATGATTTCGCAGTCGCCAAACTCGGCCTCGCTCCAGAGGGCGGAACCGGTTTGCCCGGTGAGGAGCTGGATCTGCCAGTCGCTGCTCTTCCACTTCGAGCCGCCGGTGGCGGGGACGATCCAGTGGCGGAAATCGACGCCGGTGTAGAGCGGTTTCCAGCCCTGATCGGCGGGGGCGGTGAGTTCGGCAGGCGTGTTCGTGGAGGGCAGCTCTTTGATGCGAACATTGCGGAACTCCACAGGCGCGCCTTCGGATTCGAGGGCGAGGTAGCCTTTGCGGTAGTTGCAGTTGTCACCGCCGCTGACGACCTTGCCATTCACGGCGAGGGTGAGGCGGCCGCTGTTGGCTTCGATGCGGTAGTGGTTCCATTCGGGGCTGGGTTTGCTGCGCTCCTCGCTGGGGAAGCTGCGTGAGCCGCTGTGATCACCGTGCGGCTCCATGGTGGCTCCATGGATGGGGAAAACATCGCCATGGGTGGTGAACCAGCGCGGCTTGGTCGGGTCGGCATTTTTCATGTAGCCGTGGTCGAGCACCTGAACCTCGATCCCACGGAGGAAAGGCACGCCGGGGGCGCTGATGGGGGTTCCCCAGATGAAAACGCCGGAGTTTCCGCCGCTGCTGAGATGCCGCCACTCGGCCTCCAGGACAAAGTTTTCATACTGCTTCGCCGTGCGCAGAGCTCCGGTGGGCTTTCCTGTGCAGGCGATGACGCCGTCTTTGATGCTCCAGGTTTCAGGGGCGCAGTTGGCGTTCACCCAGCCTTCCAGGCTGTTTGGCTGGAACATCGGCACGAAGCCGTCCTCAGCCTTGAGGAGGGGCGCGGAGGTCAGGGCGAGGGCCAGAAAAGCGGGGCTGAGGGAGGTGAAAAGGCGCATATCGGAAAAGGGCTGACTCAAACGCCACCGGGAGCGGACTCCATGCAACCGGTTTTTCCGTTTGCCCAATGGAGCGGGGCGGCTTACTTCCGCGCCCGTTTTCCATCCTGCCAACTATCGCACGCCATGCTCGAATTTTTCCGCCGCCACCGTGGTGCCTTCATGATCACCCTCACCGTGGTCATTATCATCAGCTTTGCCTCCTGGGGCGGCACCCGCACCGATGGCCAGAAGATGGCCACCACTTCGGATGATGCCTTCACCATCTATGGGCACAAATACACCGTGGCTGAAATGCAGCGCCTGGAGCGCTCCACGCAGATCATCCAGATGCTGCAGATGTATGAACTCTACTTCGGCCTCATGTCGGCAGCCCGCAGTCCTGAGTCCGGTGGACGCGACTTCGTCTTCAACATGCTCGTGCTGAAACGCCAGATGGAGGAACTCGGCATCCATCCGAGTGATGCAGAGGCCAAGGCCGAGCTGGAGAAAACCCAGGCTCTCCAGGAAAACGGTGTCTTCAGCCAGCAGCGCGCTTTCAACCTCCAGCAAAACCTCGGCATGTATGGCATGGGCGGGCAGGACATGCTCGACATCGCGAAGCTGAGCCTCGGCTACAAGCGCCTCCAGGAACTCATCGGCAAGAACTACGTGCCTTCGCCAGTCGAGACGGAGAAGGCCTACGCCAGCCGCCACCAGACACTCAAGATTCAGACCATCAACTTCGCTCTCGATGACTTCAAAAAGACCGCTGAGGTGAAGGAAGACGAGATCAAAAAGTACTACGACGAGAACAAAGAAACCTACAAGTCGATCGAGAAGCGCGCGGTCAGCTATGTCCTCTTTGCCAATCCGGCCGAGTTGGACAAGAAGCCCCTCGAAGAGCGCACGAAGCTCCAGAAGGAGCAGGTCGCCCGCGTGGAGAAGTTCAACGAGGCCAGCATCGCCCCAGGGGCCAAGTTTGATGAGATCGTGAAGACGCTGAAGGAGAAGTCCGAGACTGCGGCGCTCTTCGCCAAAGACACTCCGCCTGACGCCATCAAGGACGAGAAGGAACTCATCGATGCCATCTTTGCTCACAACAAGGACTCGCGCCCGATCAGTGATCCGGTGAAGGGCACCAAGGGTTACTATGTTTTTGCGGTCACCAAGGTCGAAGAACCGAAACAGCAGGAACTCGCTGAAGTGAAGGACAAGGTGAAGGAAGTCCTCGTCGGCCAGAAAGCCCAGGAAGCTCTCTCCAAAGCCGTCAACGACGCCCGCACCGCGCTTCAAGAAGGCCTGAAGGCAGGCAAGAAGATCGACGATCTCGCCAAGGAAAAGAAGCTCACTCTCGTTGCTGTGAAGGAACTCACCGTCAACGAGCCGCCGACCGATCTGCCCAATGCCCAGGAGATCGCCACCGAGGCCCAGAAGGTCGCCGCAGGCGAAGTCGCCAAAGCTGTGAACACCGACAAAGGCGCGACACTCGTCTATGTGGCCGCCCGTGAACTGCGCAAACGCGACGACAGTGCCGCTCTCCGCAAAAACACCGAAGAACGCAATGCCAGCCAGGAGCGCCAGCGCCTCTTCCAGTCCTGGTTCAATCAGAAGCGCGAGGAAGCCGGTCTTCAGGTGCATCTGAAGATGAGCGCGTAAGCGTTCACTCCGCGCCATGTCCGATTCCTCCGCTGCTGCCATCGACGACCTTTTCGACGAGGCCAGCGGCTGCATCGCCCTCGGTGATCTCGAAGGTGCAGTGCCGCTCTACCGCCGCTGTGTGGAGCTCGATCCGCAGTTCTTCGACGGCTGGCACGCACTCGGCATGTCACTGATGAAAACGGGCCACTTGAAGGAAGCCATCGGTGCCGGACTCATGGCGACGACACTCCGCCCGAATGATCTCCTCGCCTGGACAGCGCTGAGCCAGATGTACGTGGCCAATCACCAGATCGCCGAAGCTGAAGACGCCAAAGGCAAAGCACGCATCCTTTCCCTAGGCGGCAAGGTGGTGAAGGAAGGCTGAGTCATAGTCTTTTCGACTCAACTGACACATATCCAGTGGGGGCTCCATCCGGTGTCATCCTTTTTGAGGCAACTCGCCAACTGTCAGTGGCTCACACATCATAGATGCCTCGTGCACGAAAGAGGCGGGCGAGGCTGGTGCATCCTCAGGCTTCACCTGAAAAACGTGTCCAGCTTGTAGCCAAGTGCCGCCGCACGCTTTTCGGCTTGGGGAAGAAACTGCTGGATCATCGCATTCTTGACCCGGGTCCGCAGGACCTCAGAGGTGCGCAAGTCACCGCGAGAGCGCGTGAAACCGTTGCTACATGAATGCCCAGATGACTGGCGATGTCGCCTGGGATCAGGCCAGCTTTGCAGCAGGTGCTCGATTGTCTCGCAAAGCAGGGCGGCATCGCAGCGCTGAACCTCTCGTATTTTCAACAGCTCGACATGGGAGATGACGATGTCTTTGAGAACTGGCGGTAGGAAGGACCAAGCTTAGCGTGGTGGTTCCGTGGCGCACCAAACGTACATGTACGCAAAGAAAAGCGCCATCTGCCGCCCATCATCGCGCCCTTGTTCACGTTGCAGGAGCGCTGCATCGCTAGCCCAAAGCTACTCACGCACACCGAGTTGGTCGGGGGTTCGAATCCCTCTCCGTGTACCATTCAAAAGGGCTACAGAGAAGGACGAGCTTAGCGATACTTCGACAGGCCTTGCAGATACTCGCGGGCCAATGGCGATGCTGGCTGCTCAAAGAACTGCTCCGCTGTGCAGGACTCCTCCACACGTCCCTGGGCGAGAAAGACGACCCAGTCGGCGACCTTTTTGGCGAAGCTGATCTCGTGGGTGGCGAGCACGATCTGCTGGCCTCCTTCGGCGAGTTCGCGGATGACATCGAGCACCTCGCCTGTCATCACGGGATCGAGCGCAGAGGTGGGTTCATCCAACAGGAGCAGTCCCGGCTTGGGTGCAAGCGCACGGGCGATGGCGGCGCGCTGCTGCTGGCCGCCGGAGAGCTCGGCAGGGCGTTTGTGCTGATGTTCGGCGAGGCCGAGCCGAGTGAGCAATTCCACGGCGCGTGCGGTGGCCTCCACACTTCTCCAGCCATGCACGGCGCGCAGTGGCAGGACGATGTTTTGCAGTGCGCTGAGGTGGGGAAAAAGATTGTAGCCCTGGAAGACGAAGCCGTTTTTCCGTAGGGCGACGAGGGCGGCCTCGGGATCATGGGGCAGCGGCGCGCCGTCCACGAGCACCTCGCCAGATTCAGGTAAAAGCAGGCCGCCAAGCACGCGCAGCAGGGTGGATTTCCCTCCGCCACTGGGGCCGAGCAGGGCCACGACGCGGGCGTCTTCGCCGGTTTGGAAGCAGGTGCCATCGAGCGCGAGGAAGCTGCCGTAGCGCTTGGTCACGTCGCGCGTTTCAAGTTTCATAGGCGAACCTCCTTTCCAGTCGCCGCGCCCACCAGGACAGCGGCAGGGTGACGATGAGATAGGCCACGGCGAGCGGCAGATAGCCCTCCAGCGCGGTGTAGCTGCTGGAGTTCAGGATGCGCACCTTTTGCACCAGTTCTTCAATGCCGATGACGGAAAGCAGCGAGGAGGATTTGATGAGGGAGACGAGTTCCCCCGTGGTGCCTGGCAGCGCTCGGCGCACGGCCTGGGGGATGATGACGTAACGGTAAGTCTGCGTGGTATTGAAGCCCACGGCGCGCGCGGCCTCCCACTGCGAGGCTCCGATGCTCTCCACGGCCCCACGGAAGATTTCTGCGAGATAGGCGGCCTCAAACAAGCCAAGCAGCAGCGTGCCGACGACGAGCGGTGAGTTCACATGCAGCGCCGTGGCCACGATGTAGTAGCCGAGCAAAAGCTGCACGAGCAGTGGCGAGCCACGCACGATCTCGACGGTGCCTGAGCTGAAAAGCTGCACGGGTTCCCAGGGTGCCCGCCTGCCGAGCATGAGCGCAAAGCCGAGCAGGACGCTGATCACCATGGCTCCGGCTGAGATGCCGAGTGTGGTGACCCAGCCCCAGGCAAACTGGGCTCGGTAGCCCCAGGCGGCGCTCCAGTTCCAGGAGTAATGCACCGCCGCAAAGGTGGCGTAGAGCCCCAGCGACGCCGATCCGAGGAGCAGAAGGC
>JAGKWZ010000224.1 GCA_021151605.1 Verrucomicrobiaceae bacterium
GTGTCGGATTCGCTGCCGGGATTGATTTTGCCGGGCCAGGTGACGATGAGCGGAATGTGGACGCCGCCGTCGTAGGCGCTGCCTTTGCCGAGGCGGGAGGGGCTGTTGTCCGTGGGGCCGCGTGACCAGCCTTTGGCACCGACGGTGCCGGAGAGGCCGCCGTTGTCGCTGGTGAAGATGAAGATCGTGTTCTCCCACAGGCCTTCTTTTTCCAAAGTGGCACGCAGGCGGCCGACGCTGTCGTCCACGCTTTCGACGAGGGCGGCATAGACGGGGTTCGAGTGGCCTCCGACTCCGCGCTTGGCCTGATATTTGGCGATGACTTCGGGCTTGCCCATGATGGGGGTGTGCACGGCGTAGTGGGGCAGGTAGATGAAGAAGGGGTTGGCCTTGTTTCGCTCGATGAAGCCGACGGCTTCACTGGTGAGGCGGTCGGTGAGGAATTCATCCTTCGGGCCGTCCTTCAGGGTGTCGATTTTGTAGGGTGAGAAGTAGCTGGGCGGAGAACCGCCACTCGTGCCGCCGATGTTCGTGTCGAAGCCCTGCTGCTGGGGGTAGAGATCGGGGCCGCCGAGGTGCCATTTGCCGATGCTGGCGGTGGCGTAGCCGCGGGTTTTGAGCCGCTCAGCCAGGGTTTCTTCCTCCAGAGGGAGCTGCTTGGTCCACTCGGGGATTTTTAGGCGGGCGTGTGGCCGGTCGTGCCCGGCGATCCAGTCGGTGATGTGCAGACGGGCAGGACTTTTTCCTGTCAAAACAGCCGCGCGGGTGGGTGAGCAGACGGTGCAGGCGGAGTAGGCCTGGGTGAATTTCATGCCGTCCTTCGCCAGGCGGTCGATGTTTGGGGTCTGGTAATATTTGCTCCCATAGCAGCCGAGATCGGTCCAGCCCATGTCATCAATGAGCATGAGAATGATGTTTGGCGGGGTCTCCTGGGCGGAGAGCAGTGGGCTTAGGGCCGCGAGTAGGAAGGTGAGGAGAAGGGAGCGTGGCATGGTGTGATCATGAACAGGATAAGGGAGGAAGATATATCAAATCAATCTCTCGATACTCCCACTGTGGAGGTATGACTTTAGTTTGACTTGAGGACGGCTGGCGACGACAGCAGCCGCCCCCCGTTCCGGGGATTTCCGACTCACTCATGGAGCACGACATCTACATCTACATCATCGCCGGCTTTGTGGCGCAGCTCATTGATGGCGCGCTTGGGATGGCCTATGGCATCTCGGCGTCGAGCCTGCTGATGGGTTTTGGGGTGCCTCCGGCGGTCGTCAGCAGCACGGTCCACGCGGCTGAGTGCTTCACGACTGGAGCTTCGGCGATTTCTCACCACGCCTTTGGTAACATCAGTCGGGATCTTTTCCGTCGGTTGCTGATCCCTGGCATCATCGGTGCCGCCCTGGGCGCCTACGCCCTCAGCTCGCTGGATGGCGATGTCATCAAGCCCTACATTTCAGCCTATCTTCTGATCATGGGTTTGGTGATCATTGCCAAAGCCTTCCTGTCCTTCCCGCCGCGTGAGGTGACGACAAAGCTGACTCCCCTGGCCCTCGTCGGAGCCTTCCTTGACGCCATTGGTGGCGGCGGCTGGGGGCCGATCGTGGCGACCAATCTGATCGTGCGTGGAAATTCTGTCCGCGAGACGGTTGGCAGCGTGAATGCGGTGGAGTTTTTCGTGACGATGTCGGCATCGATCACCTTTTTCTTGAGCATCGGTCTCGGGCATTGGCAGGTGATCGCCGGTTTGGCGATCGGTGGTGTCATTGCCGCTCCTTTGGGCGCTTATCTGACCAAGAAAATCCCGCATCGTCCCATGATGGTAGGTGTCGGCATCCTGGTCGTGGTGCTCAGCCTGCGGACACTGCTAAAGACCCTCGGTTTCACGACGTGGTTTTGATGTTTGAGCGCTGAGCTGGAAAAGCGTGGAAACTCGGTCTGAGTCTGCCATGTCTCAGGGAATGTCGTTTATTCAGAATCGCTGGCTTTCGCATGGGCTCTCCGTGTTGAGTGGTGCCACTCTGGTGTTTGCCTTTCCCAGGTGGAACCAGGAGTGGGTCGTCTGGCTCTGGCTGCTGCCGCTGCTGGTAGTGATCTGGGGGGCAAAGGAGTTACGAAGGCCTTTCTGGCCGGGTTATCTGGCGGGTCTTGCCTTTTTCATCCCGAATCTGGCCTGGGTGCGGCACTCCTCACGCGTCATGGCCGGGGCAGTGGATCACAGCTGGCTCGGCGTGGGGCCGGAGCTCATGGGCTTTGGCGCATTGATCGGACTCAGTGCCTACTGCGCCTTGTACTTTGGACTGTGGAGCTGGTTTGCCCATCGCTATGCCAGGCCAGATTTGAAGAAACTGACACAGGGCTCATGGCAGGAGAGCACCTGGGAATCCCTCCGCTGTGCACTTCTGGCGGCTGGTGGCTGGGTGGCCTGTGAGTGGCTGCGCAGCACGACGGTCTTCACCGGCTTTGGCTGGAATGGGCTGGGCGTGGGACTGCATCAGAACCGCGTCCTCATCCAGGTCGCGGATCTCGTCGGGGTGATGGGACTCTCGTTCCTCCCTGTGCTCGTGGTTTGCACAGCATGGAATGCCCTGCGGCGCATGTCGCATCTGTATCACGGCACCGGCACCTGCAGGACACGGCTGGACTTCACCCTGGCGATGGTCGTGCTGCTTTCCGCAGCGGGCTATGGGGTCATGAGGATCACCGCGAAGTCGGCGGACTCGGTGACGGTGCGCACTCTCCTTGTGCAGCCAAACGTCTCCCAGGTGGATGCCTGGAGCGGGCGCCTTGCCCCGCAGGTCTATGAACGGCTGGCAAAGTTCACCCGCCTCTACGCTGAGACCCGGGAGGGAAACTCGGGCGTGGACCTCGTCATCTGGCCGGAGAGCGCCCTGCCGGTGCACCTCCACGGACAACCCGAGCGCTGGGGCTTGCCGAAGCACGAGACCTATTTTGATGACCTGCTGAAAACCGGCGACTTCAGCCTCATCACCGGCACGGAGCTTTACGACTCGTCAGAGCATGGTCCTGGCGGCCATAATTCCGCCGTGCTCTTCCGGGGGCGATACGAGAACCGTCAGGAGTATCACAAGGTTCATCTCGTCCCCTTTGGCGAGTATTTGCCCTTTGGCGACTACCCGCCTTTTTCCCTCCTGCGCGGCGTGATCCCAGGTGACTTCGAGCCGGGGAAAAGCACCGAGCCCCTCCATCTGGAAAAACCCGACGTCGGCATCATCCCGCTCATCTGCTTTGAAGACACCGTCGGGCGGCTGGCGCGTCGATTCGCCCGCCCAGGCCCTCAGATGATCGTGAACATCACGAACGACGGCTGGTTCCTGCAAAGCGAGGAGATGGAAGTCCACACCGCGAACGCCAAATTCCGCGCCATCGAGCTGCGCCGCCCCATGGTCCGCGCCACGAACACGGGCGTCACCTGCTTCATCGACACCCTCGGCACAATCACTCACCGACTCGCTGATCCGGAGACCGGCAGTACTTTGCTCGAGGGCTGCCTGCCCGGCGAGGTCAAGGTGCCGATCAATGGCGAGATGACCTTGTATGCGCGCCATGGCGACTGGTTCGCGCTGCTTTGCCTGGCAGCGTGCGCCGTTCTCATTTCCCTCCGCCGACTCCGCCGCCGCTCATGCCAGCCCTGACCTCTTACACCAAGCCCCTGACCAGCGATCAGGCCACCCGACTGCGCGCCGTGCTGGCCGAGGCCGGCTGGACATTTGAAACGAAGCCCTATTGCCTCTATGCCGCCTCCCGGGGGAAGGTGAACGTGCTCGTGTATGAAAAAGGCCCCAAAGTCCTCGTGCAGGGCAAGGAGACCGAGGACTTCGTCACAAACATCCTGGAGCCCCAGGTGCTCGGCGTGGCCGAACTCGGCTACGAGGAGGTCCATCATCCGGAGATGTTCGAGCCCCACATCGGCGTGGATGAAAGCGGCAAAGGTGACTTCTTCGGACCGCTCGTCATCGCTGGGGTCTATGTAGACCGGCAGGTGGCCCATGCCCTGCGCGATCTCGGCGCCGTGGACAGCAAGCGCATCAGCAGCGACGAAAAGATCCTCAAGCTCGCCGAAGTCATCCGCAGCGTGCCGGGCCTGCGCTGGCAGGTCGTCCAGATCAATCCGGCGCGTTACAACGAGCTGTATGAAAAGTTCGGCAACCTCAACCGCCTGCTCGCCTGGGGCCACGCCAAGGTCATCGAAACCCTGCTGGAGAAGGTGCCGTCATGTCCGCGCGCCATTTCGGATCAGTTTGCCAATCCCGCTGTCCTGCAGCGCGCCCTGCAAACGCGCGGAAAGTCGATTGAGCTCATCCAGCGCACCAAGGCGGAAAGCGACCCCGCCGTCGCCGCCGCCTCCATCCTGGCGCGGGAAGGCTTTGTGCGCTGGTTGGACCAGACGAGTGGTCAGGTCGGGATCGACTTACCAAAGGGTGTTTCCACCATGGTGAAGGCCAATGCCAAAGCCGTCTTTGAACGAGACGGCATGGAGGGACTGAGTCAGGTAGCCAAGATGCACTTCAAGACAGCTCTGGAGGTCATGGGACAGCCGGTGGATTAAAAATCTGCCTCCTGGCGCTGCAAAAGCTCAAGCTCCACATCTCCTTCACGCCAGCATTGCCAGTTCTCGCTGACAAAGTAAACTTCGCCCCAGATGAGCCCACTCAACCTCTTACGCCTCGCCACACGCGGCACCGTGATCGCCACCGCTCTCTGGCTGGCTGCTTGTAAAACCACCCCACCGCCACCACCACCTGCTCCGGTTGTCGCCAAGAAGCCCAAAGGGCTCTTTGAATGGACGGGACTGGGAAAGGACATCACCTTCATCCGCATCAATGTGGATGAGCAGAAGGCCTATCTCTATAATGGCGAAGAACAGCTCGGCTGGACCTATGTGGCCACCGGTATCACCAGCTTCCCCACGCCCACAGGCGAGTTCAAAGTGCTGGAAAAAATCTCCGACAAGGTCTCCAACCTCTACGGCAAGGGCTACGACGCAGAAGGCAAGCTCGTGAACTCCGACTTCAAACAGGGGCGCGATCTCCTGCCTCCCGGCGGCCGCTTCGAAGCCGCCAAGATGACCTACTTCATGCGTCTCACCGGCGATGGCGTGGGCATGCACATCGGCCCCATCCCACGTCCTGGAAAGCGCGCCTCCCACGGCTGCATCCGCCTGCCATCGAAGTTTGCCGGCACCATGTTCAAGCACACCGCCATCGGCACTCCGGTGAAGATCGAAGGCAGCGGACCTGACTACAAAACCTACCTCAAGGAAGCTGCTGAAAAGTCCAAGGCCAACGCCGCCAAGAAGAAAGCCGAGGAGGCCGCTGCGGCTGCTGCAGCCGCCACGTCCCTGGCCCCAGGAGACCCGAATGGCCCCGCCACGCTTCCCGCAGCACCCGCATCGCCCACTGGCAGCACACCTCCCACAGCTGCGCCGACGGAGGAAATCAAGCCCGCCGTTCCCGCCTCCCAGGCTGTCCCTGCTTCGCCAAGCAATCCTACAGGCAACTAAGTTCCGGCCATGTCCACCTCTCCCTCTCCACCTGTGACTCACGGCTGGTGGTGGGTTCTGGGAACCCTGGTGATGATCGCTCTGGGCCTGCTCGCCGTGGTGGCATGGCAGCGCCTGGACTCGATCAAGGAACCCGCGATCGCTTCAGCCACCTTTGCCGACGGTTTCAAGGTGGAGATCGTCCGGGCTGAGCTGACGCCGAAGCTGACCCACAAACCTTTCTTGCTTTAAGGTCGCCCTTTCCTCGCACTTCCCCGACACTGCGTCTTCGTTTCCAGTTATCCGGGCAGTCACCCGTAGAGACCAGCATCTCGAATCCAGGCTACCGCTCGAGTTTCCCATCCTTGGAGCCGGTGTCCATCCCAGCGGTCAAGGAATCAGACAGGTATCGAGTGGAGCTCACGCAGTTGAGCCGAAACGCGCCGCACTCGACCACTTTAAACTTCACTCCGACGTTTAAAATCGAATCGAAGCCGCCGCTCCATCTGGACCATCCCGCGACCGAGGTCCGCGTGGAAGACATGCAGGGGAACCCCATTTTCTACTCCCATGGCTACACGCTGCTGCCTGGGCAAAAGCTCGCACGACTTCACTACACGCTGCGCCCGCAGGCTGAGACCTTCCCCTGGAATGCCGCTGAAGTCACCTTCATCGCCTCTGGCTTCTGGGATGACAAAGGCAAGATGGCCAGTGCCGAGATCACTTCCGAAGGCCTCCAGCTCGGATTCCACAAACTCACCCTCACACCCTCCACAACGAAGATGAAGCATCGGAAAACCAATCTCCCTTCCTTGATCGAGCTCAAGATCGAAGGTGCCGGAGATGCTGCGATGTGGGCTAGAGTCAAGGCGCTGAGTCCAAGACTCAATCTGGCCGCCTTCAGTGATGAATCTCTGGCCCATGGCAGCATGGACAACCGTGGGATGAGTTGGGGATCACATGCAGAAGCGCGTGATTGGACGGCCAACAGCTCCTGGTCAGGAAGTCCGAAGCCAGGCAGCGTCTTCCGCGTCGCCTTGGTTCCAGAAACAAAGCCTGATGAGTTCGAGTTCATCGTCGATGTATCCACCGCCCAGCCAAAATAACCGCCCATGTCCGCGCCCCAGCCTCTCGTCGTCACCCATCCGCTCGCCCAGATCCACCTCACCGCAATGCGCCGAAAGGAGACACCGCCGGGGCAGTTCCGCTGGCATCTGCATCGGCTGGCAGAGATCCTCTTCACTGTGGCCAGCCGTGGATTGGAGACAGCCGAAGTTACCATCCAGACCCCGCTCGCTGAGACAGAGGGACAGACCTTTGCGCGGCCCATCGTGCTCGTCCCCATCCTGCGCGCAGGTCTCGGCCTGAGCGATGCCATCCACGCCCTCGTGCCCGAGGCCGTCGTGGCCCACATCGGCATCGCCCGCTGTGAAGAGACCGCCCAGCCGAGGCCCTACTATGCCAAACTCCCCGTCGTTCTGTATGAGGCCGATGTCTTCGTGCTCGATCCCATGCTCGCCACTGGTGGCAGCGCTAGCTTTACACTCCGCCAATTAAAAAATGCCGGAGCCGAGCGACTCACCTTCATCTCCGTGGTCAGCAGCCCACAGGGACTGGAGGCTCTCCATGAAACCCACCCCGATGTGCCTGTCGTCACAGCGGCCATCGACGAGGGATTGAACGAAAATTTCTACATCGTGCCCGGTCTTGGCGATGCCGGGGACCGCTGCTTCGGCACCTGATTCTCCAGCACTTCCGTCTGAGTGACGAAAAATCTTCCTCTGGCACGGGGAATGATCTTGCTGCGTGTCTCGTATCCATGAGATAAGCCAGCCAACACCATGAAAGAGTACGCCTATATTCACGAAGAAGGACGCGTCCCCGCGCCTCTGAAGGCCGTGCCGTTCCTCAACAGTTTCACCGACGAACAGCTCGACGAAGTCCTGAACTCCTCCTCCCTCCTCCAGTGCGACCCAGGTGACACGATCATCCAGGAAGGAACCATCGACAGCCGCATCTACGTCCTGCTCAGCGGGAACCTCGAAGTCCGCGTGAGCGGCAAAACGGTCGCCGCCATTTCCCGCCCTGGAGACGTCTTTGGCGAGCTGGCCCTGGTCAATCAGGACAAACGCGCCGCCTCCGTCATCGCCGGCAGCCGCGCCCTCTGCCTCGCCGTGGATCAGAAGTTCCTCCAGGATATCCATCCCCGTGAGGAAGACCCCGCCTTCCACGCCGCCCTGTTTGAGTTCGTCGCCCGACTCGTCACCAAGAAGCTGGACGCCACCTCCCGCCGCCTCGCTGAAGTGGAAAAAGAACTCCGCACTCTGAAGGAGGCCCAGGCCGAGCCCGCTGAAGTGATCATCCCCACTCCAAAACCCGCCCGCCGCGCCCCGTGCCCTGCCGTCAAAGCCGCCCGCAAGCCCACTCGCCGGAAGGCTTTGGCTTAAACGACGACCGGATCGCCAAACAGCGTGAAGTTCGCCCAGCCGGTGATGTTCACGTCGAAGATCTCACCGATGTGGCGGTCGGGGTTGCCCTCGAAGACGACGATGCGGTTTGTCCGCGTGCGGCCGGTGAGGCGTGACTCGTTCGTCTTGCTCGTGCCTTCGCACAGGACCTCCACACGTTGGCCGATCAGCTCTTCATAGCGCGGATAGGCGTGGGAGTTCACCAGCGTCAGCAGGTCCTGATTGCGGCGCTCTTTCTCCTGCTCGCTGATTTGCAGTTCATCTGCCATCTCGGCAGCGGGCGTGCCACGGCGCTTCGAGTAGCGGAAGACGAAGGCGTTATCAAACTTCAGCCGGTCGAAGAGCTCCCGCGTCTCCAGGTAATGCTGCTCCGTCTCGCCGGGGAAGCCCACGATCACATCCGTCGTCACCGCAATGCCCGGACGCGCGGCGCGGATGCGCTCCACGAGCTCGCTGAACTTCGCCGACGTGTAAGGGCGGTGCATTTTCTTCAAAATCTCGTCACTCCCGCTCTGGATCGGCAGATGCACATGCTCGCAGAGCTTTGGTAGGTAGGTGAAGGCCTCGATCAGGTCCTTCTTGTAGCCAATCGGATGCGGGCTGGTGAAGCGGATGCGCTGGATGCCCGGCACCTCATGCACCGCCTCGATGAGCTGCACGAAGGGCGATTTCCCATCCACGACGGGAAACTCATGCCGCCCGTAAAGGTTCACGATCTGGCCGAGCAGGGTGATTTCCTTCACCCCCTGATCGGCGAGGCGCTTCACCTCCTCCACAATGTCAGCAATCGGTCGCCCACGCTCTCCGCCACGAGTGTACGGCACGATGCAGAAGGTACACTTCATGTTGCAGCCCTGCATGATGCTGACAAAGGCGGAGCCTTGCTTCGGCTTCAGCGTGTGATCGCGGATGGTGTTCTGGCTCGCCTCTTCTTCATCGATATCCACGATGGAAAAGCGCTCCTCATCCATCTGGCGGGCTTCTTTTGCCCGAATGATCTCATCCACATACTCGACCACGCGATGATACTTCTGCGTGCCGACGACGAGATCAACCTTCGTCTTGTCCACCAGCTCTGAACCCCGGCTCTGCGCCATGCAGCCCATGAAACCTGTGACGAGTGGCACCTTCCGCCGCCGCACCATGCCCATCTTCCCCATGGCCTTCTGCTCCGCCTGATCCCGCACCGAGCAGGTATTGATCAAAACGACATCCGCGTCCGCATCCGTCGCCGTCATGGTATAGCCGCGCTCGACGAACATCTGCGATACCTGCTCGGTATCGCGCTCGTTCATCTGGCAGCCGTAAGTCTTGATGTAAACGCGGGGCATGGAGGCGGGGCGGAGGTTTGCCGCACTTGGGGGTGATTTGCAAAGAGTTCGCTCACTGCATTTGCCTCTCGTCAAAGCGGGCTGCCGTCGCTACTCTGCGTGCGCAATTCCCCTCCATGAATTCTCCGTGGTCCATCCGCCTCGTCCGGGCGCTCTTCTTTTCGCTCTTCGTGTTCATCGGCATCACGATCGCGCTCGGCTTTGAGCAGCCGGCATGGACGGGAGCGATCACGGGCGCGGTCGTCATGGGCATGCTGCTGCTGCTGGACCTCACACTGACTCGCGTGACGCTGCGGGACTTCTCCCACGCCACCTTTGGCCTCGGCATCGGCCTCTTTTGCGCCTGGCTCATTACTCGGATCGGCGTCTTTCAGCTCGACTACTTCCAGTCAAAGCCCGGCAGCGAGGCGCTGCAAAACCTCGTGCAGCTCGTCATCTATGCCTCGCTGGCGTTTTTCGGCGTCACCGTGGCCCTGCGCAGTGATCGCGACCAGTTCGCCTTCATCATCCCTTATGTGCAGTTCCGTCGCGAAGGTGCGGAAGGCGAGCCTCTCCTGCTCGACACGAACATCATCATCGACGGCCGCATTCTCAAAGTGGCCGACACTGGCTTTCTCAGCGGCCCGCTGGTCGTCCCGCGCTTCGTTTTGGATGAACTCCAGCGCCTGACCGAGTCCGGCGACAGCCAAAAAGTCCTGCGCGGCAAACGTGGCCTCGAAGTCATGGAAAAGCTCCGTGCTCAGCCTGGAGTTCGCCTTTCCGTCTTCGAACCCGAGAGCTGGGAAAAGCGCGATGACCTCTCCGTGGATGCCCGCCTTGCGCATCTTTCCCGCCAGCTCAATGCCCGCCTGCTGACCAATGACGAAGACCTCGCCAAAGTCGCCCGCCTGCGCGGCATCACCGTGCTGAGCTTCAACGATCTCGTCATCGCCCTGCAGCCGCAGTTGAACCCTGGTGATGAACTCGCACTCAACCTCCAGAAGCCTGGCAAAGATAAACATCAAGCCGTGGGCTACCTTCCGGATGGCACCATGATCGTCGTCAACCAAGCGGCCACCTTTGTGGGTCAGACGGTCAATGTCGTGATCTCCAGCGCCCTGCCCACCTCCGCTGGCCGGCTCATCTTTGCCGAGCTGAAGGCAAAGTAATCTACACTGGACGGCGGCGGCGAAGCATCGTCATGCCTGCAACCATCAGCAGGACCATACTCCCCGGCTCAGGCACGGCGACAATGGCCAAGATCTCTGTCGAACTCGTCGAAATGCGTGAGGCATACATGCTGCTCGGTTTATCTAGGCCGGTGTCTGTGTGGAAATTCCAGCCTGTGCCATCGCTGCCCTCGTAAAAACCGCCTTTATCGAAGAGCGCCGCGTCAAACTCGCTGAAATCGCCCACCGTGTTGTTCGTGTCGAAGAAGCCATCCACCGCATAATTGATGCCCGCCAATTGCCATTGAGCGCCGACTTTGATGAAGACGCCACCGCCAGAGTCGCCGGAGGAAAGTGTGGCCTCGTTTTGGCCCGACACATTATCGAACTGCGCTGAAAGCAGATACCCTACGCCGCTCGTGTAGATCGCCCCCACCTCGTTTGCCCCCCATCGGGCGACGCCATCCATGCCAGTGGTGTACCAGCCATGAGCCGTCGGCCCAATCGTCACTTCTGACCCGCGTGGGCCACCGCGCCCAAAGGTGACCATGGCGCTCCCGGCTTCACTGCTGCCCGTGTAGATTTCGGCCCAGGATGAGAAGCTCTCGTTGACCTTAAACACACGCAGATCCGTCCCCGCGATGTCCCAGAAACCCGCGCCGCCATTGGCCGAGGCATCAATCGTGTAGGTCACATCCGCCACACCATTGAACTCCGCCGTGCTGACAAACGTGCTGCCCTGCACCCCGAAGTGTTGCGCTGTGATGAAGTATTGCTGGCCAATCATTGTCCCGAGAAAGCTCCCATACTCCCCCTGAAAAGCCCAGCCACTGTCCGCATAGAAGCCCGTCGGAGCGGTCGTGTTGGCCAAGGCATTGTCCGTGTCTAGCAGCACAATCCCGAAACTCGACGCCGCCAGCCAAAGCCAGACCGTCAGCAGCAAAGGCAGGCATGGGGGAAGAAGCTTGAGGTTCGGCATAAATCGGAATATTTGGGAAACTTAATCACTATTCCATAATCTTCATAATGGTTTTCTGATGGAAATTCGCCTTCCCCGCGGTCTTTCCCGCTGCCTAGCAGGAGAAGTCCGGCTGATCACAAAACCTCGGGCAAGATGCTTACTAGCGGTCGGCCTCCATCGCCGCCGAGCTTTTCATCAAGGGCTTCGAGCCGCTGGATCAGGTCGGCGACATGCTTGCGGGGATACATTCCCCCTGCCGCCTGGCAAAAGTGCGTGCGGCAGCCGAATGGGCGATGCTCATAAATCGTGCAGCGCCCGTCGGAACCCAGCAGAGGACAGGCTCCATCCGGGTGGGGTTTTAGTTTGGTGCGGCCGCTGGCACGAACGCCACGCGCTGCATAAAGCGCCTCGCCCAGGGTCAGCATGGGTGTGTGGCCGCTGAGTCGGAAATGGCAGCAGTGAGTGCGCACGGCACACTCTCTCGGCAGTTCCCGAGAGGCCAGATCCGCATAGATGCTGCGGATTTCTTCCCGCTCGTCAGGGCGGTTGGACTTGGTTTTGCGGTGGCGGGAGGACATGGGTGGGCTGGCTTGGGCGCTACTGTCAGCTCATCATTCCTCCAGTCATCTTCAGGCGGACGGCTTACGACCAAAGAACCTTTGGATGCCTTGGAAGGCGGGAATCAAAACGTAATTGGCGAGTGGATCGACCAAGGCTCCGACGATGACGCCTAGAACACCGGCGATGCCAGCACCGACGAGCCAGGAGAGGAACGACTTCATCGCCGGGATCATGCCTGCGACGAACTCGGCAGCGTGATGAACGGCTTCCTCGGGGCCATGGACGCCGAGTTCATGCAGGCCGTGAATGAGGATGCCGCCACCGACCCAAAGCATGGCCACCATGCCCACGAGGCTGAGCACCTTCAAAAACACTGGCATGCCAAGCACGATGCCACGCCCGAGGGCACGTACCGGACCTTGGGAGTTGCGCGCCAGGGCGACGCCCACGTCATCTGCTTTGACGATGATCGCCACCGCTCCATAAACGAGAAGCGTCATGCCCGCGCCGACGACTCCGAGCACGGCAGCTTGAAGCCACACCGCTGATGTGGCGACGGAGGCGAGCGTGATGGCCATGATCTCTGCCGAGAGGATGAAATCGGTGCGGATGGCGCTACTGACGCGCTCATTCTCCAGTTCCTCAGCCGTCTGCGCGGCGGTGCTCGCCTCGGCATGATCGCCATGACCGGGACGCACGAGGTCCATGACCTTGTGATAACCTTCCAGACATAAAAAGGCACCACCCGCCATGAGCAGCGGCGTGATGGCCCAGGGCGCAAAGAAGCTCAACAGCAGCGCGCCTGGCAGGAGAAGCAGAAGCTTGTTCTTCAGCGAGCCGACCGCGATCTTCGCGATGATCGGCAGTTCCCGATCTGCCGTGAGACCGACGACATAACGCGGAGTGACGGCCGCATCATCAATGACGATGCCCGCCGCCTTGCTTCCCGCTTTGGCTGCCTGCCCAGCGGCATCATCCAGAGAGGAAGCCGCCACTTTGGTCAGGGTGGCCAGATCATCCAACAGTGCGATCCATCCAGAGGTCATGGGCGGGCTCCTTTCGAGTAGCGGTGAGAGAAGTTGGGCATGGGGGGCATGAGTGGCTCCCCTTTTAAGACGGCTCGGCCGAAGCTCAAGTGTCGAGGCACAACTTCGTCTTCACAATCTGCTGGGCACCAAAGGATCTCTGGGAGGAGCTTGGGAATCGACCCAAACAAGTATCCCTCATGTTCTCACTGCCTGTGAGAGAGCCGTAGTTCCTTGAAATTTGCCAACATAAAGCGGGTCGAGATTACCTTTCACAGCCGGTAATCCAAACTCACAAAATCCAGCAGCTTCATCAGGGCGGTGCGCCAGAGGGGCTGGGTGGGGCCGTGGAGCAAGGTGGTGCCGGTCATGCCGGGGCGGAGGGCTTGGTCGGGGTTTGGCAGGGAAACGAGCACGCCGTAGGTCGTCTCCAATGGGGTGAGGCGGCCCTGGGCATCGGGTTGAGCGGCGAGATCGCCTCCGAGCGTGGCGACGAGGTTCGGCGGCAGTTCGCGAGTTGGCGACGTTTTGGTATCCGAGATGACCTGACCTTCAAAAGTGCGCCCAGGCATGGCTGCGACGCGAAGCTCGACCTTTTGACCGGCGCGGATGTGGCGTGCCTGATGCTCATTGAGTGGGATGTAGATCTGGATGGGATCAAGCGCGGCGATCTCGCAAAGGGCATCACTTGGGCGCAGGCTGAGGTGGGAAACACGTTCCAGATCCGGGGTGGTGATGATCCCTGCCTGACTGGCACGGAGGGTCAGCCGTGATTCGACTCTTTGCGCTTCCTTCACGGCCGCTTCGGCTTGGGCGAGACTGGTCTGAGCCTGCTTGTAGGCTGCGGGTTCAGCGCTGCCGATGGTGAGATCCAACTCACGGCGGGCACGCTCGCGGCGCAGTTCGGCGGCACGGAGATCGGCGGTGACTCGTGGGCTGGAAAGGGTGGCGATGACATCGCCAGGCTGCACTGACTGGCCGGATTTCACGGCGATGTGGGTGATGCGTCCGGCGACTTCGGCACGAACGAATTCCGAATCGACCGGCTGGAGCACGGCGGGGCGCTCGATCTTCACGGGCCAGGGCACTTGCAGCACGAGCGCGAGCAGCACGACGAACCCACCGAGCATGAACCACGGACGGCGGCGGCCGTGCGAGGTGCTGTTGGGAGCTGAGAGCTGTTTTTTAAAGAAGGCGATCACCGGGACGATGAGCATGGAGACAAACGCGCCGATGCCAAGCCAATCACCCAGCCAAGCGAGGCCGTAGGGCTGAAGCAGGTGATGGAAAATCATGGCGATGCCGAGCGTGATCTGGAGCAGGTAAAGCTGCGCAGCCACGCTGTAGAGCACGAACCAGCCGCGTCGGCGCTGCGGGAGGATGGCTTGATTGGCGATGCTGCCGCCACCGCTGCCAAAGACGAGTTTCCGCGCCATCTCGCTGACACACATCTGGGCTTTGGCACGCAGGTTGGGCACGTCGAGAAGGTCGGTGAGGATGTAGTAGCCGTCGAACTTCATCAGCGGGTTGGAAGGGCGAGAAGACGATGACCATCGCGCCCATCTCATGCACCTCGCCGCCGTAGTGTTTGCAGGTCAGGCCGTGGCCGAACTCGTGGATCACCTTCACCACGATGGTCAACGCCCAGATGGTGGCGAGGTTCGGCAGCGTGAGGAAGTCATTGAGCGAGGGCGAGATGCGCGGCCACTCGATCATGAAGACGCTGAGTCCGGCCAGGAAGATGACAAAGCTCAGCGCCATGCCCGTCCACGACCAAACCCAGCGCATCCGCCGCTCCATGCGGATGAGCAGCGGATCTGGATCGAAGAGTGGGATCTTCAAAAAGAGCGCCTTCATGAACAGACCCCAAGGCGTGACGACGGGCCTGCGTGCTGCCTCCATCTTCTGCTGCTGGCGCACACCGGCCGCCGTGGCCTCCAGGAATCCACCGAGCAGCAGTTCATTGGCAAAACGAGTGATGCGCTCGGTGAGTTCATCGCGCGTCTGTTTCAGCGCGGCCTGCGGCTGCTGCTGGAGAAAGGCGGTCCGAATGGCCGCGACGTTGCGTTTGCCATCGAAGAGCGAGGCGAGCGCGAAGTCTTCCGATGGCAGGCGGAAGTACTTCAGTGACAGCGGGTCTTTGATGATGGCATAAGCGCGACCTTCAAAGAGCTGATGACTGATGTTCAGGTCCGACCTCAAAGCCGAAGGCACGGTGCTATCCACGTCCTGCTGGGCGGGAGCATTGGTGACATCGCGGATGGTGAGAGCTGGGGACAAAGCCGTTTAAGGGTTGCGGATCAGAGATCATTCATGCTCGCACGAATCGCAGATGGAAAGAGCGCATCTCGTGCTGGTGCACCCCGCCGTCTTGAATCTTGCCAACGTTAAGCAGCATAGAATAACCTGAACTCAATAGAACGGATTTATAACTATGGGCTGGGCTACCAACTACATCACTCAATTACAGCAGGGGAAAACAGTATCCTTTCGTCCTCGTGGCGGTTCGATGACTGGACGGATTGAGTCAGGACAGCTCTGCACTGTGGCTCCGATCGGTGTAGCCACTTTAGCCGTTGGAGACATCGTTCTATGCCGCGTTCATGGCAGTGAGTATATTCACCTCATCAAAGCCATTCAGGATCAGCGGTTTCAGATCGGAAATAATCGCGGAGGGATCAATGGTTGGGTGGGTGCCAACTCTATTTTCGGCAAGTGTATTTCAATCGAACCATGAACCAGGCATGTGGTGATGAATGGATTAGGATCCCATCATTCCTGAAAGGCTATCCTCTCGCAGCCAAAGACAGCTCGATGATCCGCGTGCAGAGTTCGGGGAACTCGATGCCGATGGCGCGGGCAGCTTTCGGCAGGAGGCTGCTGCTGGTCATGCCGGGGATGGTGTTGATCTCGAGCACGAAAGGCGCGTTGTCGCTGGCGCGGAGCATGACATCGACTCGGCCATAGACTTCGGTGCCGCAGCTTTTGAAAGCGGCCATGGCGGCGTCCTGGACGCGCTTGGTGGTCTCGGCATCCAGCTCGGCGGGGCAATGGTAGAGCGTTTTGCCGGTGCCGTTCATCCACGGATACTTGTTGTTCATGTCGTAGAAGCCATCCACGGGCTCGATGTGGATGACTGGCAGCACCTGATCCCCGAGGATGCCGATCGTGAGCTCTTTGCCCTCGATGAAATCTTCCACCAGAGTCGTGCTGCCAAACTTCTTCGCTTCGACGAGTGCCTTGGCGAGGTCGTTTTCGGTTCGGCAGATGCTGACGCCGACGCTGGAGCCTTCGCGTGGTGGTTTGGAAACCAGCGGGAGGCCAATCGCAAGGGGCTCGCTGCCATCCAGCACGTAGTTTTGGGAAAGCGGGGTCGGCACTCCAGCGGCGATGAATTTGTCTTTGCTCAATGCTTTATCGAAAGCGATGCGGCTGCTCTGCACGCCAGCGCCAGTGTAGCGGATGCCGCGCTGCTCCAGGATGGCCTGGATCTGGCCGTCCTCGCCGAAGGTGCCGTGGATGAGATTCATGGCGATGAAGGTGCCCGCCGGCACTTCGAAGTCAGGGCCGGTGACATCGACCTCCACGACCTCCGCGCCGACGCTGCGCAGCGCTTCGGCCACGCTCTCGGCGGTTTTCAGGGAGACGGTGCGTTCGTTGCCAGGGCCGCCTTTGAGCAGCGTGATGAGTTTGCCAGTGAGATCGAGCATAGGAAAGGAGAGTGACCGCAGTTATGCAGTGCCGGGAGGGCTTTGGCAAAGACGAGATACAAGGGTCTTCGAACTGAACCCTGGCTGGGCCGACCTGCTTTCGAGGTCAAAAAAAGAGAGGCACCCTGCGGTGCCTCTCCGTGAATTGAACTGGTTGGGACGCGAGGATTACTCGCCCGGACGCCATTCTTCGGTGGCGAACTTGAAGGCCTGCTCGAGTCCGACGAGGTCGGTGCTTGGGCGGAGGGCTTCGAAAGCGGCGCTTTCCTTCTGAATTTCGGCTTCGTTGTAGTTGAGGGCCTTGACGGAGAGTCCGACGCGGCGCTCGACTTTGTCCACCTTGATGACGCGGGCTTCGACATCGTCGCCGACGTTGATGACATCCTTGACCTTGGCCACATGATCTTCGCTGAGCTGGGAGATGTGGATGAGGCCGTCGATGTCGCCATCGAGTTCGACGAAGGCGCCGAAGCTGGCGATCTTGGCGACTTTGCCTTTGACGATGTCGCCAACCTTGAAGCGGCTGTCGATGATGCTCCATGGATCGGTCTCGAGCTGCTTCATGCCCAGGCTGATGCGCTGGTTTGGCTTGTCGATTCCGAGAACGACGGCGTCCACTTCCTGGCCCTTCTTGAGCATTTCGGATGGGTGGTTGACCTTGCGTGTCCAACTGAGGTCGGAGACGTGGATCATGCCATCGATACCTTCTTCCAGTTCCACAAAGGCACCATAAGCAGTGAGATTGCGGACAGGGCGCTTGAGCTCCGTGCCGACTGGGTATCGGAGGTCGATGTCGTCCCAAGGATTGGTGTCGAGCTGGCGGACGCCAAGGCTGATCTTGCGCTCGTCTTTGTTGATGCCAAGGACGATGGCTTCGAGTTCCTGGCCAACGGCAAGCACGTCGGATGGACGGGCGATGCGCTTGACCCATGAGAGTTCGGAGACGTGGACGAGTCCTTCGACTCCTTCTTCGATTTCGACGAAGGCACCGTAAGCGACGAGCTTGGTGACCTTGCCCTTGACCTGCTGACCGACTGGGTAGCGGGCTTCGATGTTTTCCCAAGGATTGTTCTGGAGCTGCTTCAGGCCGAGGGAGACGCGTTCTTTCTCGCGGTTCACTTCGAGAATGAGGAGTTCCAGCTTCTGACCGATACCGACGAGTTCCGTAGGATGGTTCAGGCGGCCCCACGACATGTCTGTGATGTGGAGGAGGCCGTCCATGCCGTTGAGGTCCACGAATACACCGAAATCGGTGATGTTCTTGACCTGACCGATGACTTTGTCGCCGGGGGTGACGGAATCGAGGAACTTCTGGCGCTGCTCGGCACGCTCGGCTTCGATGACTTCGCGGCGGGAAAGGACGATGTTTTTGCGCTCGTCGTTGATCTTGACGATCTTGAACTCGAACACTTTGCCCATGTATTCGTTGAGATCCTTGGGCGGGATGATGTCGATCTGGCTGGCAGGAAGGAAGGCTTCGACGCCGACATTGACCATGAGGCCGCCTTTGACGACGCCCTTGACCTTGCCTTTGACGAGTCCGCCATCGCGGAAGACGGAGGCAATTTTGTCCCAGTTCTGTTTGTAGGCGGCTTTCTCCTTGGAGAGCACGACCATGCCTTCATCATTCTCGAGTTTCTCGAGCAGGACTTCGATTTCATCGCCGACCTGGATGTCTTCATCTTCAAACTCGTTGGCGGGGATGGCGCCTTCGGATTTGTATCCGATGTCCACAAGGATGACCTGTGGTTTGATTTCGAGGATCTTGCCTTTGACGATGGATCCTTCGGAGAGTTCACGGAAGGATCCTGCGATCATTTCCGCGAGTGTTAGGTTGCTCATTAGCTGTGTTAGGGTTGGGAGTGCCTGGTGTTGGGTGAACCGCGCGCGACCTTCCACTCCTGAGGGTTACGGCGGGCTGTCGCCCCACATGGCCAGTGGGCCAGGGGGCAAAAGGGCCGCCATTGTCGGGGTGAACCGTTTTTTGGCAAGGAAAAAGGCGGGAGCTTCGGCTTGCTTCGGTTTTGCCAGCGAGACTACTGAATTTGAAGCGTGGCCGGCAGGGTGATGGGGCCGGTTTTCGGCTGCGCATCATCTGGAAAAATAACTGTGATGCTGCGGACGCTGCCCGCAGTGGCCATTTGGTCCTTGATCAGCCATTTTTTCACGAATTCGGCCACCGATTTTCGGGCAGCTTCGCGGATGCTGTCGAGGTGGACTTTGTTCCCAGCTCGGCGTTCGAGAGTGGGAGTGAGGCTTTTTTCGAGGGCGGCGAGGTTTTCGGCCGCGTTGAATCGCAACCAACCGGCTTCGGACTTCTTTTCGATGCCGTCCGTCCGTATAGCTGGCGGAGGTGAGGGACGCATGGCTGGAGCACGGACGATGCACTGGTTGTCTTGGACACTGAGCTGCCAGGGGTCAGTAAGCTTGATGTGATAGCGATAGACGACTGGCGTGCGGATCTCAGAGACAGTGGTGCCGAGGTAAACCATCTCATTGAAAGCGGTCTTCATGTCATAGCGGGTGACGGTTTCATTCGTCTCCAGGGTCGCTACTTCGAGAATATCGCCATTTGTGGAGGTGATTTTCGTGATGGACTCGCGGAAACTTGTCTCGATATCGCTCTGGATGAGTTTTCGAGGGAGTTCACCCACCCAGGCTGCGGCTTCTTTGAGCGAGCTGAGAAAGAAAAAGCTGGTGATGCCAAGGACCAGCATCAGAAGCAGCGCTGTGGCAGCGAACCAGCGCAGGCAACCGGCAGACATCAGGCTAAGTGCCGTGGTAGATGATTTGGGCTCAGACATGGTGAAATGATGACGCATCCTGGCGGTTGTGCCCAATTCATATCGACGGAATTGGCGTCCCTAGACCGAAAAGGCGGTCAGATTAGCCGTCGAGCATTGCGCAGGCCATCGGCAGTGATGACGGCCTGATGCCTGGTGGCGATCTGAAAATCGACGTGGTTCTGCCACTGCATCGGCCTCAAGGCTGCAATACCGAGCGCCTTCATGCGGTAGCCGCTTTCGGCAATCTCCCAGCCGAACTCGCTGTGCCGGTTTCGGTACTCATGACGATGCAACCAAGCGCCAAACTCATCCTTACGCCAAACAGCGGGGTCATTTCCAGCCACGACCTGGGCAAGCTGCCAAATCTGCTCCACTACATCGCGAGAGTAAGCAACAGGAAGCAGTGGGCTCTCGGAAATGGGCTCGAGCATGGCGCGCTGTTCACAATGGATCACTGATCCAAAACCCAGGCTGATACACAACCATCATGCGCCTGAAGGGCAGTGGCGGCGAAATCAGCGAGATAACCACGCTGGTAGGTTGGCTTCGGCCAAGCGACGCTTCGAGCACCGAGGTCCGCATGGACATGGACAGTGCCGGCCAACAGATCGAACTCGATCACATCTCCATCATGCACAGCAGCGATAGGTCCGCCAACCACGGCTTCAGGAGAGGCATGAAGCCCCATGACGCCATGGGAGACGCCGGAAACACGTCCGTCCGAGAGGAAAGCGACTTTTCCGTCCAGCTCTGGAACGGCCAAGGCAGCGCTGGCGACGAGGAGTTCAGGCATCCCGGCAGCAATAGGGCCGACGCCACGTAGGACGACGACATGACCAGGCTGGATACGGCCCTCAGTGGCGGCATCAGAGACCTCTTTGACGCTGGTAAAGCAGATGGCACGGCCACTGAACTTCGGGTCGGAGCGGGAGGAAACTTTGAAGACCATGCCATGGGGAGCGAGATTGCCGAAGCAGATCTGAAGATCGGCGTAGGCTTTAAAGGGCTGTCCGAGGGGAGCTATGAGGTCCTGCTCTGTGGGGACATCGGGGCAGTTGGCGACGTTTTCCGCCAAAGTTTGGCCTGTCACCGTAATGCAGGAGCCGTCAAGAACACCCGCCTTGAGCAAATGCCGCAAAAGCATGGCCGTGCCACCGATGCGGTGAAGATCGGCCATGGTGCCCTTGCCACGGGGAGCGAAGTTGCAGTAAACAGGGGTCGTTCGGCAGATTTTCTGCACATCTTTGAGAGTGAAATCGACTCCTGCCTCATGGGCAAGGGCGAGGATATGGAGGACACCATTGGTCGATCCACCAATGGCCGCGATGGCTGCCATCGCATTCGTAAGGGCTGCCTTCGTGAGAATGTCACGTGGTCGAAGGTTTAGCTCGAGGAGACGGCGCATCGCAGCCCCGACGCGCTCGCAATCCGTCTTTTTCCCCTCATCCACTGCAGGAATAGAGGAAGTGTCAGGTAGGCTGAGCCCCATGGCTTCCAGGGCGACTCCCCAGGTATTGAAGGAGGCCGCGATACCACAGCCACCAGCTCCAGGACAGGCGTGGCGAATGACGGTTTCGGATTCTTCGACGGAGATTTTACCCGTATTGGCCTGAGCCTGGGAATCATATGCGTCCAGGATCGTCAGGGAACGCCCCTGATGACAGCCGGGGAGGATGCTGCCACCATTAACGATGAAGCCAGGGCAGTTCATGCGCGCCAATGCCATGGCAAAGGCTGGACCGTTTTTATCGCAATGATGCAGGCCGATCATGCCATCATAGCGATGCGCACTGCTGACCATCTCGGCTCCATTGGCCATAAGATTCCGAGAAACGAGGGAGGAAGCCCCCCCTTCATGCCCCTGGGTGATGTTATCGCTCACCGGACTGACCCCGAAGGGGAAGGCGATCAGGCCGGACTCATGACAACTTTGGCGGAGTTCCTGGGCAAGCTCGTAGGCGCGTAGGTTGCAGAGGTTTCCGTCAAGCAGGGGAGTTGCGATGCCGATTTGAGGTTTGTCGAAATCGGCTTCCGAGAAGCCGAGCCCCCAGTAAAAGGCTTTTACGCCGCGTTGCCAGCCATGGGTGAGTGATATGGAGTTCCAGTTGAGTGGTTGGGACATAAGTAAAAATGGATGAGGTGAGTTACGCGCAGGATCACCTCCCCACAAACGCAAAAACTCCCGACCAGGAGCACTGGTCGGGAGTTAGAAGGAAGGAGTTTAGTAAAACTCCGACGAATTAGAAGGTCACGCCGAGCTTCACGCCACCGAAGATTTCGCTATCCTGGGTGTTGTTGAAATGACGGGTGGTGAGGGACATGTTGTAAGCGATGTACGGGGTGAGCGTAGCAGTCTTGGTCAGCTTGATTGGAGCAGACAGGGAAGGGATCACGTGAGTGAGGCCGCTCTGGTTGCTGGTGCCAACGATGGTGTAGTAGTTGGTGAAGCCATAACCGAGTTTCACAGCTGGCACGAGGCTCAGCCAGGAAGTGATCTCGATTGGAGCGTCAGCGCCAACTTCAGCATAGGAAGCACCGATGGTGAAGTCATAGTAGAAACCACCATAGAGGTTCACTGGGCCAACGGAGGAAGCGACGGTAAGACCGACTTCTTCAACACCCATGACATTCAGTTCGCCACCAGCGTTAGGAACGCCGAAGTTGCTGCCAGAGAATGAATCGAAGAACTCATAATGAGTGTAGACGAGACCAAATTTGGCAAAACCAGCATCATAGGTAAGGGATGCGGAGAGGTCGAGTTCGGAGTAGTCGAAATCACCAGCTCCGTTGATGCCGCCGCCAGGAGCAGTGGTTTCAACGGTAGTCGTGTAAAGAGCGCCCAAACCGAGGGAGAGCTGTTCAGTGAGAGGAATGCTCACGTTAACGCCAGTCCAGACGGTATTATCAGCGAACCAGAGGCCGCGGAAGTAATAACGGGTGTCATAGCCCACTTCGAGAGTGGCACCGATGGTGTCGAAGAGAGCGCCAGACTCAGGCTCAGGAGCCGGAGCAGGTGCCTTACCGCTGGTGCCGGCAAACGCGTTCATGCTAGCGCAAGCTGCGAGAACGAGAGCCGACTTCGTGATGACGGAGGTCATGCTTTTCATGTATATTAGGTCGATGTATAGTTTGTTGATGTGGATGGAGGTTGGTCCGGGAGACCTCCCACCGTATTTATGAATTAAAGCACTCCATGTGCCATTGCCAAGCATCTTTTCTGAAAATTATTGAGTTGTTCACATTTCATTGGAACGAACTGAACCTTCAGATGGGTCCGAATCACGCTTGGAGGTCGTTTCTGACAATGCCTAGCTTGTCTATGGTTTGGAAAACTCACGATCCAGTGCGTCCAAATATTTTGAGATTGGATCCTGCCTGACGGGCATTTCTTTTTTGATGGATTCAGGCAGCTTCAAATAGTCTTCAAAAACGCCCGACATGGCTGGCAAGTTGTTGGCCTCATAAAGGTCAAGTTGGTCTCTGATAGCCTTACTCTGCTCCAGGGCCACCTGGGTGCGCTGCCGCAGTTTCCTGAGCCTTTCATCCACATCTTTGGCTTTTCCTTCAGCTAGGCCAGCGACAATCGAAACGTATTCATTGATAATTGGCCGAAGGAGAACGGCGCTGCGTTGCTGCAAAGCGTTGAGTGAGAGAAGGCTGCGCTGGAAAATCTCACGACTATCCGACCTTTTTAATACGGCAGCGTAATCTTCGATAGGAACAGCAGCCGCCACGAGGGGTTCCGGTGGAGCTGCCTGAGGTTTAGGCGGTTGCGGTGGCTTGGAATCCATTTTTGCCGTGTCCTCAGTTGCCTTTTTTTGTCTCGGGGTTGCCTCTTTCTTGGAGGGTTCCGGCAGCTTGGGGTTTTCGGCTACCTTGGGC
>JAGKWZ010000225.1 GCA_021151605.1 Verrucomicrobiaceae bacterium
GCGCCATCCGCGAGGCGCTGGCCATGGCCAAACTGCCCGGATTGCAGGGCATCGACGCCATCATCATCGGCACCTCCGCCGGGGCGATGAGCGTGGGGCAGGACTACTTCCGCACGGCCATCAGCAATGCCGGACGCGTGCCCGGCCAGCTCTCCCGCGTGGAGTATTACCAGCCGCAGAAGCAGATCGCCGCTATCGCCGCTGAGTATGACTGGCGCGGGCCGATCATTGTCGTCTCGAATGCCTGCGCCAGTGGTGCGAATGCCATCGGGGACGCCATGGCGATGATCCAGACTGGCAAAGCCCGCCGGGTGCTTGCCGGAGGTTACGATGCACTTGCCGAACTGGTCTTCGCCGGCTTCGACACGCTCCGTGCGCTGGCTCCGAGCGGAGTGCCGCGACCGTTTGATGCCGCGCGTGATGGTCTCGCGCTCGGCGAAGGAGCCGCCGTCATGCTCCTGGAAAGTGAAGAGGCTGCTGCTGAGCGTGGCGCCACCGCTTTGTGCGAAGCGGCGGGTTACGCCACCGCCACCGACCTGCATCATCTCACCCAGCCCGATCCCCAGGGCAAAGCTGCCATCCGCACCATGGCCGGAGCCTGCGCTATGGCGGGCATCACAGCGGGCGAGGTGGACTACATCAACTCTCACGGCACCGGCACGCCCTACAACGACGTCGCTGAAGCCAGTGCCATCCAAGTGTGGGCCGGTGAAAATGCCGGACGCATCGCCCTCAGCTCCACGAAGTCCGCCATGGGCCATCTGCTCGGCGGCGCGGGCGCGGGGGAAGCCGTGATCTGCCTCATGGCCATGCGCGGCCAGTGGTTGCCCGCCAGCCTAAACGTCCGCGAGACAGACCCGGCGGTGTGCTTTGATCTCGTCAAAGTATGGCGCGAGGCGAAGGTGAATGTGGCGCTGACGAACAGCTTCGGGTTTGGCGGGACGAATGCGACTCTCGTTTTCAAGCCAGTGCTCAGTGCTCAGTTCTCAGTGCGCAGTTTTGATGCGAGCGTGGCAATGCGTGTTCTCAGCAGCGGGGCGGTTTCAGCGGCGGGCTGGGGCGCGGAGGCGCTCGTGGCAGCGGTGACCGAAAACAAGGAGCTGCCCACCAGCAACTGCCCGCGCACCGTGGGTACACGCGACTGGGACTGCCCGGCGCGCATGGTGCCAGCCATCCCGGCGGACCGGCTGCCGAAATTCCCCCGACTTCGTCGGGCCAGCCCGATCACGAAATTCATCATGGCCGCCGCGCTGGAGGCTCTGGAGAAAGCAGGCTTCCCGAATGGGCAGGGCGCTGGGCGTCTCGGCATCATCCAGTGCATGTTCAATGGCTGCGTGCAGTTCAGCGGCAAGTTTTACCACGAAGTCATCGAGACGCCCGCGCTCGCCAGCCCGCTCATTTTCCCGGAGACCGTTTACAATGCCCCCGCCTCTCACGTGGCCGCCTTCCTCGGCGTGGACGGCCCTGTGACCACGCTCATCGGCGAATCCAGCGCCATCATCGAAGGTGTGTCCATGGCCCACACCTGGCTGAGTCAGAATCTCGTGGACCGCGTGCTCGTGATCGGTGCCGAGGAATGCGACTGGATCGGTGCCGAGGCCGTGACCTACTATCATGCCGACCTGAAAGCCACCGAAGGAGCCGGAGCCCTGCTGCTGAGTCTTGGCGACACCGGATTGAAGCTCGCCCACACGCCCGCCTTTGCCTTCCTGAGTGAAAGCGAACGCGGGGAGAAGCTGTCGGAGATCGCTCGGAGCACCGACTTTGGCCCAGACGAAGTCCGCGTGAGCGGGGAGTCTGGCATTGCGATGCTGGATGAAGCGGAAACCTCCGCGTGGATGGCGACTTCGAACGTGTTGAAACCACGGGCCACCCTCGGCGAAGGCATGGGAGCAGGTGGTGCCCTCCAGCTCGTGCTCGCTGCCGAGGCCGCCCGCCTGAATGGAGGCAAAGTGCAGGTCACTCTGCCCGGCAGCCTCTGCGCGGCTTATGGGGCGAGTTTTGAGCAGGGAGAGTGAACAGGCGGCAGCTTCTGATCCCTCTCCCCGCCGAGAGTGCCTTTCGCCATCAGATCAATTGCGGGGAGAGGTTAGGTGAGGGGCATTCCGCCTGGATACGGCGGTGGTGTGTGCCTCTCACCCTCACCTCTCCCCCGAAGCGGCTGCTTGAGATTGCTACATGCACTGCGGGGGAGAGGGGTTACGCGCTTTGGCCTCCGCATTATGGTTCGAGCGTTGAGCCGGCAGAGTGACTTGGCGGCAGCTTCTGATCCCTCTCCCCGCCGAGAGTGCCTTTCGCCATCAGATCAATTGCGGGGAGAGGTTAGGTGAGGGGCATGCTGCTTGGATATGGCGGTGGTGTGTGCTCCTCACCCTCACCTCTCCCCCGAAATGGCGGCTTGAGATTGCTACATGCACTGCGGGGGAGAGGGGGTACGCGCTTTGGCCTCCGCAATCCCCTCACGACAATCACTCCGCCCCGAGCTGGCTGAGATACTTCACCAGATGCGCGAGTTGCTGCTCGTTCATCGTGGCGGTGAGACCGTCGGGCATCACGGTGCCGCCGATCTGGATGCTTTGCGTATCGGAGCGCTTGATGCTCTTCACCTGGCCCGTGGCCATCTCGCGGATGGCGATGGCTTCCGCCGTGTCGGTCTGCTTGAAGCCGGTGACGACGCTGCCGTCCTTCATCGTCACCGTCGCGGCTTCGTAGCCTTCCTTGATGTTCAGCGCTGGCCAGACCACCTCCGTAATGATCATGTCGATCGGCAGACCACGGCTGATCGTGCTCAGATCGGGACCGATCTTGCTCTGCGCGACTCCCGGCATGTGGCAGGCGATGCAGCCAGTCTGCTCGTAGATCTTCTTTCCCTCGGCGGCGTTTCCAAAGGTGTTCGCTGCCTTGATGATGTTGCTGACATACTCCTTCGTGTAGGCCGGAAGCGCGGCGTTGATTCCCGCCAGCTTCATGAGCAGTGGCGAAATCTTGGCATCGGTCTTTCCGAGACTGTTCAGCGCCTGAAGCACGAGCTTGGCGCTGCTAATCGGGAGCGCCTCGGGCTTCTGCAAAGCACGCGTCAAGGCGGCGTGACCTTCCGTGCGGGAAACCACCTGACTGAGCAGCGGCGCGACTTCCTGCGGTGTCTTGAGATTGGCGAACTGCTTCAACATCCGGCCCACCACCTCATCCGGCCTCATGCTAATCAGCGCATCGAGGGCCTGTGCCTGAAGCGGTGCCTTGTCATCAAAGGCGAGTTCGCGGATGCTGTCGGCGAATGCCTGGACTTTCCAGGCTCCGGCAAGTCGCAGGGCCTGGGCACGCAGCGCGGGATTGGTGTCGCTAAAGAGCGGCTCCAGCAGTGCCTCCGCGTCCTTCGGCTTGGTGATCTTCAGCGCAGCCAGCACGGCGGCGTTTTTGCCACCCCGCTCGAAGATGAACGGCAGATCCGCAGCCGTCGCCACTCCAGCCAGCGCCTTGAGCCAGGTGGTCAGTTTCTCGGCATTGCCCTGATGCTTCTCGATCTGCTGGCGGATGATGGCGGTGACCTCGCTGGAGGCGGCGTTTGGCTGGTAGGCCACGGCGGCACCGGAGAGGTTTTTGAGGTCGTCGGGATTGTTCTCCACCCAGCCGTTTTGCAGGGCAAAGATGAGGTGCTCGTCCTTGTCGAAGCTCAGCTTGCCCGCGCTCAGCAGCGCCGCCCAGAGGCCGTTTGTGGCGTGCAGCGTCTTCGTCAGCGCGTGCAGGTGATAGGCGTTGAATTCCTTGTCCAGCGAGCGCGCAGCCACCACGGCGGCGCGGGGATCATTCACATAACTGGCCGCCACGATGGCCTCCAGCCGCACGAGCGCACCGTCATCAGCGATCTGTGTTTCCAGCAGCGCCAGAGCCTCTGGCAAAACACCGTTTCTGGCCCAGGTCGAAAGCGTCCTCGTGGCATAGGCACGGATGCGGGCATCCTGCGCGCGAAGCAGGGACTTCAGCATCTCGGGCCGCGCCGTCTCGTGCGCTTCATAAAGCGAGAGCGCCTGGAGCCGGCGATAGTCGTTGGCGGCGTTCTTGGTTGCCCAGGCATCCACCGCTGCCACGACTTCCTTCGAGTCTTTTTCAAACAGCAGCCGCTTGGCCTGATACGCCGCCCAGCGCTCCGGCGAGTCGAGCTGCTCCAGCAGTGCCTCCGTGCTCGCTTTGACCAACTTGACCGGCTTGACCACCTGCCCGCCTTTGTGACTGACGCGCCAGACACGACCATGCGCCTTGTCACGGTCTGGATGGCGGTAGCTGGCCTGATAGTGGCCGATAATCGGGTTGTACCAGTCCGCTACATAGAGGGCTCCGTCAGGACCGCAGCGCACCTCCACGGGGCGGAAGACATTGTTCTTCGTCTCGATGATGTTCGGCAGCAGCTTCGTGGAGAACATGCCGTTCTCGAATTTCAGCTCGTGCTGCTCCAGCAGGTTCGCGTAGTAACCGCCGATGATGATCCGGCCCTGCATCTCCTTCGGGAAATGGCTGCTGTGCAGGAACTCCATGCCCACCTGCTTGATCGGCGCGAGGCAGAGATTCAGCGCCTGCGCATTCACGGCGAGGTTTGATCTCACCAGCCCCGGCGTGCTGTAGTAGCTGCCGATGTTTGCCCCGCTTTTATGGAAAGGCTGGCCGTAGGGCGTGGTCACCACGCCCCAGCAGTTCGCCCCAGCGGATGACCACTGGAAGAAGGGATCGAGATGCCCAGTGCGCGGGCGCAGACGCCAGACGCCAGCGCGGTTCAGCGTCTCCACGCCATACGGCGTCTCCACGCGCGAGTAGATGTGGTGCCCCTGGGTGAACCACAACTCGCCGCCGAAGCCCCAGTTGATGCAGTTGATCATCTGGTGCGAGTCGGCGGTGCCAAAACCGCCGAGCACGATGCGTTTCGAGTCCGCCTTGTCGTCGCCATCTGTGTCTTTGAAATGCAGCAGCTCCGTGCCCTGCGCCACATACAGGCCGCCATCACCGAGTTCGAGGCCTGCGGGCATGAAGAGCCCTTCGACAAACTTGTGGAACTTGTCCGCCTTGCCATTGCCGTCCGTGTCTTCGCAGACGAGCACGTAGTCGTTCGCCTTTTCGCCCGGTTTGATCTGCGGATAGCTCACCGCGCAGGCCACCCAGAGGCGACCGCGCTCATCCCAGCGCATCTGGATCGGCTTTACCACGCCGTCCGCCTCACTGGCGAAAAGATTCACCGCAAAGCCATCCAGGATCTGGAAGCTCGCCAGCTCCTCCTCCGGCGACTGCGGCTTCGCCGTCGGCGGCTCCACAGGGATGGATGAGCGCACGCCCACAGGCACCACAGGCTTACCAGCCAGAGCATTCCAAATATTCTCCTCCGCCTGCTTCAGCAGCGGCAGGAAGTCGTTCATCTCCGTCGGGAAGATGCGCTTCGAGGTGTCTTTCCAGTCCTTCGAGTAAGGCACATTCGTCCGGTCCCCCATCAGGAAGGACCAGTTCATCGGCCGCCAGTAGTCGAACCAGAGACGCTCAAATTCCAGGACCTGCGCGCGGACGGCTTCGTTGGTGATCGGCGTGAGCCCCAGGCTCTTTGCCAGATGCTCTGCAAACGCACGATGACCCTCTTCCGTCAGGCTATGTCCGACGAGTCCGACCTTTCCGACCGGTTCCACAAACGGCAGCCCCAGCTTCTCTGCGAGCGCACGAACTGCCTCCGAATACTCTCCGAGTGCAGCACTCCGCTCAAAGGGCACCGGTGCCACCAGCACCACCCGCCGCCCTTCATCCGCAAAATCCGCGATCAGCTTGTCATAAGCCGCGATGAACTGCGGCAGCTTCGCCACGCCAGCCAGAGACTCCATTTGCCCAAACTGGGCGATCACCACCGTCGCTCCAGCTTCCTTCAACTGCTCCCGCCAGTCGCGCTGCTGCCGCCAGCTTGTCGAGCCCGTCTCTGCCTGGATGCGGCGCTCCGCCTGCTGGCGCTTCGCATCCAGATTTTCCACGTTCCCACCATCCCGCCACTGCTCGAAGACGGTGTCGCCTTCCCAGCCGAAATTGCGCACCGTCACCTTCAACTCCGGCTTCGAGGCGATGAGATGCGTCTGAAGGAAGCCGTTGAAACGCGTCCGCTCCATGTTCGAGCCGCCCGTCAGTGCGATGACGTCATTGGGCTGGAGTTGGAAAGTAGGTGCCGCGATGGCGGCATGAGTCAAAACTAGCGCGACGAGCAGAACGGTGGAGCGGAGCATGGGCAGAAAGGTTGGGAAGATTCATAACAAAGGCCAGCAAAGCTGTCTCTATCCAGAAGATTCAAGATTCACTCATGGCACTCCCGAAGGTTGCCAGGGCCGCCAACTCGTTTTCCGCCGTGATGAAGCCATCGCTGCCATGACTTGAGGCGGCTTGATCCTGGTGAAGGGAAGTCTGGCTGCCTTGGCGGCGTACTTTGCTCATGCCCGCCCGAATCGCTGCCTTCGCATTCATCATCTCCACCCAAATCTTCGCCCAAAGTGGAACCATCCCTGCCGACCGACCCCGCGCCCGTCCTGCCTCGGCCCTGACTGGCTGGGCGGACTGGGAAAAGGGCGAGGAACTCTTCAAACGTATCCAGGTGCCGCCAGCGCCGGTGCTTTCCGCAGAAGATGAGGCCAAGACATTCAAACTGGCCCCCGGCTACCGCGCCGAACTCGTGGCCTGTGAGCCGATGGTGCAGTGCCCGATCTTCTTTGAGTTCGATCCCGAGGGCCGGATCTGGGTCGTGGAATACCAAGGCTACATGCGCGACGTCCACGGTAGCGGCGAAGGCGACCCGATCTGCCGCGTCGTCGTGCTGGAGGATACCAATGGCGATGGCAAGGCGGACAAGAGCACCGTCTTTCTCGATAAGCTGGTCATGCCCCGCAGCTTCGCCTTTGTGAAAGGCGGCATCCTTTTGCAAGAGCCGCCGAAGCTGTGGTTCTGCGAGGATGCCGACGGCGATCTAGTCTGCGAAAAGCGCACCCTGGTGGGCGCGATGGGCGTGGGCGGAAACCCACAGCACACCGCGAATGGCCTGCGACGCGGCATCGACAACTGGCTGCACTGCGCCGACTGGCCGCACCGCTACCAGTGGAAGGATGGAAAGCTGATCGATGAACCGACGCTGCATCGCGGCCAGTTCGGCGTGAGTTTTGATGAAACAGGCCGCTTCATCTCCTGCTATGAAAACAGTGCTATGCACATGGATCTGCTGCCAGCGGAGGCGCTGATGCGGCATCCAAACCTCGCCAAACTCGCGCAGCGCGGCGGGCGTGGCAGCTTCGGCGTGAATGTGAACGTGGCCAAGGAGGCTGCGGAATGTTTCCCCATCCGCGTGACACCGGCAGTGACACTCGGCGCGCTGGAGCTTCGCGATGACGGACGCCTGCGCACCTACACCATCGTGTCCGGCACCTGCTTCTACGATGGCGATCAATTCCCACCAGAGATGCACGGCAATGTCTTCGTGCCCGACTCCGCAGGGCATCTCGTCGGCACGCTAAAGCTCACCAACGGCATCGCACCGAAAGCGACGCGCTTCTTCCCACCGGAACAGGAACTCATCGCCAGCACTGACGAGCGCTTCCGCCCAGTGAACGCGCGAGTCGGGCCTGACGGCTCTCTTTACCTGGCAGACATGTATCACGGCATCATCGAGCACGTCATCTTCATCGTGCCCTGGCTGACAAAGCAAATCGAGCAGCGCAAACTCTACGAGGGGAACGATCATGGCCGCATCTGGCGGATCGAGAGTGAGCAGAGTTCAAGCAATGGCGAGCGTGAGCTTGGAAAGAGCACGGCAGAGCTGGTGGAGTCGCTCGGTCATGCGAATGGCTGGCAGAGAAGCACGGCGCAACGGCTGCTGGTGGAGCGCGGAGAAGACATCGGAGATCCCACCCGCTTTGCGAAGCCACTGCATCGGCTACATGCGCTGTGGACTCAACAGGGCACGGGCAAGCTGACAAAGGAGCATTTGCAAAAAGCAGCCACGGATGCCGATCCCAGAGTGCGGGCGGCTGCTGCGAGACTCGGGGCCGAGATCCCCTTGCTCCAGGAGTCAGACGCCGGCGTGAGACTTCACGCTCTGCTGACGCCGAAGCCGGTGATGGATCTCACCGAGCATCTATCCGAGCATGAAGATGACCTCAGCCGCATCGCTGCGATGACTGGCGTTTACGGGCACGAGCTGGAGATGCTGGACCTGCTGCTGAAGCGTGCGGACTGGCAGAAGGCATCAGCTCATCGCCAGGAGACTCTGCGAATGCTGGCACAGCTCGCCTGCATGGAGTTTCAGGCCAAAACGATCATTGGGAAACTCGCCCAAACCACCGGCTGGCAGCGTGAGGCCTTGATGGATGGCTTTCTAGCCTCTCAGGAAAAGGTGAGTCTGGAGGCAAAGCCAACCTTCCTCGACGAACTGGCAATGAATCGAGACATCGCCGCTCGTGAGCGTGTGCAGAAACTGCGCATGGCACTGAGCTGGCCTGGATCTGAAAGCGCGATGACCACCGAGCGCCGTGAGCCACTGAGTGAGGCAGCGCAAAAGCAGTTCGCGCGCGGAGCAGAGGTGTATCAGACCGTGTGCGGCTTGTGCCATCAGCCGACAGGCTTTGGTGTGCCAAATGTAGCCCCGCCGCTGATGGAAAGCGAGTGGGTGACAGGCGAGCCTGAACGGCTGATCCGCATCGCCCTACAAGGACTGTATGGTGAGATCGAAGTGAATGGAGAGACGTGGAATCTCGCGATGCCAGGCCAGGGCTCGAACCCGGCCCTGGATGACGCCAAGCTAGCCGATGTGCTGAGCTACGTGCGCAATGCCTGGGGCAATGAAGCGAGTGTAGTCAGTCCTGACCAAGTCGCCGCCGTGCGCGAACAAACGAAGACGCGCAAACTGCCATGGACGGCGGACACGCTGATGCAGATCGACCTCGGCAGTGAAAAGGCCATCCAAGCCGATGCGGATGGTGTGCTGCTGCTGCCCGCGAGTGCCGCGAAGACCTATGGGCAAAAGCTGGCGTATCGCCCATCGCTCAATGTGCTCGCGCCATGGCGAATCGAAACCGATGTCGCGGAATGGACGATTCAAGTGCCGACCGATGGAGAGTATGAAGTCTTCGT
>JAGKWZ010000226.1 GCA_021151605.1 Verrucomicrobiaceae bacterium
CACCGACCACCGACCCAAGAATGAATCTCCGCCAGCGAATCAAAGAAGTGATGGCCAGCGAACTGATGCTGGAAGTGAGCGTGGATGAGATCGGAGATGAGTCACCGCTTTTTGGCCCCAACGGCATCGGCCTGGACAGTGTGGATGCGCTCCAGCTCGTGGTCGCCATCGAGAAGCACTTTAAACTCAAGATCAGTGATCAGACAAAAGCGCGGGAGATCCTCCACAGCGTGGAGAGCATCGCCAAAGCCATCGAGGAAGCAGGTCTGGCCTGAGTCATCTCCGCTTCCTGCGTTTGCATGAAAAAGGCGCTGCCGATCCTCCTCAAACTGGCCGTCACCACCGTGCTGCTCGGGGTCATCTTTCGTGAGCATCGCTTTACCGAAAGCATCCTGCCACACCTGAGAGTGCTGGGAGCGAACTGGATGTGGACGCTGGCCGGTCTGGCGAGTGTGGGCCTCTCCATCTGGCTCAGTGCGCTGCGCTGGGAAGTGCTGCTGCGCGGCCAGCAGCATGCTGTGCCCAGCGGAGAAGTCATGCGCGTCACGGTGGTGAGCAACTTCTTCAACATCACCTCTCTGGGGGTCATCGGTGGCGATGCCTACCGCGTGCTGGCGCTGATGAAGCGCCCCGGAGCACGGAGGCTGCCGATCGTCGTGTCTGTGATGCTGGATCACCTGCTGGGCATGGTGGGACTGGGCATCTTGTTTCTGGCCTGCCGCGCGGCTTTTCATGATCGCCTGGCGACGCTGAGCACGGAGGTGCGCACCATTTTGCAGGGATATGAGATGTTCATGGGCGGAGCGCTCGTCTTTGTCTTCCTCTCCGCAGTGTCCTTCACGCCACACCTTTACAACTGGGGGGAGAAGCAGTGGCCCTGGATGCTGGGCTATGCACCGCTGAAGAACTTCGCCAATGCCTGTGATGCGCTCCGAAGAGACTGGCGCGGGTCGCTGGTGTCCGTGCTGCTTTCGGTCCTGATCTTCGGCTTTCACTTCCTGTCCTTTTACTGCGCCATCTTTGCCGTGGGCGGTCTTGCTCCGCTCATGGAGGTGATGGCAGCGATGCCTATCGTGGACACGGTCGCGGGTCTGCCGATCTCTGTCTCCGGCCTCGGCGTGCGGGAGAAGACCTTCGAAACCCTCATCCACGGTCTGACCGGGCTGCCTGGTGCCACCGCCATCTCCGCCTCTCTGGTCGGCTGGCTGATGGGGGTGGTGTGGGGAGTGTTTGGGGGAGTTTTGTTTCTTCTCGGCGGTGCCACGTCTCTGGCAGAAGCGCCCACTCCTGAACTGAGAACTGAGAACTGAGAACTACCGCCCCCCTTGTCCTCCCGCATCGCCATTTCTCTCGGAGCTTCCTTCCTCGGCTACGCCACGCACGCAGGCTTCCTGACTCGTTTGCATGAACTGGGCGTGCGGCCTGTGGCGGTGGGGGGATCATCGGCCGGAGCGATCGCTGCGGGACTCTTCACCGCAGGTCTGCCTGAGGCGAAGATTCGCGAAGTGGTGACTTCGTGGAAGCTGCGGCAGTCCTTTATCAATGACACGCCCTGGCTCATTCACTACATCCGAAACACGTTCTTCGAGCGCAACCCTGGGGTCTTTAAACCAGATGCTGCGGTGGCCTATTTGGAGTCCATTTTTGGTGATCTGCAGATCGAGAATCTCCAAGCGCCACGCTTCCTGGCAGCCGTGAGCAATTTGGACAACGAAACGACGCACTTTCTGCAAAGCGGCTCACTCGCCCGCGCCATGGTGGCGAGCTGCTGCGTGCCCACCGTCTTTCAGCCGCTCCATCACGCAGGGATGGACTGCTTTGATGGCGGGATCGCCCATGAGACACCGATCGATCCGTGGCTGGAGGATGACAGCGTGGACACGATCGTGCTGCACCGTGTGACGCACCATGGTGCTGCGACCAGCAAGGTTGTGCCCTTGAACCTGATCAACCTGGCTGCTCGAGCGCACGCCTGTGCCAGCGAACAACTGCTGCACTACCGACTCCGGCTCGCGAAGATGTATGGCAAGCGTGTGATGATCGCTTCCACCACGCATGACCGTCCGGCTCTTTTTTCAGGGAAGCAGATGTCCAACTTCTACGAGGCAGGGACTGTGGAGGCGCAGCGGTTCTACGAGGCCGAACTCAAGCCGCTACTTTAACTTCTCCCGACTCTCAGCCTCCACCATGGCCTGAAAGCCAGGATGCGGATTGGCATAAGCCGGGTAGGCGGGATCTCGCTCCTGGCTTGGCAGGTAACGCCAGTGCTTGTACATCCAGAGCCAGCCCTCGGGGTAGGCGCGGATGGCTTTTTCAAAGTGATCCCATACGCGCTGGGTGAGCACCCGCGTATCATCCTCTTGACCTGGGCGAATGGCCTCGAAGATCTGCACCTCATAACGGCCATCCGGCGCGGGCTGGCAGACGCCGGTGATGATGGAAAGTCCGAGCCGCTTGGCCAACTCCACATGGAGCGTCGGCACGCAGGTCTTCATGCCGAAGCACTCGATCACCGTCGCTGCGCGGCCAGGTTTGATGTTCAGATCCGTCAGCAGTCCCGCGTGGCCTTGACGCTTCAGCGCTTTCATCAGCTTCAGCATCGCATTGTCCTGAGAAATGACCGTGTGCCCGGAATGCTCACGCAGCTTTTTGAAAATGGCGGTGAGGGAAGTATTCTTGAAATTCTGTGCCACGACCGTGAAAGGCACGCCTCGGAAGCCCCAGATCAAACTGACGAACTCGAAATTGCCGAAGTGCGGAGTCACCCAGACAGCCCCGGTCTCACGCGCCTTTGCCTCAGCTGCGGGGTCATCCAGGCGAATGCTCACATGTTTCTGCCAGTTTTCCGGAGTCAGGGCAGAGGACCAGAAGAGGTCGAGAAAGGTGCGCGCGAAGTTTTGATATGAACCCAGGGAAATACGCCGCACCTCCCGCTCTGTAAGGCTGCCATGAAAGGCGGCACGGAGATTTTCGCGCGCGGTGGTGCGTCCGCGTGAATCCAGCCAGAACGCCAGCAGGCCAATGCTGGAGGCCAGACACATGACCACTTTCCGCGGCAGGCGGGGCAGCAACCATGCGGCGAAAGCCACCAGAGCTGTCTCAAAGAAATATCGGAGGTTCTTCACCTTGGCAGTTGGTAGTTGTGAAAAAGACGTTACGATGTGCACATGGCAGTGCCCAACCTCGCGACCATTCTCAAGCGAATTCTCAAACAACCCACCGCTCCGTTTCATGAATATCATGTCAGAGCGGAAATAGAGGCATTGCTCAAAGGCTGCCCTAATTTGAAACTGTCCCGTGACAAGTTTGGCAATCTTCATGCCACTTACAAAAGTGGCAAAAGCAAGAGCAGCCCGACTTGGGTCCTCGGAGCCCACATGGACCACCCAGGCTTTGTCAGGAGGCCTGGCAAGAAAACCGAGTGGGACTTCCTCGGCGGCGTGGCTCAGGAACTCGTCGATGCAGGCGTGAAGAAGGGGCTTCGTAGCAAGCCAACAGGGGACATAGCCACCTGGAATTTCCCCACACAGATCTCTTTTGAAAAGGTCGAGGCCACGGCTTGCGATGACCTGATCGGATGCGCAGTCATCATCGCCACATTCTGGGAGCTTGCCTCTCTGAATCTGAGCACCACCTGCCACGCTGTCTTCACCCGTGCGGAGGAAGTTGGATTCCTCGGTGCCTGGCATATGGCCCAAAAGTGGCCCTATGGTAAGAAAGATGTGTTCCTTTCCATCGAAACCAGTCGCCCAGTCAATGGTGCTGTCATGGGTGGCGGCCCTGTGGTGCGCGTGGGTGATCGACTTTCCGTCTTCGACAGCGAAGGTGTCGCCGTTTTGATGACGACCGCCAAAGAACAAGGTATCCGGGTGCAACGCTGTCTTCTGGATGCAGGTGCCTGTGAAGCTACTGCCGTTCAGGCCGCTGGTCATCGAGCTGTAGGTATCTCGATCCCTTTAGGCAACTACCACAACCTTGACGCCAACAAGGAGATCGCTCCTGAATATGTCATGATGAGTGACATTCGATCGCTCATCGATCTGCTCAAAGCCTTGGTCGCCACCAAGCACGATGGCATCGGCGAGCGCACTATTCGCGAGCGGGTGGAAGTCCGCATGGAGGAATACGCCGCCCACATGAAGGCCGCAGCCAAGCTATTCAAGTAAGACTCGAACTTGCCAGCCAAAGATTTTTGTCATGTTTCAACGACTCTACCTCCCACTGATTTTGGTATGTATCACCAGCGGATACGCTCAGGAGCCGTCAAGCCAGCTTCCTGCTGATGTTGTTCTCCAGATTCAGGAGCTACAAGAACTCCAGCAAAAGCACCGCTATGTGGAAGCTGTGACGAAGCTCGATGAACTCGAGGCGAAGTATCCTGAAAGGCCTGAATTTCACAACATACGAGGATCATTGTACATGTCCCCGGCTCTACGGGACCTGGATAAGGCGGGCGAATGCTTTGACAAAGCCCTTAAGCTGGCCCCCAACGAACTGCCACCTCACTTCAACAAAGCCGAGTTGCTGCTTGTAAAACACGACTGGGTTTCTGCTAGCGCGGCCTTTCAGCAAGTGCTGCAAAAATTCCCCAAGCTTCCACTCCAGGTGCGTCATGTGGTGCTTTTCAAACTCCTCGTCAGTGAAGTGAAGCAGGACAAAATCGCCGATGCTGAAAAGACGCTGGCTGATCACTTCACCTTTATGGATGACACTCCCGCCTACTACTTTAGTAAGTCAGCGATAGCCTTCCAGAAAAAGGACGAAACCATGGCACGTGATTGGATCAAGCGCGCGAATGGGATCTTCAAGCAGGAAGAAATCGCCGCTTACTTCGACACGCTTATGGAAGTCCGCTGGGTGCCAAACATTGGTCTTCCAGAGTCGCCAAAGTCCGAGTAAGAGATAAAGGTTTCTTGCCCGCCGCGTGTTGCCGTGGCAAGGCGCAGACATGCTCACCAAGCGCATCATCCCTTGTCTCGACGTTAAAGAAGGCCGTGTGGTCAAAGGCACCAAGTTCCTGCAACTGCGGGATGCTGGAGATCCAGTGGAGTGCGCTAAAGTTTACAACGCTCAAGGTGCCGACGAACTCGTCTTTCTAGACATCACTGCCAGCCATGAAGAGCGAAAAACGATGGTCGATGTCGTAGCTCGCACGGCCGAGAGCTGCTTCATGCCACTCACCGTTGGTGGTGGTATCCGCACGGTGGCAGATATGCGTGAGATGCTTCTCGCCGGCGCGGACAAGGTTGGAATCAATACGGCAGCGGTGAAAACACCCGAGGTCATTGATGCTGCGGCCGAAGCTTTTGGCTGCCAGTGCCTCGTCGTTGCGATTGATGCCAAACGCAACGCACAAGGTTCCTGGACCGTCTATACTCATGGAGGGCGCAATCCGACCGAACTGGACGCCATCGAATGGGCCGTCGAGGTCTGCCGTCGCGGGGCAGGGGAGATTCTCCTCACGAGCATGGATGCAGATGGAACCAAGAACGGCTATGACATCGGCCTCACACGCGCAGTAAGTGAAGCGGTCAGCATCCCCGTAATCGCCAGTGGCGGTGCCGGAAATCTTCAGCACATGGCAGATGTCCTGAGTGATGGAAAGGCTGATGCGGTGCTTGCCGCAAGCGTCTTTCACTTTGGCGAATACACGGTCGGGGATGTGAAGCGTTTCCTCCGCTCCCACGATGTGCCCGTCCGCATCTGAGCACCGTTCCGATTCCGGGTGGTGAACAAATCACTCCACGTCGCCAAATCCGGAATTCACCAACTCTTCGAGGTCAGTCATGGCCTCCTCGGCATCAACGCCTTCCGTTGTTAGTTTAATGGACTCGCCGCGGCCAGCAGCCAACATCATAAGACCCATGATGCTTTTGCCATTCACTGGTTCCTCATCCTTCTCGACCCAGATATCGCACTTGTATTTGCTAGCACGCTTCACGAATTGCGCCGCCGGACGAGCATGGAGGCCCATCTTGTTGCGGATCGTGAGGTCTTTCGAGAGCATCATATAGGATTGGTTTGCGTGCCGTGGTTATTATCAACCTAATTGATCCTGCGCCATCTTTTTTAGCAGCCTTTGATCAAACTCAACGGCGCTGTTGTACCCGAATGTCCGCAATTTATAATTCAAGGCGGCCAGTTCGATGAGACCGGCAACATCTCGGCCAGGAGCCACCGGGAGCTCAACCTGGGCGATCGACTGCCCAAGCACATCTACAGTCTTGTCCTCCTTGCCAATGCGCTCCAAATCCTCTGCTTCCTGGACATGAACAAGCCGCACAATAAGATCGAGGCGCTTGCTCAGACGAACGCAACTGACTCCGAACAGAGCGGCTACATTCAGGATCCCTATTCCACGGATCTCGATCATGCCTCTCGTCACATCAGGAGCTGTACCAACGATCTCGCGGTCCTCTATGTTCCGCAGTCGGACGGCATCGTCTGCTACCAAACTGGCTCCACGCTGTAGCAAGCCGATTACACTTTCGCTTTTCCCGCTGCCGCTGTCCCCCTGAATGAGGACTCCGATACCCTGAACATCAACAAGACATCCGTGAACGGTTTGCGTCGCCGCGAAGGCTGCGTCCAGCTTAATGGTCGCATTATTCAGGAACTTCATCGTCAGCATGCTCGTCTGAAAAATCGAGATGCCCGCCTCGTTGGCGATTTGCACCAGATCTTCGGCAAGACGATGCCCGCGGGCAACGATAAGGCAGGGGATCTCCCAGGAGCAAAGCTGGCTGAATCTTGCTGCTCGGAGCTTGGGTTCTAGAGAGTCGAGAAAAGATAGTTCCGAGTTTCCGATTACCTGCACGCGTTTGTAGGCAAAATAAGAAAAGAAGCCCGAAAGGGCCAGCCCTGGCCGGTTTACCGAGGGCTCCAGGATTTTTCTAGCGAAACCAACATCCGAACCCACCACCTTCAGCTTAAGCGCCTTCTCGTTGGTGGTGAAGAATTCTCCAACAGTGATAGATGTTGGGCGTTTGATCTTTGACGGAGGCATGGCTGAAATTGGGGGTATCAGCCGATCCCAGCAGCAACTCCCACTGAAGACTCGTCAATGCCACGAAGCGCAAAAATACGCACTAGGGTGTCTTCGATGAGATTGTTGGGGCATGAGGCACCTGCCGTGATGCCAATGGTAATGGGGTTACCTGTATCAGCGAGCTTGCCTGAGTAGCTGGTCTTCTCAGCTTTTAAATGAAGGTCAAAATGCACGATCTGCTCCAAATTGGTAAGGCACTCTGCGGTGCGAATGAAGAAGGTTGGTAGTTGCTGTTCACCGATCTCGACGAGGTGGGTTGTGTTCGAACTGTTGTAACCACCGACAACAAGGAGTAAGTCGAGTGGCTGCTGAAGAAGATGAAACAGACCATCTTGGCGGTCCTGAGTCGCACCGCAAATGGTATCAAAGACCTTAAAATTTGAGCTACTTCCATTGTCTCGATCTTCTACTGCCTTTTGCAATCGGCGTTGAATCTCCTCGGTCTCGGACTTCAACATCGTCGTCTGATTGGCCACCCCAATTCTGTTCAAGTGAAGATCGGGATCAAAACCTACCGAACATGCACTTGCAGAACTAAATCTGTCCAAGAAAGCCTGTCGATCACCGCCAGAGCGTATGTAGTCGCATAGAAAGTCCACATCCGCCAAAGTTAGAATGACGAGGTAGTGGCCGTTGCCATCATCACCAAGCGCACGTGAAGATGTGGCGCGAGTTTCCTCATGGCTGGCTTTGCCATGTATAATGGAAGTGAATCCCTCCTTGGCATAGCCTCTCACACGCTTCCAAACGCTCATCACGTCCCCACAGGTGGTATCCACGACCATACAGCCGCGGGAGGAGATGAGCTTCATCAGATCTGTCTCTGCACCAAAGGCTGGGACAATGACCACATCGTCATTTGTAAGCTTAGATACCTCTTCCTCATGCTTTCCCACGGGGATGCTAATAACACCCATTTCCGAAAGTTGGCGATTCACCTCAGGGTTATGGATAATCTCTCCAAGTAGAAAGACCCGCTTATCCGCAAATACACGACGTGCAGCATAAGCGAGGTCGATAGCTCTTTCGACCCCATAACAGAAACCAAATTCTCGTGCCAACCGAACTGTAGTATTGCCTATCTGGAGGACGCTACCACGTGCACGGACGGCCTCTACGAGCGCACTCTTATAATGAGCTTCCACTTCAGCTTGAACGCGCTCCATGACTTCCGGTGTACGGACATTCACTCGGCGGGAGGCTGCTGCGGGGGCGGTCGACATATATATAGGCTGGGATGTGAAGAAGGGAGGGCAAGGTTCTTCCTAGCACTCCCTCAGAGCTTTAGCGAGATAGGCTCAATTGCTATTTTTTGAACAATGTTCCTGCTTCCGCATCTTTAAAGAACTTGTCGCTAAGCAGGTATGAGCGATCTGGATTTGGCAGTGGGCCGTCATCGATGACTGGCAGCGTTTTGCCGATGGTGTTGTCTTCAGGATGTGAATTCGCAATGAGAAGCGGTGTCCCGACCTTGGTCATAGAAAATATCTTCACTGCAGACTTCACTGGCAGCCGAATACAGCCGTGAGTGCATGGGTAGGGTTTCACAAACCCCCAGTGCATTCCATAAGCAGATTTCCATTCCTGCCAATATGCCATCGGATAACCACGGTCTGGCTCGCTCTGACGGCGGCGACGAGCTTCCTTGTATTGAATATGGAAATTGCCAGCCCCGGTAGTGCCTCCACTCCCCACTGAACATGGAGTTGCGAGCAACACCTTGTCACCTTCGACGACATATACACGTTGCGCTCCAGTGCTGACCTTAACTTTGACTGCGGAGATATTCTTTGGTGCAGTCGAAGGCGGATCAAACTCATGACCATAGATGTGACGGCGACTTGAAGTCTTACAACTGCTCAAGGCTACCGCCACCAAGGCGAACAATGAAGACTGAATGAATCGATGGAGAATATGAGAATTCATGGGCTTCATTCGTAGCACGCCAGTTCATCGGCTCCACCGATTTTCTCATTCGATCACGGACAAATTGAGGGCTGAGTAACAGGCGACTATCCCATGCCAAACAGCGTTTTTGTTTCGATGAGCCCCCCCGACTGCTATTC
>JAGKWZ010000227.1 GCA_021151605.1 Verrucomicrobiaceae bacterium
GTCCCCTTGCGGTCAAGGTGATCTTCCTTGGATTGCGAGAAACGCAGCTCCGATGCCGAGGGGAAAAGCGGTTGCCTCACCGAAACCAGCGTGCTAGCGGACGCGCCCTTTCCCACAACCTGACCCAACCACCGGCTACTCCATGACCGCCCAGCAAATTCTCGAAGCCATCGGCCCCGAACTGCGCACGCAAATCCTCAGCTATATCCAGACGGAGGAGCGCCCCGCCTATCGTGCGATGCTGAATTCACTGTCTGCGGCACGCAAACTCCGCCCTCAGTTCGTTCTGGAGAAATCTCGTGCCCAGCAGCAGGAGTGGGTCTTGGCCCAGCTGAACCTCAAGACCAACGGCCCAGTCATCGAGCAGCTCATCCAGATCTGGCTGCTGAAGTCCCAGAGCGCCATGCTCATCACCTTCCTGGATGCCCTTGGCATCGAGCATGACGGCAAAGGTCAGGTGGAAAACCTGCCGGATGACATCTCTGAAGACAAGGCGCTCGCCGGGATCAAGGCGCTCCAGGCGGCCTATCCAGAGCGTCAGGTGGCCCTTTACCTGCACATGTTCAAGGCGCAGCGTCCTGAAGGCTGGGAAGGCCTGAACAAGGCCATCGAGGAGACTCCGGGAGCCAAGCTTTAAGGGGCTTGATGCCCTATTCACGGATGGACAGCGCCGCATGATTCGCTAATGCGGTGCATTACCCCATGGAAGCCTTTCGTGAACAAAGCCTGATGCTCTTCAGCGTGCCGCTGATCCTCATCGCCATTCTTATTGAACTCGCCGTCACGCACTTCAGGCACATCCGGGCCTACACGTGGCGGGAGTCTCTCACGAACTTCTACCTCGCCGGGCTCAATGGTAGCCTGGATCTGCTGCTGAGAGCTGTCGTCGTGCTTCCCGTGCTGGCTTTTTGCTGGCACTACCGGGTCTTTACCTGGGAGGAGAAAGGCTGGGTCTATTGGTTGGGCCTCTTCGTTTTGGAGGACTTCGCCTACTACGTGCTGCACTTTGTGGATCATCATTGCCGCCTTTTCTGGGCGGTGCATGTCACCCATCACTCTTCGCCGGAGTTTAATCTCACGACAGGTTTCCGCTCATCCGTCTTCCAGCCAGTCTATCGGACCGCCTACTTCGCCCCCATCGCCTTACTGGGTTTCGAGCCATTGGATGTCCTCTTTATGTATGCCGTGACGCAGATCTACGGCAGTTTCATCCATACGGAGAGTGTCGGCAAACTTGGCTGGCTGGAATACATCCTCGTCACGCCTTCCCATCATCGGGTGCATCACGCCTCCAATGCACGGTATCTCGATAAAAACATGGGCATGTGCCTCATTCTCTGGGACAAACTCTTTGGCACCTTCGCGGCTGAAGATCCTGCCGAGCCTCCGCGTTACGGTTTGACGAAGGAGATCCCAGATCGTGGCCCGGTGAACATCGTCTTCCATGAATGGCGGGATATGCTGCGTGAATTTCGCCAAAGTCGTCTGCCTTGGCCGAAGCGGCTCGGTCATCTCTTCCGCGGGCCTGGCTGGAAACCGGATGTCGGCTAGCGCCTGACCCGCACGCGATCCATGATCACCGCCCCGAGGATCACCAGTCCGAGGACGATCTTCTGGGTGTTGCTCTCCACATTCATCAGGTTCATCCCATTTTGCAGGACCGCGATGATAAAGGCACCTGCCAGGGTTCCGCCCATCGTGCCCTTTCCGCCGCTCAGACGTGTGCCACCCACCACCACGGCGGCGATCACATACAGCTCATACATGCTGCCATAGGTCGGTGAGCCGCTTTTCAAAAGAGAGGCCGTCACCACGCCGCCGAGCCCTGCCAGCAGGCCGGAGATCACATAAGCCAGCATCACGACACGCCGCACCGGCAGGCCGGAAAGTGTGGCCGCCTCATAGTTCCCACCCACCGCATAGAGGTGCCTGCCGAATCTCATTTGGGTCATCACTCCATGTGCCAGCGCGTAGAGCACGAGCATCAAAAGAACGGCATTGGGGATGCCCAGCACATCGGCACCGCGCCCCAGCCAGACAAAGCTCTCTGGGACTTGATAGATCGACTGATTCTCTGCCAGCCGATACGCCAGTCCACTCGCTGCCAGCATGACCGCCAGTGTCACGATGAAGGGCGGCACGCTGAGCCGGGTGATGATCAGTCCTGTGGCCCAGCCAATCAGCCCACATAGGATCACGCCACCCAATGCGGCCAGCAGCATTCCCATCACGCTGGAGTCCACGCCGCCGAAGACATCGCGGATCAGCAGCGTCGTTGTCACAGCGGAGAGCGCAATGAGACTGCCCACGCTCAGGTCGATCCCGCCAGTGATGATCACCAAGGTCATTCCGATGGCCAGGATGGCGATCACGGCGATCTGGTTGGCGATGTTTACCAGGTTGTCTGCCTTGAGAAAGGTGGGCCAGCGCTCCGTTCTCGGCGCGAGGATGATCGGCTGGCCCAGGGCTGGGAAGTCCGCGCCGGCCTCCTGAAGCACCAGCCAGCTTGCCGAACTGGCGCTGCACAGGATCGCTTTCAGCTTCACTTTTCGGGCAGCCAGAGACTCCAAAACTCCACGCGCCGCCTTCGGATCACCCACCACCTTCCCGGCGACCTCGGGCAGTTGCTTTTCCAAGCTCGCCGCCAGGGAGCGGTCCTCCTCCTGCTCTCCGACGGCGATCAATACCCCGCCTTCTAAATTCGGGATGGCTGCCAGCATCTGTTTCACCGCGGACTCGCCAGACAGCGCTTGCTCCCGCAGAGTCATCAGGCTGAAAAAGGCGCAAAGCAGCGCCAGCACTCCGAAGATGCCGAGATGGGACCCAATTCGCTGCCAGGATGAACTCATAAAACCCCATGCTGCCTCGAATCCCCGACCCAGAGCAAGTGCATCGAGTTATTTCTTTGCGTGAATGTTAGAGAAAAGCTGAAGGGTTCCGAGCTTCCAGGCAGTTACAGCAAGCCCACCATGCGCTGCCTTCTTTTCCTGCTTCTCCTCACCACCTTCGCCACGGCTCAGAACCGGCCAAACGTGGTCATCTTCCTCGCTGATGATATGGGTTGGGGAGACATCTCGGTGAACGGGAATCCCAATCACGCCACGCCGAACATCGACTCCCTGGCCCGCGATGGGGTGAAGCTGGACCGCTTCTACGTCTGCCCCGTCTGCTCGCCGACACGGGCTGAGTTCCTCACCGGGCGCTACCATCGGCGCACCGGCGTGCGTGGCGTCTCCACCGGTCAGGAGCGGCTGAACTTGGACGAGAAGACGCTGGCAGATGCCTTCAAGGCCGCGGGCTATCGCACCGGAGCCTTTGGCAAATGGCACAACGGCAGCCAGTGGCCGTATCACCCGAACGCTCGCGGCTTTGACGAATACTACGGCTTCACCTCCGGGCACTGGGGCGAGTACTTTGACCCGCCGCTGGAGCACAACGGCCAGCCCGTGCGTGGCAAAGGCTACATGACCGACCTGCTCACGGACAAGGCGCTGGAGTTCATCGACGAAAACAAAGCCCGCCCCTTTCTCTGCTACGTGCCCTACAATGTGCCCCACTCTCCCTGGGCCGTGCCGCAGAGCGACTGGGCGCGTTTCAAGGACAAGGACATCGTCAAAACAACCCGCGATGCCGACAAGGAAGAGATCGACGAAACCCGCTGCGCTCTGGCGATGGTTTCCAACATGGACGCAAACATCGGGCGCGTGTTGAAGCGTCTGGATGAACTCCATCTCGCCGAAAACACCCTCGTCATCTTCTTCACCGACAACGGACCCAATGGCGTCCGCTGGAACGGCGGCATGAAGGGAAAAAAAGGCACCACTGACGAAGGCGGCGTGCGCTCTCCGCTGCACCTGCGCTGGCCGGCGAAGCTGCCGAAAGGTCATCTCGTGAGCCAGATCGCCGGAGCTATCGACCTCCTGCCCACGCTCTGTTCACTCACCGGCGTCCCACGTCTTGGTGACAAGCCCCTGGATGGCCGCGACCTCACGCCGCTGCTCACGAATCAAAAGGGAGCTTTGCCAGACTGCATGATCTTCTCCACCTGGGGGCCGAATGTCAGCGTGCGCACTCAGCAGCATCGGCTTGATACCACAGGCGCTCTCTTTGACATGATCGCCGATCCTGATCAGACCCGCGACATTGCTGCTGAGAAGCCTGAGATCGCCAAAGAACTGCGCACGGCAGTGGCTGCTTGGCGCGGTGAGCTCGGTCTGGAAAAGCCCATCGCCAAAGGCAAAGGCGGCAAGGCAGGGAAGGGGAACGCTGTCGATGAGCGCCCCATCCCCGTCGGCTATCGCGAGTTCCCCCGTGCACCGCTGCCTGCACGCGATGGCGAGCCGCTCGGCACTGTGAAGCGCAGTTCCGGTGCGCCCAACTGCTCCTACTTCGTCAACTGGACCTCCCAAGAAGACCGCATGATCTGGAAGCTCGATGTGCATACCGCCGGTGATTACGAGGTCGAGATCCTCTACACCTGCCCCGAGGGCGATGAAGGCTCCACCATCGAGCTGAGCTTCCTCAAAGACCGCCTCACCAGCAAAGTCGGCCCCGCCTGGAATCCGCCGCTCTACACGAACCAAGACACCATCCCGCGCCCCGCCGCTGAATCGACCATGAAGGAGTTCCGCACCCTCAAGGCCGGCACCCTGCATCTCGAAAAAGGTCTCGGTGAACTCAAGCTCAAGGCCCTGGAGATCCCTGGCAAGAGCGTGATGGATGTGCGGCAGGTGAATCTGATTTTGAAGTGAGCTGACTCACTTCGTCGCGCTCACGCAATACACCGCCTTCTCACTGCGGAGGATCAGCTTGTTCCCCACCACAGCAGGCGTGGCGTTCATCTGGCTGTCGTCCATTGGCGGGATGGTGGCGATCTTCTCAAAGCTCGGCTTGGCGGCGATGATGAAGGTGCCGTTGCGGCGGGAGACAGCATAGAGCTTGTCGCCGATCAGCACGGGCGAGGCATAGAAGGGCTTGCCGCCGCGACCACGTCCGCCGCCGCTTTCCATGACACGCTCGCGATAGACATCTTTGCCGGTCTTCGCCTCCATGCAGATGGCGAAGCCGCCGTCGTTCACGACATAGAGGTGACCTTCATGCAGCACGGGCGTGGGCACATAGCTGCTGCTTTGGCTCTGCCAGACGATGTTGGTGCTCGTGACATCGCCCTTGCCGCCGAGCTTCACCGCGGCGCTGCCTGCCGTGGGGTAGCCGCCGTAGAGATAGACCACATCGCCGTCTTGAACCAAAACGGGCGAAACATTCCCCGGCAGGCCATGCGTGGCATACCAGCGGAGCTTGCCCGTCTCGGGGTTCAGCCCCCAGATTTCCTGAGCGATGGGGAAGACGAGATCCGTCCGGCCATTCGTCTCGATGATGCTCGGCGTGGAGTAGGCGAGGTCGATCATGTCCCCACCCGCACGCCATTGCTCCTTGCCAGTCTTTTGATCGAGCGACACCAGCATCCGGCTCTCGTCGGTCGCATTCACGATGACGCTGTCTTTGTAGAGGATGGGACTGCCGCCCGAGCCCCAGCGGCGACCGCTCGATCCGGTGCCCAGCGGTGTTTGCCAGACTTGTTTGCCATCCATGTCGAAGCACACCGCGCCGGATTTGCCAAAGAAGACAAAGACGTGGGTGCCATCGCTCACCGGCGTGCTCGTGGCATAGCCGTGCTCGGTGATGAAGCCCTGCCACTCGTCCTCCACGCCCTGAGTTTTCACGCTGGACTGCCAGAGCTTCTTCCCATCGGCCAGACTCAGGCAGACGAGATGGCGCTCCAGCTTGCTCATGTCCTTGTTCTCCGGCTTGTCGCCGTAGCCCGTCCAGCAGGTGACGAAGACCTTGTCTCCGACCACAATCGGGCTGGAGGAACCCGGCCCAGGCATGTCGGCCTTCCACGCCATGTTCTCCGTCGCACTCCAGGAGGTGGGGATACTGGCCTCCTTCACCACCGCAGCCCCCGTGGGGCCGAGGAAGCGTGGCCAGTCAGCGGCTTGAGTATGGCTGGAGCAGAGGACGAGGGAGAGGAGGAGGGCGACTTTCATGGCGGGCTTCAAACCCACGACTCTGGCACCGGTTGCTCATGCAATCACGGCTGCTTTTCCTGAATCCGAAACTGCGTGGGCGTGAGCTTCGTCATCTTCTTGAAATCCTTGCTGAAGAAAAACTGATCGCTGTAGCCCACCTGCCGGGCGATCTCCTTGATCGGGTCATCGCTCTCGATGAGCCGGTGCTTCGCCTGATTGATGCGCTCGCGCCGCAGCCAGTCGATGGGGCTCGTGCCGATGTGGGACTTAAACATCCGGCTGAAGTGGCTTTCACTCATGCCGGAGAGCGTCGCCAGCTCCGCGACTCGAATGGGCGTGTGAAAGTAGAGGCGCATCTTCTCCAGTGACTTCTGCACCGGCATGGGCAGCTCGGGGCGGATCTCATCCGTGTCAGAAAGCCGGGCTTCAAAGGCCAGCGCGATGATCGCCGTCACGGCCGCATTGACCAGTGCCGCATCGCTCGGGCGCGTCGCCGTCATGTGCTGAAAGATGCGCTCAAACTCCTGAATCGCCGCCGCGGTGTTGAAGTTCTTGATGGCGGGCTGTGAGCGGATCTCCAGGAGATTGGAGACACGGTCCAGGGGCCTGCCTTCCACCCGAATCCAATACAGCTCCCAGGGTGACTTCGAGACCGCACCATAGGCGTGTGGGTGGTGGCAGTTCACCCAGAGTAGTTCATTCGGGCCAATCAAATGTCGCTTCCCCGCGATCTGCGCCCAGCCGCGTCCGCTGAGGCAGAGGATGAACTCATGCCCCGGATACGTCTCCCTCTGGATGCGGTGCTCACTGCCCGCACGGAGGTGTCCGCCACGGACGACGGAATAAAACAAGTCCCGCTGCCAATCCGCTGGCGTGGCATATAGATTCTGGAAGAAAGTGGTATCCTGAAGCGAGGTGCTCATGGTGGAATAAGACATACCAAAGAGAAGTCGGGGATGTCGAGCACGATTTACCAGTCCTCCCGCCTTGCACCCGGCGCGGGCTGGTTTACCTCTGCCGCCCATGCGCCGCGCCATCTATCCAGGTAGCTTTGATCCCATCACCAATGGCCACCTCGACGTGCTCCAGCGCGCCGCTGGCATCTTTGACGAACTCGTCGTCGCCGTGGCGAAGGACAACGCCAAACAAAGCCTCTTCACTGTGGAGGAGCGTGTCGAGATGCTCAGCGCCGCCACCGAGCATCTGCCCAACCTGCGCGTCCTGCCCTTTGAGGGGCTGCTGGTCGATTTCGCCCGCTCTCAGAAGGCCATCGCCCTCGTGCGCGGACTGCGCGCCGTCAGCGACTTCGAGTTCGAGTTCCAGCTCGCCCTCATGAACCGGAAGCTCGAGCCGAATCTAGAGACGCTCTTCCTCATGCCGCGCGAAGAGCTCACCTACATCAGCAGCCGCCTCGTGAAAGAAATCTCCCGCCTCGGGGGGAATGTGAACCAGTTCGTGCCGCCCCACGTCGTCGTGGCCCTGAAGAAGAAGCAAGGCCGCGCCTGATACGGGCTTGGTCGATCATCGCATGGGACGGCGATTGACAGACGCCGGGAAAACCACACTCTCACGGCCAGGCCATCCCCCCGGCCTTTATTACCATGAGCACCCTCGACCGTCTGGAACGCGTCTTCTTCTGGCTCGCCGGAGCCAGCTCCGATAACCTCGACGCCTGCCCGGCCTGGGAGCGACGCAAATACGTCGCCTTCGGTGCCACCGTGCTCGTGCCGAGCACCTTCGCCATCATCGCCTGTGCCTACGCCATCTCCACCCTGACGGAGAACTGGTTCGTCATCGGCGGCGTCTCGCTCGTCTGGTCCTTCATCATCCTCACGGTGGACCGCGCCCTGCTCGCCACCTACCGCGCTTATCAAAATATCTTCCGCAAGATGTTCCAGTTCGGGCTGCGCATCGTCGTGGCTGCGCTCATGGGCATCACCATCTCGCATCCGCTCACGCTGCTTCTCTTTAAAGACACCATCACCTCCGTGATCGAAAAGGAGCGCGAGGCCGAGATCGACACCGTGCGCAAGGAAGCCGTCGCGCAGAAGGCCCTCGTCGAAGTCCGCGTGAAGACCCTGGAGACAGAGATCGCCAAACAGCGCGAATCCTGGAACGCCAGCTTCAATGCCAAGTTCCTCGACGAGAACGGCAAGCCCATCGAAAAGCCGCTCACGGAGGACGAGAAGAAAGCCAAGGCCGAGCGTGAAGCCAAGATCGCCGAAGCCGTCGCGCCAGGGAAACTCCGCCTCGAAACGCTGGACAAAGAGATGGCGAAGATCAGCACCGACTACCAAAAGATCGCCGGAGAGCTGAACCAGTGGCAGACCGAGTTCGAGCGTGAAGTGAATGGCCAGCGCAGCGGCATCATCGGCCTCGGGCCTCGTGCCAAGAGCATCATGGAGGACCAACTCACCTGGCGACGTGCCGAGTCCTCACGCCTCAGCGGCCTGCTCGACACCATGACGAAGGGCCGCGTCACGCTCGTGGCCGAGATCAAAGCCGCCGAAGACGGCGTGAATGCCGCGCTCGATGCCAAAGCCGCCGAGGAAGCCCTCAAGATCAAAGCCGAGAAGGATCGCATCGACGGTCTCCGCCGTCAGGTCCAGCAGCAGCAGGCAGATGCCTTCGTCGGCCAGCAAAACGCTATTCGCGAGACGCTCAAAGCGCAGATCGACGCCCTGCTTCTCCAGCTCAAAGGCCTCCATGAAGAAGTCGCCCGTCTAGCCAGTGATGAAGAAACCCGCATCGCCGGCATCCGTGCCGAGCCACGGCGAGACATCCTCGTACAGACCAAGGCCCTGCACAGCCTCTTTAAGAATGACGCAGAGGGCGGTCAGTTTGCCCTCATCGCCTACGCCGTGCTTTCCCTCCTCTTCATGCTCGTGGACACCATCCCGCTCGTCGTGAAGTTCTTCTCCAAGCCCGGCCCTTATGATTGCCTGCTCGACTGCGAAGAGGTGAAGTTCTCCCGCGAGCGGCTCGCCTTCCTCAAAGGCTTTGACCGCTACATGAAGCAGCTCGTGGACAGCCCCTTCCTGCACATTACGCAAAACCGCCCGCTGGAG
>JAGKWZ010000228.1 GCA_021151605.1 Verrucomicrobiaceae bacterium
GTGGAAACCGTCGAAGCGCTGCGTCTGGCGGACATTTGCGAAAAGGCAGGCGTGAAGAACGGCGTCGTCCAGGACAAGCTCTGGCTGCCAGGCATCCGCAAACTGGCGCTGCTGCAGTCCCAGGGTTTCTTTGGCCGCATCCTCAGTGTGCGCGGTGAGTTCGGCTACTGGGTCTTCACCGGCGAGCATGACGGACAGCCTGCCCAGCGCCCTTCGTGGAACTACCGCAAGTCCGACGGCGGCGGCATCATCGTGGATATGCTCTGCCATTGGCGTTACGTGATCGACAATCTCTTCGGCGAAGTCACCGGCGTGAGCTGCCTCGGAGCCACTCACATCCCGCAGCGTGTGGATGAAAAGGGCGCGACCTATGCCTGCGATACCGACGACTCCTGCTACGCCACTTTTGAGACAAATCAGAACATCGTCTGCCAATTCAACAGCTCCTGGACTGTGCGTGTGCGTCGCGACGACCTCTTCACCATGCAGGTCGATGGCACTCACGGCTCGGCCATTGTCGGCCTGAGGAAGTGCTGGTTCCAGTCCCTGGCGGGCACGCCGAAACCGGTGTGGAATCCCGACATCGACTCCCCGATCAATCACTACGCCCACTGGCAGGAAGTACCGGATACGGCGGAGTATGATAACGCCTTCAAAGTGCAGTGGGAGATGTTCATCAAGCACGTCGCCCTCGACACTCCCTTCCGCTGGAGCCTGCGTGAAGGTGCCAAAGGTGTGCAGCTCGCCGAACTCGGTCTGCAAAGCTGGGCTGAGCGCCGCTGGCTGGATGTGCCCGCGATCTGATCCGCTCAGAGTGCCAAGTGACCGAGCGCCAGCAGCCCGTAGTAGGTGTACTCCGGGTCAAGGGTGTCGTCGGTCCAGTTCCCATGGAAGCCGCCGGCGGCACTCCAGAGTGAGTCGATGAAGTCGAGGCAGGGCTCCTTCACCCGCGCGATGGCGTCTGCGTTGTTCGACAGAGCATGCAGCGCCACCGCCGTGGACAGCAGATCCGGGATCGGCGCTCCGGGCACGGCCAGAAAGCCGCCTGCGGGCAAACATTGCCGCACCAGCCACTCCACCGCCGCGGGCGGCGCAGGCATCTGCATGTTTCGGTAGAGAGAAAGCATCGCCGAAGTCGCCGTCGTGGAGCCGAGAGAGAGTCCGGGCTCGTTTGACCACGCTCCATCCGGCGTCTCCAGGCTGTCCATGCACTTGGCGATGCTCAGCGGGTCTGGCGGCAGCAAACCAAGATCCTGATAGGCTCCAAAAGCGATGAGGCAGCCATAGGCGCTGCCGTTTTTCCGCCCAGGTGCCTGATGATACCCGCCGTCCGGCGTCCTCCACACTTCGAGCCGAGAGGCCAGTGTCTGCTTCTGCTCTGCTGTGAGACCTCCACCGATGCTCGCCCAACAGCGCGCGAGGCAGGAGAGATGTACAAAGTCGAGCCCTTCCCCATCGCCATACGTGGTCAGCCAAGCGCGCAGTTGTTCCTTCGGCACTTCCTTTTGCAGAGCCATCAGCCCCTCGATGCCAAAGACGGTGTAATAAAGGTCCGGCTGGTCAGCACGATTGAGAAACCCGCCATCAGGGTGCATCCGCGAGCGGATAAAGTCCGCGACCAAATCCGCAGAATCACCTAGCAGTTTCGGGGCCACACGGGCGACTTGGAGCATTTCGAGACGGAAGGACATGGGCAAAGAATCGGGCGGTGCTTACTCCCTCTTGCCGAGGATAAAATCAATCGCTCGAATCTGCCCATCGGACTCGGCGATCAACGCATTTTCAGGGCGGACGTCCGTGGCCACCCACCCGTCTTTTCGCCAAGTCTTATTCACGATCATCGCGAGATTGGAAGGCGGAGACCAGGGCTCCCAGCCTTGGTCATGCATCCACCGATGCAGAGTGAACTCATCTGGGTGACTGCCCGCGATGAAGGACTGCCGCAGCACCAGATAGTGCTGCCGACTTGGCCACGATCTGCGGCCCATCGCGTGATTCGAGAATCGCGGCCTGACGGCGGTTGCGCCGACATTGCTGTACCATTTCTTCCCAGGTGAGATGTCGTTGATTCGTGGGGGCTGGAATGGTCGGAGTGTAGAACCTCGGAAACGTTTCGCAAATGGAAGGACGGCTGAGATGCCATGGGAAGGGCTTCAGCTGGCTTACAACTTCTCGGGCTCCTGTAGCAGTTTCGCCACGCGGGCGAGCAGTCGTCCAGCGGCACCGCCATCGCAGACGCGATGATCGAAGCTGAGGGTGATCTCGGCTTCGGTCACAGGAATGAACTGATTCACCTCCTCGCTCCAGCGCGGGACTTTGCTGCCTGCGCCGAGACCGAGAATGAGGTTCTGCTCGGGTAGCGGGATCGGCGTGGCCCAGACGATACCGAAGGTGCCAAAGTTCGTCACCGTGGCGATTCCGGGGCGGTTCATGTCATGCGGCAGGCGGCGGGCGCGGGCCTGCTCGACGAGCTTGTTATAAGTGGGCACCAGTTTGACCAGCGGCGTCTTGTCCACCTCACGCAGCACGGGCACGAAAACGCCGTCATCCACCTCCACGGCGAAGCCGATGTCGATGGCGCGCGGATGCACGATGCGGTTGCCGATGAGTCGGCCAGCGACGGCGGTATTTTCTGCCAGGGCCAAAGCCAGCGCGCGGATGGCATACAGTGCTGGGCCGGGTTTCGGATCAGTGCGGCGGCGATGCGCGAGCATGGCGTCTAGCATGATCGGGCTGCCGACCGTGGCCAGCGGGCGCGTCCAACTCCGGCGCATGGAATCCGCCACGGCGATTCGCATGGGCGAGGCGGGAGTGAGTTTATGCTGCTCCAGACTGCGGAGGAAGTTTTCGAAGTCCTCCACCGTCACGCGACCACCGGCACCTGTGCCCGGCACACCGGCGAGGTCAGAGGCATTTAGACCGAGCTCGTGCATCCGGGCACGCATCCGGGGAGAGATGTAGCTCGCGCCCGTGGCTCCAGCAGGCACGGGTAAGCCTCCGACGACGGGTTCGACCTTCGGCTGATAGCTGGAGATGTTATCTTCATCACTGAACTGGAAGTGCAGGGAGTCCGAGTTCGGCATCGAGACCGGCGCTTGGGAGTTGGCAGCCTGCGGCGGATCTTGATTGAAGCCCAGCGCCTGGGCGTCTTCCTCAGTCACCTGGAAAGTAGCGAGCTGACTGCCCACCGCGTAGCTGGTCTGCACCTTGGCCATCACTTGCTCCACTTTGCCAGCACAAGGGCTGCCGACGGTCATGGTAGCCTTGTTCGTCTCCACTTCAAAGATGTCCGCCCCGGCCTCGATCTGCGCCCCGGGCTCCACGAGGATTTTGATAAGAGTCGCCTCGGCGATGGATTCGCCAAGCTGGGGCATGAGGATCGGGATCGTGGGCATCTTTGAGTAATGGAAGGGCGCTGGAGCTCCATGTGTGCCGGTTCCCCGGCGGCGAGTCAAGACACCTGACGATGGCCAGCAAAACTTTGACGCCCAGAACCGCCTGCCCGCAATCTTATTCCCAGCCAACGGCGTTCAGGCACAAGCCGCTCTCACAACTCCAAGAAAGTTCAGAAATACCGCAGAGGAGCAAAAAGGATTCCTGCTCCTCTGCGGCAAAGGTTTGGACGACTTACATCTCCCAGCCCGCGCGATACTGACGCTTCACGAGGGCGTTGGCGGCTTCGTTGTTGGTGATTTTCAGGCCGGGGGCATCCCAGATGAGGTTTTCACCGGGGAAGGGACTGGCGAGGCAGCCGAGCAGGACGGCCTCGGTCAGAGGGCCAGCATAGTCGAAGTTGGCGGTGGGCTTGGTGGTGCCGCCTTTGAGGCAGCAGTCGATGAAGTCGAACCAGTGGTTGCGGGGCTCCAGCTTGGGATACTTGAAGCCTTTGAACTTATCTTTCGGGAAGAGCTGCGGAGTGCTGCCATGCGGATGCAAAAGCACGCCATCAGTGCCGATGTAGAGGCTGCCCTGGCCGGGGAACTTGGCGGCATCTACCAGCGCCATGACTTCAGCAGGTGGGCGGGCATCGCCGTCATACCAGGTGACCTTCACGCTGTCGCCGACGGTGTATTGCGTGCCTTTGAAGGTGTATTCGACGACGGCGTTGATGGCCCAGTTGGTGGCGTTCGGTGGTGGTGGACCGCTGGACTTCACGGCGATAGGCGCAGCGAGGTCGAGGCTGCGGAACCAGCCGCTGAACATGTGGCAGCCCATGTCACCGAGCGTGCCTGTGCCGAAGTCGCGGCGTTTGCGCCAGTTGCCGGGGTGGTAGTAGCCTTTGATGAAAGGGCGGTCGCTGGCGGTGCCGAGCCATTTTTGCCAGTCGAGGCCATCAGGGATGGGATCACTGGTCTGGGGCACGGGCTCCATGTCGCCCCATTTCTTGTTCGAAAAGGTGTGGACCTCTTTGATTTTGCCGATGGTTCCCAGGTGGATGAGTTCCACGGCGAAGCGCTCCGTGAAGTCGGAGGAGATCTGGATGCCCATCTGGGTCATTACGCCCTTCTCACGAGCCTTAAGCATGAGCTGGCGGCATTCATAGAGGTTCTGGGCGAGCGGCTTCTGGCCATACATGTGCTTGCCGAGTTCCAGCGCCTTTATCCCGATGGGGCCGTGCATGTGATCGGGCGTGGAGACGTTGACGCTGTCGATGTTGCCCGCTTCTTTTTCCAGAAGTTCACGCCAATCCTGATAGCACTTCACATTCGTCCACTTCTCCTTCACGCGGGCGAACTTCGTGGTGTCCACATCGCACACGGCGGTCAGTTCCCACATGTCGTGGTTCGCCATGGAGGTGATGTCACTCCAGGACATGCCGGAGGCCCCAAAGGCGGCATGGCGCAGCTTGCCATTCGGCGAGGCGGCGCGGAGTCCGGTGGTGATGTAAGGCGCGGCGAAAAGGCTGGCGCTGGCGGTTTGCAAAAAACGACGACGTGAGGTGCTGGCGGGTGGATGCATGGCAGGGCGGAGAATACGATGACGAGGATGGATGTCTGGCAGCAGATATGAAAAGGCCGGAAGTCTCAGCTGAGGCTTCCGGCCTGGAGAACATAAGCTCAGCGGCTTATTTCTTCTTCAAGAAGGCAAGCAGAAGACCGACGATCACAAGCCCCATGCCGATCATGATGTAGAGCTGCATGTTGGACTCTTCTTCGACGGGCATTGGCATAGGCATGGGCATCGGTGCGGGAGCCTGATAAGCAGGCTGCTGAACAGGGGCTTGGGCGGGTGCCTGTGCCACCACTGGCCTCACGGCCGCCTGAGGAGCTGCTGGTGCGGCTGCCGTTGGTGCAACAGCTGCTGCTGGAGCAGTCGCTGTGGGCGTCGCGGAAGCAGCTGGCATCGTGCCAGCGGCAGCTGGCTGACCTGAGGCAGCAGCTGGTGCAGTGGCACCGGCTTCGGCGAGGATCTGCGCGACACGACTGTCTTGGCTGACAGAAGGCGTACCGCCAATGGCGGCTGATCCGGCTGTAGCGGTGGCACCTGCGGCAATCGCGCGGCTGAGTTTGCCGTGCAGTTGAATAAGGCGGTTGCGCAGGTCGAGTGGAACATCGTTGTTTTCCTGACTCAACTTCAAAGACTGCACCCGCTCAAAAGCGGCCGCACCGCCAGCATAATCTTCTTCACCGATTTTCCGATAGCATGCGGTGAACACCTCATTCCTGGCCTTAAGTTCTTCGAGATTAATCGTTTGAAGCCGGGCCTTTTCTTGAATGACCTCTTTCTGTGAAGTCTGTATGCTGGCGAGGTCATACTTATATGGCGCACTCCAGCGTAGTTTCTGACGCTTCTCTACATCGGTGGTAGCTCTCCACTTGTTAAGCTCATCAGAGATGGCGTTCTTCGTCTTCGAGAGTTCGGGTTCCTGCAATTTGTTCAAGCCTTCATCCCGAGCCTTCGTGAGCTGAGGTTGCTCGGCGGACATTTTATCCAGACTGGCGGACATCTTGTCTAAAATGACCATCGCCTCTGGAATGGCCTGAACCATGTAAGTGGAGCCCTTGTAGGCTGGAGGCGGCATGATCAGGTTATCAAACTCACGCATCGCTCCGATGTAGTCCAGCTTTGCAGCCTTGGCACGCATCTTGGTAATGATGTTGAATGCCTCGATATTGAACTGCTCCGCTTTCGATTCTTTGACAGTCAGCCAGCGACCTTCAAGTTTGACCTGCCCATTGGACACCTTGGTTTTTTCTTCCTGAAGCTTGGCAATGATGTCCTCGACTTCCTTAGCTTCGGGTGTGCCAGGGTATTTATTCACGAAGGGGCGCAGACGATCCTGGATGAGCTGCTCATACTCGTCCGCCTTCAGCAGATCCGCCGTGGGCAGTACTTTTCGGAGATCCACGACTTCTACTTCCTGGGGAGTCTGCCGGATCACTTTGTCGATCTCGGCGGCAGGGAAGACTTTCTCATCCATGATCTTCGGCGTCAGGCGGTATTTCATTCTCACCCCCTGCGCGGTTTGCTCCAGGATGTTACCCTCCACCTTGGTGCCGTTTTTCAGCATCAGGATGTCGGCTTTCAGAAAGGTAGTGCCGCAAAGAAGCGCCAGAAAGGCAATGCGGGTTCGGCTGATTTTCATATCTCGGAAGAATGGGATAACGGTGATGATGGAAGGCGGAAAAAACCGCTGAATTTGCGGATTTAACCGGGATTCCTCCTGAGAGTAAAGAGCGAATCCTTCATAGATAATCACTGCGATCGTTCTTCGCAGCCTGTGCACCATGTGATTTAGGCCGGCCAAATGGTCAGGATTCCCTGATTGCCAGTCGAGCATTATGAAGATTATAGTTTCATCTCGTGCCTGCCCCTGCCCCATCCCGCCTCGTTTTCCTCATTCGTGACCTCGGTCACGGTGGAGCACAGCGGCAATTGGTCACGCTAGCCAAGGCACTGGGCCTGAGAGGCGGTTTCGCGCTCAGTGTCGTGCATTTTTATCCAGGGGCATTTGAGGCTGAACTTCGTGCTGCGGGCATCCAGACTTTTTGCATCGGAAAAAAACATCGCTGGGATCTAGTGGGCTTCTTTTTCCGACTCGTCCAAACGATGCGCTACCTAAAGCCGGACGTGATCCACGGTTACCTCCATGAGTCGAACCTCATGGCGCTCTTCCTGAAGCCTCTTTGCAGTTTCCCAAAGATCATCTGGGGTATCCGCGATTCGCAAACCGATGCCGCGACCTGGGGCATCCTCGGCAGACTCAGTTTCCGCCTGAATTGTCTGCTCTCCGGCTATGCGGATCAAATCATCGCGAATTCCCGCGCCGGGCGTGACTACTACATCGCCCACGGCTACCCGGCAGCGAGTTTCGATGTCGTGCCCAATGGCATCGACGTGGAGCGCTTCCGCCCTCGCCCCAGTGATGCGGGCACTCCTGCCCGCAATCGCTTCGCGCTCATCGGCAGACTGCACCCGATGAAGGACCATACCACTTTCCTCCGCGCGCTCGCCGAGGTGCCTGAGGCGAAAGCGGTGATCATTGGCAATGGCGATGCCGCTTATGCCCACGACATGCGCTCACTGGCCGAGTCACTCGGCATCGCGAATCGAGTCGAGTGGCAGCCCGCTCGGGACGAACTCGCCACGATCTATCCCACCTTCGACGCACTCGTCTCCACCTCAGCCTATGGGGAAGGCTTCTCCAATGTCATCGGCGAAGCCATGGCCTGTGGATTGCCCGTCATCGCCAGCGATGTCGGCGACTCCGCCTGGCTGGTGAATGATGCGCGCTGGGTATTTAAAGCCGGAGATCATAGAGCCCTCGCGGATCGAATGCGCGCTTTCCTCACGCTCACGCCTGATCAAAGAAGCACGCTCGGCCAGACAAATCGCCAACGCATCGAGCAGCACTTCACCATCTCAAAGATGGTCGAAGCCACCAGCGCCATTTGTCTAAATCATCAATCGAAAATCATAAATCATAAATCAGTTCTGTGGCTCACCACCGGCCTCGGCACCGGCGGAGCCGAGATGATGCTCACGCAGCTCATTACCGGACTGCCTAAACACCAGCATCACGTCATCTCCCTCACCTCGGGCGGCAAATATGTCGAGCCGCTGCGAGCAGTGGGGGCGCAGGTACACAGCCTGGACATGCCTGCGGGCAAACCTTCGTTGGCCGCGTTGATCCGGCTTTTCCGACTCGCATGGCAGATCCGGCCTGCTGTCATCATGGGCTGGATGTATCACGGCTGCTTTGCGGCCGTCTTGGTGAAGCTTTTCCGCCTCGGGCAAGGCCGCGTGGTCTGGAACATCCGCCAGTCGCTTTACGATTTGAGTTTGGAAAAACGCGGCTCAGCCATGGTCATCAAGTCGCTCAAGTGGCTGGCACCATTGGCGAAAGTTATCACCTACAATTCCCAGCTCAGCGCGAGGCAGCATGAAGCCATCGGCTACTCGCGGGCGAAGACACGCCTCATCCCCAACGGGTTTGATCTGGAGAAGTGGCAAGTAGAACGAGTTTCCAACTCGTTGAACTGGTGGGACGAGATTTTATCTCGTCCTTCTGGCGAGTTAGAAACTCGCCCCACCAGTGTACGACTTGAAAAGTCGTTCTACATCGGCCGCTTCGGGCGCTACACCGCCATGAAGGACTACCCCAGCTTCCTCGAAGCTGCGGCACTCATCGTCAAACAAGTGCCACAGGCTCAGTTCATCCTCGTCGGCACCGGCGTGGATGCCACGAACAGCGAACTCACCTCGCTCATCTCAAAGCTCGGCATCCAAAAGCACGTCCACCTCCTCGGCGAGCGTTCCGATCTTCCCGCCATCACCGCCAGCCTCGACATCGCCGTGTCATCATCAGCCTTTGGCGAAGGCTTCCCCAATGTCGTTGGCGAGGCTATGGCCTGCGGTGTTCCCGTCGTCGCCACCGACATCGGCGATACGGCCTGGGTAATGGGAGAGACCGGCAGACTCGTCCCCGCCAAAGATCCCGCCAAGCTCGCCGAAGCCTGCCTGCACCTCCTCAACCTTCCCGAAGCAGAGCGCCATTTTCTCGGCGAAAAAGGCCGCCAACGCATCACTGAGCATTTTTCCCTCGCCAGCGTGCTCCAGCACTTCGACGAACTGCTCCAACAAGGAACTAGGAAC
>JAGKWZ010000229.1 GCA_021151605.1 Verrucomicrobiaceae bacterium
CTCTTTATGTGGTGCTTTTAGGTGAGCTGGAAGCCAGTGTCGAAAGTCCCGAAGGGCGTATCCTCCTTAAGGAGATGCACCCTGGCGATGTCTTCGGCGAGATGGCCTTCGTCACCCAGCAGCGCCGCACGGCAGATGTCACCGCACGCACCGATGCAAAGTTGCTGAAGATCAACTTCGACGAACTCGCCCGCCTGCGGCGTTTCTCCCCCTATCTCGCGTCACGACTCCTTTTCAATATCTCAAGGATCGTTTGCGAGCGCGCAGCGCGCTCCGGTGCGTCGTCTGGCAAGACTGTCCCGCTGAAATCGTGAGATCACGGCGGCTCTGAGCTGACATTTCAGTAGGGCTTGTGCCGAGTCCCTTCGGCACTCTCTTTGCCAAGCTAGCCACGAGTTCATGATCCGCATTGGTGAACGTACAAGCTTGCCCATGCTGAAAGGCAAATCTGTCACATCGATATTTTGTAGCTGACCTAAGGAGCGTGGCGTGTTAAACGCAGTATATGAAAACACGAGTTCTCCTCTGCGCTACGCTGTTGGTTTTCAATATTCAATGGGCTGAGGCAGTGAACTGTCCTGCGGGTTCCTACGCCGACAACGGCGTCTGCAGGCTAGCCGACCCTGGTTTCTATGTGCCCGTTGCTGGTGCGACCGCACAGATGATGTGTCCAGTGGGCACTTTCACATCAGCTCCTGGATCGACGACTCCGACGCCTGCCGAGCCTGGGCACTATGTGTCACGTCCAGGGGCGAGTTCGCAGACGATTTGTCCGATCGGAACGTTTGCCACAGGGTCGGGCAACGTCGCGCCCACGCCTGCACAGCCGGGATACTACGTGCCGATGCCGGGTGCGACGGCGCAGACGCCTTGCGCGCCGGGTTTTTTCACCGCTGTTCCGGGCATGAGCGTTCCTACGCCTGCTGCTTCGGGGTTCTATGTGCCTGTAGCGGGTGCGAGTGCGCAACTCCCGGCTCCGGCGGGAAGCTTCGCCACGGGGCCCGCAGCGACGGGTGTCGTTGTGTGTCCAGTCGGAACATATGCACCAGCGGGTTCGGCAACGCCGATCCTTTGTGCTCCTGGTTCATTCACAGCAGTGGCTGGAGCTTCGGCTCCGACGCCTGCTCCTCCGGGCTCCTTTGTGAGTGGATCCGGTTCAACAGCGGCAACGCCTACGCCCGCCGGAACTTTTGCGGCTGGACCTGCCGCAACGAGTCCCACGCTGGCCCCGCCGGGTTCGTTCTCGCCGGGCAATGCGACGGCTCCGACCCTGTGCCCTGCTGGTTATTACGCACCTTATGAAGGCATGGCGGCTCCGCTGGCGGCAGCGCCAGGTTACTATGTGCCCGAGGCTGGCGCGACTGCCCAAATCATCGTCCCTGCTGGCAACTACGCCGCAGGACCTGCCGCGACAGGTTACACGCAGTGTCCGGCAGGCACGTATGCACCAGCTGGTTCAGCGGCTCCGATTCCATGCCCCGGAGGTTATTATGCGGCCGCAGGTGCGGCCAGTCCCACGATTTGTCCGGCAGGCAGCTTCGCGCCACCCGGCTCGGCAGCACCTATACAATGCCCCGCAGACTACTATGCTCCGCAAGGCTCCGCTGCGCCGATCTACTGCCCTGGATTACCTGCTGGATCGACCACCAGCTCACCGCAGAACTACAATGGAGCGCAACTCGACTTCGGCGATCTGGCGGACTCGCCCTATCCCACGAAGCTGCCCAACGGCGCGCGTCACGTCATCTCTCCCGGCATCTTCCTCGGCGCAGGTCCACCGGATGCTGAGCCGGACGGTCAAGCCGGTGCCACTGCCACCAATGATGACACTACCAGTGGCGATGATGAAGACAGCGTCGATGTCCGCGCGCTCTACGCTTACAAGAGCACGCCGTTCCATCTGCGTGTAAAGTGCAAGAACACCACGGGCACGGCTGCCTACCTCACGGTTTTCATCGACTGGAACAACAACGGCTTGTTCACGGATGCCAACGAAGTGCAGGTCGTCACCGTCCCATCGAGTGCGAGCGAGGTCTCTACGCTCGTGCATTTCAATGTGCCAGCGAACGCTGCGGTCGGAACCAATGTGGCCATGCGGCTGCGTTTCACCACGACTCAAGGCATCAGTGACAGTGGACTCGCCTCCGATGGCGAAGTGGAAGATTACCTGCTGCCCGTCGCGAACCCGGCCTTCGATTGGAGCGATCTGCCGGACAGCGCCGCAGGCTCGGTGCCCGGGACCTGGGGCAGCGCAAGCATCCCCGACTACCGCACCCGCGCCAATGACAACGGCCCCGTGCATCCGATCCTCCCTGGGCTGTGGTTTGCCAATGATAGCGGCACCACCGCCCTGCACATCGATGCCGAAGTCGATGGTCTGCCGAATGCGGCAAGCACTGGGGACAACGTCAGTGGCGACAACGATGAGTCGCCCATGTATGTGAATCTCACCAGCGCCACGACCGTCCTGGATGGCACGCGCACGCATCAAAACGTGACGCTCGCCGCGAGCCTCGCGGTGGAGAACATCACCGGCACGGCGGCCAAGGCGTTTGGTTTCATTGATGTGAATGCGGATGGTGATTTCGATGATGCCGGTGAGCAGAGTGCGCCGATCATCGTGCCAGGTGACGGCAGCATGAGTTCGGTGGTCTTCACCTTCAGCTTCGCCTCGCCACCGATGGCACCGAGCACCACCACGACCTTCACCAACGCCCTACGTTTCCGCATCAGCACGGATGCCTCGTTGCCTGCCGATGGCCCCGCAACCCATGGCGAAGTCGAGGACTCGCTCGTGACTTATTCGCTAACGATGGGGAACTACAATCCCGAGCAAGACTGGGGCGATCTGCCGATCAAGTATCCCACCAAGCGCAACAACAACGGCGCGCGTCACAACTTCACGATGATGCTCACGCTCGGCTACTCCTACACCGATGGCGAACTCGACGGCCAGCCCTCAGCGAACGCACGCGGCGATGACATCAATTCGATGTTCAGCTCCGATGAGACGGCGTTCGCTTCGGCTGCATTCTCTGCTTATCCCGGCATGACCGGTGCTCTGGTTCCTGTAGCCGTTGCGAACAGCACCGGCTCGCCCGCGCAGGTCTCTGTGTTCATCGACTGGAACGACGATGGCGACTTCAATGACCTCAATGAAATCTCCCGCGTGATGGAGCCGACGGGCACGAGTTTCTCGATCCTCAACGTGCCCTTCGATGTGCCTGCCACGGCCTCGACTACGCAGCCGCTTGCCGTGCGCATTCGCCTCTCCTCGCAGACCGGTCTCAGTGCTGGCGGCATCGCGCCTGATGGCGAAGTGGAGGATTATATGATTCATCTCGGTTCACCGATGGACTACGGTGATTTGACTGCGCCGTATCCGACGACGTATGCCGAGAACGGTCCGCGCCACGCCGCGTCGCAAACCTTGTTCATCGGCAACACCACGCCTGATTTGGAGAATGATGGTCAGCCCACACCGTTCGCTGGTGGCGATGATGCGGCGGGCAGCAGTGATGAAGATGGGTTCACAGCGCCGCCGGTTTTCGTCCGGGGTCAGAACGTGGCGTTGCCTGTGTCGGTGTCGAACAACACGGGCAGCATGAGCTTCCTCACTGCCTTCGTTGATTGGGATAACAACGGCACGTTCAGTGGCGCGGAGACGTATGTGCTCAGCGTGGCCAGCATCGGCACGCAGACCAAGACCTTCAATCTCTCCGTGCCGTTGACTACGAGTACCACGACACCGCTCGCGGTGCGATTACGGTTGTCCACGACCGCCAGTTTGACCGCCGTCGGTGCCGCGCCTGATGGCGAGGTGGAAGATCATTTGTTCAATGTCGAAGATGCCGCGCTCGACTTCGGTGATCTGCCGGACAACTACAAAACAATCAGCGTGAGCAACGGCCCGCATCACGTCATCACCGGGAATTTGTTCCTGGGTTCCGCTGCGCCCGATGGCGAAGCGGATGGCCAACCAAACACCACCGCCGCAGGCGATGACAACAACGGCCTCGACGACGAAGACGCGCTCGCCGCATCGCTCGTGCGTGCACACGCGGGCTTTGATTTGGGCCTCATCGTTACTGTGACCAATGATCTCGCGGAAATGGCCTATCTTCACACGTTTGTTGATTGGGATGGCGACGGTGTGTTCAACAACACCAACGAGTATGTCCGCGTGAATGTGGCACCAGGCATTCATCTGGGTACTGCGGCCCCGACCTTCCGCGTGCCGCTGAACGCAACGACCACCAACCCCATCGCGGTGCGTCTGCGTCTCTCCACAGACAAAGGTCTGACCTCGACCGGCTCTGCGCCGGACGGTGAAGTGGAAGATTTCTTCATCCCGCCTGCGAAACAAATCATCGACTACGGCGACCTTCAGGACGGCAGCACCCTGACCACCGGCAACGGTACCGCACCGGGCGTGGTAACGAACCTGAGCACCGTCTCGCAAGGCGACTATCGCACGATGAAACACGATCTCGGCCCGCGGCACATCGCGCGGCAAGACTTGGCGATTGCCCTCGAGACACAAGATCCCGTGAGCGCCGTCGATGGTGAAGATGACGCGCATCCAAATTCAACCGCTGATGGCGACAACTTCGATACGCCTGCGCTGCCCAACGGCGGTGTTGCACCTGTGCTCGGAGCTGACGATGAGAACAAGGGCAATTTGATGTCCACGCTCCTGCTGCAAAGGATTGACCCTGTTACGCTGACCGTGACGATGGCCTACTACGGCAACGTCGCCATCCGCAATGAAACCGGCGGTCCGGCCTATTTGTCCGCCTTCATGGACTCCAACAACGACGGCGACTTCGATGACACCGATGAAGCCGCGCTCACCATCGGACACGGTGGCGTGGCCTTGCTCGACGCCGCTTACCCCAACGTCCGAGCTGACCTCGGCACCAACTATGCAACGTCCGATCCTGTCATCTCACCGACCGCTCCAGGCGCGCTGCCGAACCCCTACGGTTTTGTCTTCGTGATCAAAGCGCAACTTCCCCTCACGGACACTGGCATTCGTGGCTTCACCAAGAAGCTGCCCATTCGCCTGCGTCTCTCCACCACGCCGGGTCTTGGCTCCGTCAATACGAGCCTCGCCGATCCGATCCCGGATGGCGAAGTCGAAGATCACATTGCCAACGTCGTGGCCACCTTTGGTAATCCGTATCGACAGCCGATGGACTTCGGCGATCTGTTCGCGCCGTATCCGACGCTGTTCGCCAACAATGGTGCGCGGCACACCATCACGCCTGATCTCTTCATCGGCCCGCTCGTCCCTGATGTCGAAGCCGACGGCCAACCCACGACCGCTGCAAACGGCGACGACAACACGGACACCGATGATGAAGACGGTCTCATCGCGCCGGTGATCATCGCTGGCGGATCAAACAATCTCTCGGTCAAAACCACGAACAACGCAGGCAAAGCCGCGAAGCTGTGGGCCTTCGGGGATTGGAATCACGACGGTGATTTCGCCGATGCGAATGAAGTCGCCAGCGCGCTCGTGCCCATCGGCACGAACACCATCACGCTGACGTTCAACGTGCCCAACGAAGCTATCACCGCCACACCGACAGCGATTCGTTTGCGTCTCTCCACCGAAGATGCGCTCGGCCCGGCGGGTTACGCACCCGATGGCGAGGTCGAGGACTACCTGGTCCCTGTTCATCAACCAGGCGGACTCATCGACTTTGGCGATCTGCCTGATCTCATCGCAGGTTCCGCAAGCGGCGTTCACGGCAGTGCAAACCCACCAGACTACAAAACCAAAGCCAGCGATGGCGGCCCCTCGCATGTCATCGTGCCCGGCATTGGTTTTTCCAACATCGCTCCCAGCAGTGCAGCGTATGTCGATGCCGAACCCGATGGCGCGCAAAGCCCTGATGCCAAAGGCGATGACAACAGCGGCAATGACGACGAAAGCGGCATTGTCGTGACTTACGGTGCGCTCTCGACCAGCGTCATCCGCGACGGCGCGTTCAGCGAAGCCGAGGTCACCGTGCAGTTCCGCAGCGCCGTCTGGAATGCCACGCCATCCATCGCCTACACAGCGCACTTCTTCGACACCAACAACAACGGCAACTTCGAAGATGCTGCCGATACTGTCGTGCGCCAGAGCTTCACCAGCAGCGCGCTGAGCACCTATCCACCGGGCGTAGGCAATGTCGGCTTCGTCTTCGACACTGCCGTGCTGCATTTCAAAGACCTGCCACCGGGCGGTGGCTTTATCGAGCGCACCTTCGCCATACGCTCACGCATCAGCACGGATGGCGGAATGACCTCCATCGGAGCCGCCAGTGATGGCGAAGTCGAAGACCATGTGGTGAAGGTGCAGTTCTATGTCGATCCCGCCGACATGGCGAACCCGGACTATGGAGACTTGCCGGACATCTACAAGACCACGCACGCCGTCGATGGCGCGCGGCATCTCATCTCCGGCTCACTCTATCTTGGTAGCAAGGTTCCCGATGGTGAGGCCGACGGTCAGGTCTCTACTAATGCCCTCGGCGATAACGGCAACGATCAGGATGACGAAGACGCGCTGAATGCCGCGCTCGTAGATGCTCACGCAGGCTATGATTTGCCACTCGCCGTGCGTGCGACCCATGCCGGCGCCGGCATGGCTTACCTTGAAGTCTTCGCTGATTGGAATGCGGATGGCTTCTTCAACAACACTGACGAGCGCGTGGAAGTCGATGTGCCACCGGGCTCCGCCGACGTGACCTTCATAGCCCTCTTCCGCGTACCAATGACTGCCACTACTACGCAGCCTATCGCCGTGCGTTTGCGCCTCTCCAGCATCAAGAACCTCGCCCCTGTCGGCCTCGCGCCAAATGGCGAAGTGGAGGACTACTTCATCGCTCCTGCCCGGCAGATGATCGACTACGGCGACCTCAATGATGCAAGCGGCACTACGGAAACCACCGCCATCGGCACCGCTCCGGGCACGGTCGTCGATTTGAGCACCGTCACGCAAGGCAATTACCGCACAATGAAGTTCAATCTCGGACCGCGTCACATCGGGCGACAGGATTTGAATCTCTGCCTTGAAGCCCTCCGCCCGGAAACCCAAGTGGATGGCGAAGATGATGCCCACACCTCCGTCAATGCCGACGGCGATGATCTTGATCTCGGTACACCACCCAATGGAGGCATCTCACCCGCACCCGTGGGGGACAATGACGAAGCTGGCCCCTACTACACGGTCTTGCGCCAGCAGTTCGATCCGCTATCGCTGGAATTCACCCTTACGCTTTATGCCAGCGTGGCAATTCGCAATGAGACCGGGCAGCCTGCCTTCCTCAAGGCGTTCATTGATGGCAACAACGATGGCGACTTCGATGACTCCGATGAGTCCTCGATCACCATCGTGCCATCACCTCTCGACGTCGCTGGTGTTGGGCCTGACTTCACAATTGACCGGCCTGACGCCATGGCCGGTCGCAAGTTCCGCACTCCGCTCGCCAGCATTCCTTCCACGGTGCCCGGAATTCTTCCGCCCGCTTACGGCATTCTGTTCATCGTCAAAGCGAAGCTCCCATCAACGGACACCGGCATTCGCGGCTTTATCAAGAAGCTACCCATCCGCCTGCGCCTCTCCACCACGCCAGGACTTGGCTCTATCAACACCAGCCTAACGGACCCGATCCCTGACGGCGAAGTTGAGGACCAGATGATCTCGTTCAACGCCAGCTTCGACAATCCTTATCCGCGCACCACGGACACCATCAACACGGTTAACACAGTCAAATCCTGGTCCGACCTCGTGGACAAGAACACCGACACACGTTTCGATGGATTCAGTCACTTCCCGCTAAACTTCTACCAGGCCTTCAACAACGAATGGCACTTCGAGAACGGCCTCACGCTGCAAGGCAACAACCCGCTGGTCCCCGCCTCGCTCATGCAAAACCTGCCGAACGGAATTGTGCCCTACTTCCACAAGGCGGAACTCTTTGGCCAGCTCGCCATCCATTGGGGTACCGTGAACTTTAGGAACCTCGGAGGCTATCGGACCTTCATGAATCAATCGAACCAAACCGGCGAAGACTCGGCTCCGCTCGGCGACATCGACGGCGACGGCATCGCGAACTACTACGAGTTCGCCTTCGGCTCCAATCCAGCACTACCCAGTTCCGTGCCGATGTTTGTTCCCCGCATCGCCTCGCAGTCCAGCACTCCGCCCGGAGGTCGCGGCATAGCACTCGCCGAATCTGCGAATTACCTCGTGCTTCCCTATCTCCGCCGTGCTGGCGGCTCCACCAGCGGTGTAATCTACACCACGCCTGATGCTATCTACCAACCTCAAGCCTCGAAAGATTTGGTCAACTGGGCTGAACCCATCGAGCATGCGTCTGTGCCAAGTGATCTGCCGGCTCCACCTGCTGGCTACGAATGGGGAGCCGTGCGTTTGCCGACTCCCGCCGATACTGATCCCAGCATGAAGGGCTTTATCCGTATACAACTCAACGCAGGACCTTAAAGTCGTGCAGTGGTGCAATCTTCTATGCCACCGACATGGAAATCACGACTTTTAGTCCGGCTATTGTGTCTGAAGAAACTTTGGAAATCACCAAAGTGGAAATAGGAAAGAATCACCGGAAATCATGATGCCAGCACCTGCCGCAGGAACGGCGCGGTGACGCTGGTTTTGTGCTTGGACACTTGCTCAGGAGTGCCGCTGGCGACGAGTTGGCCGCCTTCGGCTCCGGCTTCGGGGCCGATGTCGATGAGGTAGTCGGCTTCGGCGAAGACGTCGGGGTGATGCTCGATGACGACGACGGTGTGACCTTCATCGACGAGGCGATGGAGGACGTCGATGAGGCGGCAGACATCGCTCATGTGCAGGCCGATGGTGGGCTCTTCGATGAGGTAAAGGTTCCGCTTTTCGGTTTTCAGGCCGCGCAGCTTTTGCGTGATGGTTTTACCCTGGCCGACGCTGAGTTCGGTGACGAGCTTCATGCGCTGAGCCTCGCCGCCACTGAGCGTGGGGCTGGGCTGGCCGAGCTGGAGATAGCCGACACCCGTGTCGGCGAGCAATTGCAGCGGTCGGGCGATGCG
>JAGKWZ010000230.1 GCA_021151605.1 Verrucomicrobiaceae bacterium
GCATAGCATCTATGAGAAATTTATTGAAATTATTGAAATCGAGATGTTCAAATTTTACTGGTTAAAGGAAAAAAGAAAAGAAATTTTTGTGAATAAACTGAAATAGTTCATTGCAAATCAAACGTCTAGGCGGCTTTGGGCTCAAAAGAAGTGCCGCATCCACAGCTTCTAGCAGAGTTAGGATTTATAACTCGGAAACCTGAATCATTAAGCTGATCTAGATAATCAATCTGGCTGTTATCTAATAACACGAGACTTTCAGGGTCCACGATGACATTGACCCCCAGGTGGCTGAAAATTCGATCCTCCAATTTAGGTTCCTCCACTTTCATGGTGTACTGCCAGCCCGCACACCCGCCTTTTTCCACTCGTATTCGCAGCCCAGCTCCTTCAGGAGCCTCTTTGTTGTGGAGAAGCTGTTGAAGATGGATGGCTGCATTGTCGGTTAAAGAGATCATCGCAAATGAGTGTGGAAGCTTGGATGATGAAGGATTTATGAGTCAGGCCCTTTTCACAGGCACTGGTCAGTTGCAAGGACTACGCGCCAAGCCTTTTCATTTATTTCATTGTTATGTCAAAAATTCGGATCTTACCCGATGCACTCGCCAGTCAGGTCGCTGCAGGCGAGGTCGTGGAGCGGCCTGCCGCCGTCATCCGTGAACTTGTGGAAAACAGTCTGGACGCTGGTTCCACAAATATCACTGTTGAAGTGCAACGTGGGGGCACGGCGCTGATCCGGGTGGTCGATGACGGCTGTGGGATGAATCGTGAAGATGTGCTTTTGAGCATTGAAAGACACGCTACAAGCAAGATTCGAACCAAGGAGGACTTGGCGTCGATTTTGACTTTTGGCTTTCGTGGTGAAGCTCTGCCAAGCATTGCCAGCGTAACGCGTTTCCGCCTTGCTTCCCGTGAAAGGGAAGCCCTAAGCGGCACAGAAGTGGAGATCAACGGTGGTAAGCTTTCTGGGGTGAAAGACTACGGCGGAGCAGCGGGCACGGTCATTGAGGCGCGCTCCCTCTTTTTCAATGTCCCGGCACGGCGAAAGTTTCTCCGAACAGAAGCCACTGAATACTCCCATATTGAGCAGCAGTTCATTATTCATGCTATTGCTCATTCAGAGGTTTCATTCACGCTGATACGAGACGGGGCGGTTGCCTTTCATCTGCCTGCCACAAAGGACGTCTTGGAGCGCATCCGTGGTTTGGTCGGGGGGGACCTTGCCCGACGACTTATCCAAGTTAAGCCATTGGAGCATCATGGCATCCGTGTTTGGGGATTCATCGGGGGGCCAGGTTTGAGCAGGTCCAGTCGCCAGCAACAACTCACTTTTCTGAATGGGCGGCCCATTGAGAGCAGTTCGGTCAACTATGGTCTGCGTGAAGGATTTCATACAACCCTGATGAAAGGGCAGCATCCAGTGACCTTTCTCTTCATCGAGATGGATGCCGTTGGCTACGACATAAACGTCCATCCCGCAAAGAAGGAGGTTCGGTTCCACGATGGTTTTGCGGTTCGAGATGCTGTTGCGAAGGCTGTGTGTGAGGCGCTCGAGGGCACCTCACAGCTTCCTGAAGGCCACATTCCTCCTTCCACTATAGCCAAAGTTGCTCAGCCAATGGTTGCTGTTCCTCAGCAGCAGAGTTTTGCCATACACACGCCTGCCGTGCCGTTTGGTATTAAAGCGAAGCCGGCCATGCCTATGCCGACTCCTGCACCTGAGCCGCCCCAAATTCAGGTTCCTGTGGAGATCAGTACTGCCGGAGTTCGATCTAACTCGCTGGAGTCTGCTAAAATCACTGTTTCACCGGCACCAGCGCCGCAGGAAAAGCCAACTTCAATTTCTAAACCAGAAGTGCCAGACTTCCGCATCATTGGCGTTTTGCACCGGCTTTACATCTTGCTTGAGAGCATGGACGGTCTTGTGTTGATGGATCAGCATGCGGCCCACGAAAGGGTGAATTTCGAAAAAATGCGCCGAGCGATGGAGCAGGGGGGGGTCCCTTCTCAGAGGCTGCTCATGCCACTCACTCTACAAGTCAGTCCTCGTGATGCAGATATTTTGCGCCGCCATCTGGAAACGCTTGGGCGTCTCGGAATCGAAATCGAACCCTTCGGTCCAAACATCTTTAAGGTCGAGGCTCTGCCCACGTTTTTAAAGGCAGATGATCCCCTTTCTTGGCTGGATCAAATCATCGAAGAGCTTCAAACCCTGAGTGCAAAAGGCTCATCATTACGCCTGGGAGAGGACATGATCGCTACGACGGTATGTCGCCACAGCATCAAGGCCAATGACAAACTCTCCAATATCGAGATTGAGGCTTTATTGCGCGATCTTTTTGCGTGTGAAATGCCTTACTGTTGCCCTCATGGTAGACCCACACTGATTCAGATGTCATTAAAGGAGTTGGAGAAAAAATTTGGAAGACTCGCGCCCTGAGGAAGTTGGGTTGGGTTAGGGTTTTGCTCGTTTGCCAAACAAGCGTTTCAGAAAACCGACGCCTTTATTGTCGGCTGGCATTCCTGTGGGGGCATTTGGAGTAGTGCTTCGGTGAGTGGTTGTGTTTCCTTCCAGGGTGGCGGTAGTATTAGATTTCGGCGTGGGCGTTTGCCACCATGATGCCTGGAGCACGCCCGCCTCCTGCCAAAGATCCAGCCCAGGATGCCATATGAGGGAGTGTATGTTTATATGCCCCTCCTGAATAAACCTCAGCATGGCTGATTCACTATGGGGGCCGTCGGCTACTCCACCGTTGTTGAAGTACCAAGTCATCTCGCGGTTATTCATAGTAAGCAGTAAAGTGAGAAATCTGATTTGAATTCATGCCAGCCCAAGCTGCGCTACCTGGTCTTCATTCAGTCCCAGGTAGTGACCTAGTTCATGCAGCAGGGTGATGCGTACTTCTTCACGAAACCGAACCCTGTCTCGGCCGGCTTCATCCCACAAGTTCTCCAGAAACAGACGGATGCGTGGTAGGTCCTCCAGACTTGAGGCGAGGTGCTCTTGGCTACGAGGGTAGCCCTCAAACACGCCGAGCAAGTCTTCTGAAAGACCCTCTTCCAGCAAAGCAACATCCGGTTTGTTTTCCAATTCAACCATACAGCTTGCAGCAGCCGAGCGCACCGGTTCTGGAATGCGCTGTAGGGTCTGGCTTATGACTGCCGTGGCCACGTTTTCCAGATGTTTCGGGCTCATTGGCTGGTATGTCGGTCCTCTTATTGTGGGTCGTAAATTGTGCCCGCGCGCCGCTGATTGAAGTTCCCGCCGCCTAGATCTCGCATCATGTTGCCTTGAATCTGATTGCCCAGACCATTAACGCGGGATGATGAATAGAGAGAGCCTTGCACCGTTCCGGCCCCGGGGGCTTCGAGAACAACAGGACGATCAGGGGTAGGCACGCCATTCGCTTTCATCTCGCTCTGCACCAGTGCATGACGGTTCCATGCCATCGTGTCCACCTTGGCAAGCACGCGATGTTCCAGGCTGGCACGCTCGGCTTTGTACTCGGACTGTGAGATCTGGCCCGAGGCTAGTCGTTGATTCAGCTCGGCATACAGTGGCTGATTTTCAGCTCGAATTTGCTGCTCAAGAGCATCCAATTGCTCTGGAGTGGGCAAAGATGGTGATGAGCAGGCTACCAGGATGCAGGTCAAAAGTAGGAGATGCGGGTTCATTCTTCAAACAAACTAGCCTGCCGTTAGATCCATAGCAATCCTCTGATCTGTTTGTTGCAGAAAACATAAAACCACCAGCCACTTTAGTCTGCCAGACGTAAGGCTAGTAAAATGATGACTACTACACAGGATGACCCAATCGACCGCGACCTTTCACACACGGAGCCACGGACAAATTATCTGCCTTACCCATCGTCGAGACTTGCGGCAAAAATCATCCCTCAGGACCTGACAAACTTCAAAAGCAGAGGCGTCACCCGAGTCGAACGCGAACTTCAGCAGGAGCTAGTGGAACTCCGCGAAGCTTACTTAAAAGTGATCGATTCCTTCAATTGGAACAAGCTGATCTACGAATCGCACTTTAACTTCGAGCCTGTTCTTGGAGAACTCTATCATTTGTATGAAATTGATGGCAAAAGGCATCTCAGCATGATTGAGCCAGAGTCCTGGCATCAGCGATGGATTGGAACTTTCCGCCTAAATGCGGATGGTCGCTGGCAAACGGATAAGGTGGCAGAGGATTTTGATCTTCGTAGCTTTATTAGCACCAGCCTCTGACGAAAAAGCGAGTGAGCCTAGCACTCGCTTCTTGATGGATTTTTTTGCCTAGCACCTCCTCAAAGTGCTCACGGAACTTCGAAGACCTTTTGTGTCGTGGGATCGAGGGCCAGGGACCCGCTGGTCAGGCCAGTGACGTCGAGTTCTCTATAGGGCGGGTAGGGACTAATGACGCGGCCTTCTTTGCCGCTTTTTTTTCCGCGCAGAAAGGTGCCGCTGGTAGCGGCCGCATTGGGCTTATCTACGCTGGCTTGGTTTTGAGGGGTGCTAGGTTTACTGCCAGGGAGCTTGGACCGATTCGCTTCCTGAATCGGGCCAGAACCCTGCATGGCTGGCGGAGGTTGTTCTTCAAAGCGTGACTGAGATGGTTCGCGGGTAATCGCTGGAGGCTGGTACTTATTCGAACCTGATGAAGATGAATTGGAGGATTGCTTCTTCGAACTCTGAGTGTTGTTCTTTCTTGTTGAAGGCGATGTCGATGAACCTGAGTTCGTGCGGCTAGTCGGAGGAATGGACGGAGCGGACCCTCGGGGCGCTGGAGGAGTTTCGTAGCGCGGTGGATATCCTGGCTGCGTTGGTGTCTGATATTGAGGCTGGCCCGTGGGAGGCTGAATGTAGCCAGATGGTGCTTGGTCTAGCCTGCCTGAAGGTTGTTGATATTGGGGTTGTTGATACTGCGGAGCTGGCTGGCTATAGCCAGTGGGCGGAGCATCCCCGTAAAAGACACGGCGGAACATTTCGCCAAACTTGCGCCCGAAGGTGGGTAGAAACTGTGCTGGGCTCACATACTGAGTCTGTCCGGGCTGAGAGTAGCCTTGTTGCGGGTAACTTTGCTGAGGGTATCCTTGCTGAGGGTAGCCTTGCTGAGGGTAGCCTTGCTGCGGATATTGCGGGTAACCTTGTGCAGACTGGCGATATTGTGGTGGGGCTGACTGTTGAGGGTAGCCGTTGTTCTGAGCTAGGCAGTCAACCGTACTTGAGCTGAGGCAAATCAAGGTAGCCAAGCTACGCGGAAGAAGTTTGTGATTCATGTGTTTCAGGATTCTTAACTTTCGATGCCATTCAAGTCGTTTCTTGGCTCGAGGTTAAGCTGCTGTCTGACCTCAGAGTATGGACATGTATTCGATTATTGCTGAAATCATGGGCCTAGCCGAGTATCTGCGCCCTCACCCTGGCTGCAAAATAGATCCAGACTGCTCCTGCTCAGTGAACTAGCCGTGCATGAATCCAGCGCATGTGATTACCACTTCTAGTCTTGGCGCTACATCCCAGCGATGGTTGGCGTATCACTGACCATGCGTTTGATGTTTCTGCTCTCATGTCTCAGTTCAGCGGTCCTTGCACTCACGGTGGAGGAGGCGCGAAAAATCGCGCCGCTGCCTGAAGTCGTGAATGGGGGAGCGGTGATCTTTGCGGACTTAAATGAGGATGGGCATGAGGATTTGATCGTCTCGAATGCCAAGGGTTACGGAGTCTTTCTTTTCAATCCTGTGGAGAAGAAGAATGTGCAGTGGGATCGCGGCTGGTCGAATGTGCTGCGGGAAGGCAGGGCGGGGGATGCGAACGCACTGCCGCTGCTCGACGGGGCAGCATTCAAAGATGGCGCGCTGATCACGGCGGATGGAAAAAAGCGACTGACCCGAGAGGAATTGCTACGCGTTCCGGGGCCAGCTCCGAAGACGCCAGAGGAGTCGCTGAAAACCATGCGGGTGAAACCGGGCTATGAAATCAAACTCGTGGCGCAGGAGCCGCTGGTGCAGGATCCAGTGTTCATCGACTGGGATGAGAAAGGCCGCGCCTGGGTGGTGGAAATGGGGGACTACCCTTTCGCCCCTGGCGAGAGGACGAACGATGGCAAAGTCGGGCAAGGGAAGGTCTCAGATCTTCAGTCGGGTCGCATCAAGATCCTGGAAGATCTCAACGAAGACGGTGTGTATGAAAAAGCCACACTGTTTCTCGATGGTCTGACGCACCCGACGGGGTTGGCCTGCTGGAAGGGCGGCGTCTTCATCTCCGCCATCCCAGACCTGATCTATGCCCGCGACTCAGATGGCGATGGAAAGTGCGATGAGCGAGAAGTCTGGTACACCGGATTCACAGCGGGGAATCCACAGCATCTTGTGAATGGCTTTTGCTGGGGGCTGGATGGCTGGCTGCATGGGGCCAACGGTGACAGCGGCGGCGATGTGACGGTGGTGAAGACGGGGGAGAAGATCAAGCTCGGCACCAATGACTTCCGTTTCCATCCCGTGACCGGAAAGTTTGAGCGGGAGTTTGGCAGATCCCAATATGGGAAGTGGCGGGATGATTTCGGAAATTGGTTCGGTAATAACAACAGCACGATGGGCTGGCATTATTTCCTGCCGATGCGCTGGATGGAGTCGCATCCAGACCAGATCGCGGCCTCGGTGCGCTCAGTGATCAATGAAAACAAAACCGTCCTGCCCATCAGTCCGCCCGCGCGGCGATTCAACTGGGCGAGCGCCACCCAGACACTGACCTCCGGCTGCGCACCCATGCCTTGGTTCGATGGCAAGGATCAGTCTCTGCTGGTCTGCGAACCCGCAAACAACCTCGTGCATCGTGAACTGCTGGATCACACAAAACTACCGATCACCAGCCAGCGCCACCCGGACGATGCCAAGAGCGAATTTCTGGCGAGCGGGGACAATTGGTCGCGCCCCAGCATGGCGCGTCCGGGACCGGATGGGGCGATCTACGTGGTCGATATGTATCGCCTCGTTCTGGAGCATCCCGAATGGATCCCGGCAGACATCGCCAAAGGACTGAACCTGCGTGCTGGGGAGGACATGGGCAGGATTTATCGGATCAGTGGGCCGAGCACGACAAAGAGCGAGGTCGCCCTGCTAAAGGAGCCCGTGAAGGCGCTGAAATCCAACCACCGCTGGACTCGCGATACTGCACAGCGGCTGCTTTTGGAAAAGCAGGACAAGTCGGCCGTGCCCGAACTGGTAGCCATATCGAAGTCCGACGAGCCGCTACCAGTGAAGCTACAGGCCGCGTGGACGGCCGCACTACTTGATGAAGCACAGCGGTCGGCTTTGATAACTCTCATGAAAGCCAGCTTTCCGAAGGTCCGCGGTGTGGCACTGGTGGCAGCCGGCAGTGAGGATATCCATCCCGACGAACTGGCGACGTGGTTCCCCAAGGCAACCCCGGCAAAGCCTGTCGCCAAAGTGCCAATGATCACGAACGTGAACGCAGATCGCCAGACCGTGGTGAAGCGCTATATCAAAGAAGTAGGAAGTCTGCGTGGCGATGCCAAGCGGGGCGAGGCCGTCTTTGCCAAAGCCTGCATGGCCTGCCATAAACTCGGTGGCATGGGCGTCGAGGTCGGCCCTGATCTGGCGACGGTAGCCGCGAAGCCCATGGATCAATTGCTGGAGGCCATCTTTGATCCGAATCGGGCCGTGGAACTGCGGAATGCCTCCACCCAGATCACACGCCAGGACGGCACACAGATCGCCGGACTGATCGCCGCTGAGGCACCGGGCAGCGTGACGTTAAAGCTGCCGGGCGGGGTGGAGATACCCGTGCTGCGTCGTGACATCAAGGAGCTGAAAACACTGCCGACCTCCCTCATGCCAGAGGGGCTGGAAAGCGTCATCACCGCCCAGGAAGCCGCAGATCTACTGGCACGGATGATGGGGAAATGATGCTCCGTGGGAACCATATTGGCAAAGTGCACTCTCCTAAGAGATCGGCGTGGAGGTTTGCAAGAGGAAGGCGGAAACAGGATCTCCCACCAATGTTACTTGCCATTCTTAGGTCGTCGCGTAATCAACACCCATGGCTGAGTCGCATCTAATGCACATCCTTGAGGCCCTGGAAATCCTTCACAGTCACCAGGAGGGTGCATTCGCACAGCGCGTCATGGCCGCCTGCCAGCACGTCTTCCCCGAGACCTTCAATGGCTTCGAACTCTGGCATCTTCAGGATGGGAGTTATGAGGGGGAGGTGAACGCCCCCTTTGAGGAAGCCACCCGTGCCGAGAGAATGCAGCGCATTGCCGAGGTGCTGCCGAAGGACAATCCGGCCTTTGCCCATGTTGTGGCTGGAGTGCGGGAGCCGCTGCTGCTTTCGGACTTTATCACCCTCCGGCAGCTCCGGCTCACTGAGTATTATGATCTGGCTCTGAAGCCATTGGACATCCGGCATCAGGTGGCTGTCCCGATCCTCACCGGGACTCATGCCGGCGGCGTTGTTTTTAATAAAGGCGGGCAGAGCGACTTCACGGCTGAGGAGGTCGCGATCATCCGGCAGCTAGGTCGGCACATCGTGCTGGCGCACCAGACGGCGCAAGCTCTGTCCGCAGCATCCTCCCAGCAGGTGCAGATGCAGAAGACGGACCATTTGAATCTCCGTCGGGCGGGGTTGAGCCGACGCGAGAGCGAGGTGCTGCTGTGGATCGCCGAGGGCAAGCGGGACAAGGAAATCGCCCTGATCTTGGGAATCAGCTACCGCACCGTGACAGATCATGTCCGCGCCATCTTGACCAAGCTCGGCGTGGAAACCCGCACCGCAGCCGTGGCAGCTCTGCTTCCACGATGATCTGCTTCGCACGTAAAAACCCGTAGTCCTACGGATGGTCACCGCCCCTCCTGTTGGGCATGTGTGGTCTGTCCTGAGGAGGTGTATTGATTCTGTGGCGCGTGTTTCACGGTACACGGGCTGTGTGCAGCGTCAGGTGCCGCCTCAGGACTGCCTTTAGACACGCTAGCGCACTCAGGTGCGGCTTTATCGATTTTGACACCATGTCCTACCCCCACCCTCCACCTGCTCAAGTGGTCGCCCCTCTGAGAAAAAGAGGTGCCAC
>JAGKWZ010000231.1 GCA_021151605.1 Verrucomicrobiaceae bacterium
GCTTGGATGCCGTCGGGCCGCCGCCATCATGCAAAAGCAAGGCAGCGGCCTCATCGTGAACATCGGCAGTGCCTGCTCCACGCATGCCTGGCCCGGCTGGAGCGTGTATTCCGCCGCGAAAGCTGGTTTGCTCATGTTCACGCGCTGCCTGCTCACCGAGCTGCGACCGCACGGCGTGCGCGTGACCTCCGTTTTGCCTTCGTGGGGCCAGACCGACTTCACCGAGGCTGCGCATCTTCCGCCGCGTGATCCAGCCGTGCTCGCGCAATGCATCTCGCCCGCCGACATGGGCGAGCTGCTCGTTCAAATCGCCCAACTTCCCGCCCACCTCGTGACCGAAGAGATCAAGATCTGGCCGATGGTGCAGCCGATGGCTCAACTATGATCTCACTGCGGCCAATGCCAGACGATCAGGTCGATGGGGTAGATCAACCCGTCAGCCGCCGCTTTGATGAAGTTCGTTTCATTGGCATCAAACGCACCGACGTCGCCTCTTCGCCACGCGTGATGCGCCAGCGTGGGCGACACCTCGCGACTATCGCGCTGCCATTCCCAACCATGGGCGATCATGTAAGCGTGGATTTCTTTTTCCGTCGGCGCGGAGCCTTCGATGAAGTCCTGTGCCAGCAAGAGGCCAGCTTCCTCTTCGATGATATCCATCAATCGGCAGGAGAAACCCAAAGCATCCCAGCTCAATCGCTCGCGCTCCAGGGCTTGATCGAGTGTTCCAGGCGCATAGGCCACGCGATCATGCGAATCGCGGGTGAGGATGCAGCCAAACCCCGCCGAGCCGTAGCCGTTTTCCTCGCGACCACGAAGTTTGACGATGATGGACGCATGCTCGGCATCATCAAACAAGACAGCTTCACCTCGGCTGCTCACCACTTTAAATCGCGAACCTTCGGGACCAAGATCAGCCCAGTCCACCGTCCAGTTGATGCGTCGGCTCAGAACGGTGGCGGCATTGATCCATCCACCGCCCATCTTGCCAAGCCGCTCAATCTCGCGGTCCAGCGCAGGGCCATCAATGAGACGTGCCAACTCGGATCGGCTCAGCATGGACAGCCTGCACTTGGGATTTCATCTGAACCGACATCGCCGCCTGAGCGCCATCATCCTTCAGATGACGGCGGATTTGGGCATACTTCTCCTCATAGCTCAGCTTTCGTCCCGTCTGGGGCGGAAGGCGAAGCTGCACGCCGGGAGGCGGGAGTTGGGGAAGGCTGTCGTTCGCTGACATGCCACCAGATTAACCGCCCGCCGTGTCTTGCGCAACCCATGACTCTACCATGAAAAGAAACGCCCTCACCCCACTCATCCTCCTCGCCCTCGCGCCGCTGCTGCATGCTGCGGAGCATTCGATCAAGCCCGGCGACAACCCGCAAGCGGTGATGGATCGCGCGGCTGCGGGCGATAAACTCATCTTTCTGCCCGGTGTGCATCAGCACGGCCTCACGAAGCATCGGTCCATCCTCTACGTGGACAAAGCGATCCACATCGAGCTGAGCGAAGGGGCCACGTTGAGGCTCGCGGACGAGACGACGAAGCTCGATGCCGAGCCCGAGATCACCACCGATCAGGATGCGGGCAAGAAACTCGACGATTTGGAAATGGGCGGACGCTTTGACCTCATCAAGGCGTGCATCTTCACCATCAGGATCGACTCCGAAGGCAGCAAAGGCAGCGCGGACACCTTTGCCTGGGGCGTGTTTGAAAGCGCGGACAATCCGCAAGGCACCGCGAAGCTGCCGCCTTCCGCCAGCAAGTTCGCCGAGACGCCGCATCAGCGTGTGCCGATCACGGGCGACTGGCAAACGCTCGCCCACGGCGTGCAGATTCGCTTTGGCAGCAAGATCGGGCACAACAAAGGCAGCACCTGGTTCAGCACCTATGATGGCCCCGTCGCCTACGGCATCCGTGTCGGCCATGGACGGCAGCCGGGCACCATCGAAAACGTGCGCATCACCGGCAAAGGCACCATCGACATGAATGCCACGCACAACGTGCAGCCCGGCTTCCTCGTGAAGGACATCAACGCCTGCGTCCTCGTCCATGGTCGCGTGCGCGGCGTGCTGGTGGAAGGCATCACGATGATCGACACGAACCGCTCCGTGATGTGCTACGGCGAGCACACCGGCAAGTTCCTCGCCGGTGGCAAAACAGGCCCCGGCGAGTCCTTTGACGCCGAGGACATCACCATTCAGCGCACCCGCACGATCAATCCGAACGGCTCCGGCTATTTGCTCGGCCATCCGTCGTTCCGCGGACATCTGCGCAACGTGAAGTGCAACTACAACTACATGGAGACCGGCGTCACCAGCATCGAGCCGAACTTCAATCTCGATGGTTTTGAGGTTATCGGAAACGTCATCAAAAGCGGCGGTAGCGCCATTCATTGCTGGCGCTGCTCGCGCAATGGCTTCGTCATGGACAACCTGCGCATCGACGACATCAAAGGCCAGCACGTCGTGCATCTCGGTGCTCCGCGCGGCTGGGAAAGCCCCGAGCCGCCGCTGCAGCGGAACAATCGCAACCTGCTGAGCGATCCCGTGCCGGTCGTCGCGCCGCATGTCGCACCTTTTGGCCGTCGTTTGCTCGTCAGCGACTACGGCGGCAACAAGGTCGCCATCATCGCTGCTGATGGCCGCGTGGAGTGGGAGCATCCCGCCGAGAAACCGCAGGACGTGTGGATGCTCGCCAATGGCAACATTCTCTTCAGTCATCTGCGCGGCGCACGAGAGGTCACGCTCAAACATGAAGTCGTCTGGAGCTACCGCGCTCCAGAAAAGACCGAAGTCCACGGCTGCCAGCCCTTGCCCGGTGGCAACGTCATGGTCGTCGAGTGCGGCACGAAGCGACTCATCGAAGTCGGTCGCGATGGCCAGATCGTGCGCGAGATCGCTGTGCCGGTAAAAACGGCGAACACGCATGATCAAATGCGCGGTTGTCGTCGCACCAAGGATGGTCGCTACCTCATCAGCGCCAAAGGTGACCGCGCCATCCTTGAACTCAGTCCCGAGGGCAAACTTCTCCGCGCGATCAAAACTCCCGGCGATCCCCATGAAGTCCGCGAACTGCCCAACGGCCACCTCGTCATCGCCTGCGGTGAAGGTGAAGCGATGCTCGAACTCGACCGCGAAGGTAAAACCGTGTGGAAGCTCGGCACCCAGGACGTGCCGAACAACCCGCTCCGCCTCATCAGCGGCTTCCAGCGCCTCCCTGACGGTCACACCCTCGTCATCAACTGGCTCGGCCACGGCTACCTCGCCACCACCGCCCAGTTCTTTGAACTCGACGAGCAAAAGCAAATCGTCCGCCAATTCACCGACCACGCCCGTTTCACCAGCATCAACAAAGTGCAGGTCCTCGATGTCCCCGGCGATCCCGCGAAGGATGAGGTGTGGAGATAGGTCGTCGTAACATCAACATCGCACACGGCAAGCCGATTCCAGGTAGGCACCTGCGGATCGGCTCACTCATCCGAGCAACGCCACAGGGTAAACTTTAGCCGCAAGGCACAGTCTTGTTTCTGTTTATGCGAAAAGTCAGCGGCATGATGGCTAAAGAGAAGATTCCTCCAACACGGCCAGCTCGCTGAGCAGCGTGGTAGCGTAGGTGCCTTTGGGCAGGGCGAAACTCAGCTCGAGGTCCCCATTTTCAAGAGCGGTGAAGCTGGGCTGCTCGGGGCGCAGGCGCATGACGCGGCGCTCCTGGCGCATACCGGCGGATTCGAGGCCGGTGGTGAGTCCGGGGTGCTCGGCGGCGATGGCGGCTTCGAGTTCGCGCACTTCGCCGACGCTTTGCAGCTCGCCCACGCCCCAAAGCGGCGCGGTAATTTCGCACACGCCTTGCTGGAAGCGCTGGGCTTCATCGCCGCGATGTTTTTCGGGCAAAAGGATGGTGCCGTTGTCGGCGAAGCCATAGACCTCGCCGCTCAGGGCGCGATCCCAGGTGCCAGCGGCCATGCGGGCGGCGACGACGGCGTTAAAAAGGTGACTGCGTGCTGCCGAGAGCAAAATGCCGCGCAACAAGCGATCAGGACTGAAGTCACCGCGAAACATGGCCAGCGCTTTTTCGACGTTGCGGCCTTCGTTGCCGAAACGCTGCGTTCCAAAATAGTTCGGCGCACCACGTTCGACGATGCGCTGCCAGCGCTCGGCGGCGAGCGTGGCGTCAAAGTCCGGCTCACGCAGGCGAATGGTGAAGCGATTGCCGAGATGGATGCCGCGTCGCAGTTTGCGCGTGTTTCGCGTGATGCGCAGCACACGCAGGCCATCGGACTCCAGCGCTGTAGGCTCGGGCGAGGGCTGGCCCGGCATGTGCAGGCTGAACCACTGCCGCGTGACGGCGTGACGATCCTTTAAGCCGCAGTGACTGACCAAACGATGCCGAAGGCCGAGTGAGTCGGCGAGGCGTGCGGCGGCGGTGTTGCTGTCGAGATCGCGCTTTTCCACCCAGACGAGGCAATGCTCGCCCACGCCGGAGGGTTCAAAGCCGAGCACTTCCTTGACGACGAAATCCTCAGGCATGGATTTGAACCGCACGCGTCCCAACGGGCCGCCGTGGAGGTGAGGGAGATGATCGGGGTCGAAGGTCATGAGCGGGGCCGCAGGCTGGGAAGGCCTAAGCGAGGGCGGCGATGCCTGCACGCAGTTCGGCGAGCACGCGGATGACCTCGGCGGCGGGGTCGTAGTCCTTCCGGTGCATGGAGAGCGTCTCGATGGGCACATAGCCGCGATAGCCGCTGTCGTGGATGATTTGCGCGAGCTTCTTGAAGTCGGTGCGCGGTGTTTTCATGCTGCTGCCGATGGTTTCCTTGATCTGCCAGTTCACGGCAAAGGGAGCCACCATCGCGATGTCGGCATAGGGATCGGCGGTGAGGTATTTGCCAGTGTCCACCAAGGCACCGCACCACGGGTGATCCACGCGGCGCAGCAGGCTCACATGCTCTGCGCCGGTGTTCAGGAAGTCGCCGTGATTCTGCACGGCCACGAGCACGCCGAACTTTTCGCCATGGACGGCGCACTCACGCAGCGCATCGGCCATCCAGGCCTCGATGTCGGCGCGTACGGCACCGGGAGCGGCGGCCTGCCAGTCTTTGTGCGGCGGCTGCGGTCCGGCGAAAACGCGGATCGCGGGCGCACCGAGCCGAGCGGCCACCTCGATCCATTCCTTCGTTACGCGAACGCCTTCCGCACGCGCCGCCTTGTCCGCTGTGGCAAAGTCATTGCGCACGCCAGTGCCGCTGATGTCCAAGCCGAGATCGTGCGTATGCTTCTTGATGCGGTTCACATAAGTGTCCGCCGGAGCCGCTGGATAGCCGGGAAAGAAATAACCCGTGAGGTCCACCGCCGCGATGTTCTGCTTCGCGGCGAAATCACACACGCCAAAAAGGTCGATGCCCGTCTTCGGGTTCGTGGCGTTCGCCTTGAGCTGTTCCAGGAAGGAATAGGCATTCAATCCCGGCTGAAACGATGCCCCACCGACGCGGGGGATCGGCTCAAAAGCAGATGCCGAAGTCGCGAGCGATGAAAGCGCGGCGAGTCGAAGGAAGGAGCGGCGTGAGGGTGAGGCGGTCATGGCAGCCCCGGAGACTACTTCGTCTCTGCCTTTGCGCCACCTCGCTGAAAGAAGTCCTCAGGGGCGAATAAACGAGGCGGAAGGTTGTGTTTCCGTCTAGTTTCGTCATTCGTCGTCCTCCAATCGTCCCTTTTCAATCATGCTCCCCGTCCCCGAACAACTCGAAATTCTCAAGCGCGGCACTGTCACCATTCACAGCGAGAAAGAACTCGCTGAGAAGCTGGCGCGCGGAAAGCCCCTGCGCATCAAGCTGGGCGTCGATCCGACCTCGCCGGACATCCATCTCGGTCATGCGGTGGGCTTGCGGAAGCTGAAGCAGTTCCAGCAACTCGGGCACCACATCGTGCTCATCATCGGTGACTTCACGGCGATGATCGGCGACCCAAGCGGAAGATCCACCACGCGGCCGCCTTTGACCTATGACGAGGTACTGGCAAACGCGAAGACGTACACGGAGCAGGCCTTCCTGGTGTTGGATCGCGAAAAGACAGAGGTCGTCTTCAACGGCTCGTGGTTCAAAGAGATGCCCTTCATGGAGGTCATCAAGCTCAACGCCCGCGTGACTCTCCAGCAGATGCTTCAGCGCGAGGACTTCAAGAACCGCGTGGCGAATGGCACGGAAGTACGCCTGCACGAACTGCAATATCCCATCATGCAGGGCTGGGACAGTGTGGTGGTGCGCTCAGATGTCGAAATCGGCGGCAGTGACCAGCTCTTCAACATCCTCGTGGGTCGTGATCTCCAGAAGGAAGAGGGCATGGAAGCCCAAGTCTGCATGACTTTGCCGCTGCTGGAAGGTCTGGATGGCGTGAAGAAAATGTCCAAGAGCCTCGGCAACTACGTCGGTCTCACGGATGCACCGAAGGAGATGTTCGGGAAGCTCATGAGCATCCCCGATGAACTCATGGCGAAGTATTACCTGCTCGTGCTCGGCGAGGTGCTGGACACCGCGATGCATCCGATGGAGGCGAAGAAGCAGCTCGCGGCGAAATGCGTGGCCACCTATCACAGCGAAGATGCTGCCAAAGAGTGCCGCGAGGATTGGGATCTGCGCTTCAGCAAACGCGATCTCGCCAGTGTGGAGCTGCCCATTTTGACTCTCAGCGAGCGCAAGGACGTGCTCGGCGTGGTGCAACATGCCTACCAGTCTGTCTTTGATCAAACCATGTCCGGCGGAGATGTGCGTCGTCTAATCCAGGGCGGCAGCATCCAGCTGAATGGCGAGAAGCTCAGCGACCCGAAAGCCGAGCCCGCCTGGGAAAGCGGAGCCGTGCTGAAGCTCGACAAGAAACGCAGCGTGCGTCTGGCCTGATGTTCCAAACATTGCACCCGAGCACGGCAGGCGTATAAACCACGCCCCACTTCCCCATGCCCTCCTCCTTTCTGCCCATCCTGGATGCTCTCCCCGCGCGCAAGTCGCCACTCATGGAGCGCTTTTCAGCGATGCTGGAAGTCAAAACGCCTGCGCAACTAGAGGCCATGGCCCGTGAGGCGAGGCTAGTGACACGGCGAAATTTTGGCCGGACGATGCGGATGTTTGCGCCGCTGTATGTCTCCAATGAGTGCGTGAACAACTGCTCCTATTGCGGCTTTTCCCGCGATAACGCGAGCATCATGCGGGTGACTTTGACCATCGACCAGGTGGTGAAGGAGGCGCGGCATCTGGTGGAGCAGGGCTTCCGCAACATCCTACTCGTCGCCGGGGAGCACCCGAAGTTCGTGAGCAATGGCTATCTGGAGGAGTGCATCCGCGCGATCCGGGACTTCGTGCCGACGATCGGCATCGAAGTCGGCCCCATGGAAGCGCCTGAGTATGAGCGCATGGTGAAAGCTGGCTGCGAGGGGCTCGTGGTTTATCAGGAGACTTATGATCGCGCGATCTATGCCGACATGCACACGGCGGGTCCGAAGAAGGACTTCGACTGGCGCATCGCCTGTCCCGAGCGCGGTTATGAAGGCGGCTTCAGGCGCATGGGCATCGGAGCGCTTTTTGGCCTGAGTGACTGGCGGCTGGAGGCTTTGAGATTGGCCGCTCACCTGGAGCATCTTTATAAACAGTGCTGGAAGTCCACCTTCACCGTGGCCTTTCCGCGGCTGCGGCCAGCGGCGGGTGGCTTTCATCCGCTCACGGGTTTCCCAGACTGGGCACTGGTGCAGACGATCTGCGCCTTTAGGCTGATTTTCCCTGAGGTGGGCATCGTGCTAAGCACTCGAGAGCCCGCGCATCTGCGTGATGCTCTGGCGCCGATGGGCATCACCAGCATGAGCGCTGGCAGCCATACTGAGCCCGGCGGCTATACCGGTGCGGGCAGTGATGACCTGCACCAGACGGTGAAGGGTAGGCGTGTGGAAGTGACGGAGAAGGATGAAAAGGCACGCGCCGAAGGGCAGTTCGGTATCGCCGATGAACGCACACCAGCGCAAGTCGCCGAAATGCTTTCTCGGCAGGGGCTGGATGCGGTTTGGAAAGACTGGGATGCAGCGATCCTGGCCGCCTGATGGCGCTTCGCTGAATGGAATAAAAAAGGCCAGCGGTCCGAAGAGCCGCTGGCCGAAGTTTTGGGCTGGGTGCGATTACGCGCCGACCAACATACGGGCGGGGTTCTCGATGCAGTCTTTGATGCGGATGAGGAAGGAGACGGCTTCCTTGCCATCGACGACGCGGTGGTCGTAGCTGAGGGCCAGGTACATCATCGGACGGGCGACGATTTGACCATCCACCACGACGGCACGCTGCTGGATGCTGTGCATGCCGAGGATGGCGCTCTGAGGAGGATTGATGATCGGGGTGCTGAGCAGGGAGCCATAGACGCCACCGTTGGAGATGGTGAAAACGCCGCCGGTGAGGTCGGACAGCTCGATTTTGCCGTCTTTGGCCTTCGCGGCGTAGGCGAGGATGTCTTTTTCAATGTCGGCGAAGCTCTTCTGGTCGGCATCACGGATGACGGGAACGATCAAACCACGCTCAGTGCCGACGGCGACGCCGATGTCGTAGAAGTGTTGCTGGACGATTTCGTCGCCTTCGACGCGGACGTTGATCTGTGGGATGGCTTTGAGAGCCTCGACGACGGCCTTCACGAAGAAGGACATGAAGCCGAGCTTCACGCCGTGGGTTTTGACGAAGTTGTCCTGGAGCTTGGAACGGAGGGCCATGATGCCGCTCATGTCACACTCATTGAAGGTGGTGAGGATGGCGGCGGTCTGCTGGGCGCTGACGAGTTGGTCGGCGATCTTTCGGCGCAGCGGGCTCATCTTTTTCCGGGTGATGCGGCCTTCTGGGGCTGGAGCAGCTTTCGGGGCTGGCTTTGGCGCTGGGGCCGGAGCGGGCGCTGGTTTTGGTGCTTCAGCGACTGGAGCTGGTGCGGCGGCTTTGGGAGCTTCGACAGCCGCAGGTGCTGCGGGGGCGGGAGCTGGAGCAGCGGCAGGTGCGGCTGCGGCGGCTCCTTCGGTGATGCCGACTTGGAAGTGCCACTTGGAGATTTGACCTCCGGCGACGGATTCGCCGAGTGCGGGGATTTTGATGTCAGCCATGATCGTGGGGGGAAGGAGTCTCGTGTTACAGGATAAGCAGGAAGTGAGTCACAGGATTCTAAATCAAACGCTGAAGGCGGCTTCGACGAGGTTTTCCTGTTCGTGGACGTGGATGGCTTTGGAGCCGGCGGCGGGGCTGCTGGAGCGCTCGCGTCCAGCGTATCGGAGCTTGTGGTTGCTCAGCTCTTCCAGACGTGGCCGGATGTAGTAGAAGGCACCCATGTTGCGGGGCTCTTCCTGGCACCAGATCCACTTCTTCTGCGCACGTGGATACTTGGCGACGATGCCCTTCAGCATCTCGTAGTTCAGCGGATAGAGCTGCTCCACGCGGATGATGGCGGCGTTCTTGATCTTGTTCTTTTCGCGGAACTCGAGCAGGTCGTAGTACACCTTGCCCGTGCAGAAAATGAGACGCGTGACGCGCTCGGGAGCACTGGGGAGGAGTTCGTCGTCCAGGATTTCCTTGAAGCTGGTGCCAGCGGCCATTTCGTCGAGCTTTGACACGCAGCGTGGATGGCGCAGGAGGCTCTTCGGCGTCATGACGACGAGCGGCTTGCGCGTGCCACGGCGGACTTGGCGACGCAGGGCGTGGAAATACTGGGCGGGGGTGGTGAAGTTGCAGACCTGCATGTTGCCACCGGCGCAGAGTTGCAGGAAGCGCTCCATGCGGGCGCTGGAGTGCTCGGGGCCCTGGCCTTCATAGCCGTGCGGCAAAAGCAGGGTGATGTGGCTCGGGCGCTGCCATTTGCTCTCAGCGGAGGCGATGAACTGGTCGATGATGACCTGCGCACCGTTCACGAAGTCACCGAACTGGGCTTCCCAGCAGATGAGCAGGTTTTGCGCGAGGAGGGAGTATCCGTAGTCGAAGCCGAGCACGGCAGCTTCAGACAAGAGCGAGTTATAGACGCAGAACTTGGCCTGGCCTTCCTCGATGTTGTTCAGCGGGATATGGCGCTCGCGGGTTTCGGTATCGTAGAAGACGCTGTGGCGATGGCTGAAGGTGCCACGGCGGACATCCTGGCCGGAAAGGCGGACGCCGTTGCCCTCGGTGAGCAGGGTGCCAAAGGCGAGCGACTCGGCAGTGGCCCAGTCGATGCCTTCGCCGCTTTCGATAGCCTTGCCACGGGCGGCGAGGAAGCGCTTGGCGATGGTGGGATGAAGGTGGAAGCCTTCAGGAGCTTCGAGGAGCTTTTTGCCGACCTTCGTGAGCTGCTCGCGGGCGACGCCGGTGTCGATGACGTTGTAGTCATAGGCGGCCTGTGGCTGGGCGGTGGAACCTTCGAAGGGATTGCCACCATTCTTGCCTTCGCGATTGGCAAGCACGTTCACGCCGTCTTCGAGTTCATCTTCGAGTTCCTTTTGCAGGGCATTGGCTCCGGGTTCATCGAGGACGCCGGTTTGAATGAGCTGCTGGCGGAAAAGCGTGGCCGTGGAGGCATGGGCACCGATGCTGCGGGCCATGTTTGGCTGGGTGAATGCGGGCTCGTCGGTCTCGTTGTGGCCGTAGCGGCGGTAGCAGACGATATCGACGAAGACATCGCGGCCGAATTTCTGGCGGAACTCCAGGGCGAGACGTGCGGCGGCGGCGACTTCGAGCGGGCAGTCACCATTCACATGGATGACGGGAGCGTCGATGAGCTTGGCGACATCCGTGCAGTAATTCGTGG
>JAGKWZ010000232.1 GCA_021151605.1 Verrucomicrobiaceae bacterium
CGGAGCATTAGGCTCGGGTTCTTCCCCAGGCTCGGGCGGATCATCATCGTCGTCGTCATCATCTCCACCTGGACCAGGGCCAGGCCCGGGGCCAGGACCAGGCTGTGGCAGAGGGGTGCAGGAAACCATGGAGCCATAACCACCCGTGCCGCCGGGGCCCCACGGCGAGCCGCCTGTGGCGAAAACGATGGGGTAAAGCCCACCTGGGCAGAGTGCCTTCGGCAGCTCAAAAATCACAGATGCTGCACCACCCTGGGAGCCGGGGCCGCAGATGTAGGAGTAACCAGCATCACCATGCATGACCGGGCAACCTGAAGCCGTGGTGGCACCACCGCCGCCGCTGCTCTTGTTTTTGCCCGTGGTGGCGATGCCGACGCCGCCTTTGCCAGAGCTGGATTCGCCGCCGGTGCAGCATCCGGCAGAGGCGCTGGCGGCATTGGCATCGTAGCGGATGATGGCGGGCACGGTGATGCTCGTCTTTGCAGCGAGGTCGCCCAGGTCACTGCTGAGCACCTCCACGCTGTACGGACCGCTGGCGGTGAAGTTCAGCTTCACATCATCCGCGCGGATGAGGCCGTGATTCGTGAGAGTGAAGAGCACCTGACGCTCCGGCGGATCATTTTCCGACAGCACAATGTGGTTCGGCTCGATGGTGACGACGGGCTTCGGCACGTTCGTCTCGAAGTTGGTGGTGAGCGTCAGCTTCGTGACATCAGGCACCTGGGTGGGAACGACGGTCCAGGTGTAGTTGATGGCCAGGAATTGCAGGAAGGCAGACTCATTCAACTCGGAGCCCGCAGGCACGACCACCGTCTTTTGATAAGCTCCATGCTGAGGCGCAGTGACCTGGAGGATGTAGATGCCAGGCTGGAGTCCGCTCAATGTGGCGATGCCAGTGGTGCCGCTGCTAGCCGTGGCGATGGTGGCCCCGGTCTGGGAGTTCAGCAGCTTCGCGGTGGCGTTTTGCAGCAGCGGGCTTCCCTGGGTGTAGTAGGTGCTCTCATTCTCACAGCGGACGACGATGCTGCTGAGCACGTTCGTGGTGATATTCAGGTCGAAGGGCAGGCTCACATCCGCAGCAGCTCCACGCACGACGAGATTCCCGACGCTGTGGCCCAGCGGAGTGGCTGCGGGCGGCGCCACCTGGAGGGAAATCGTGGCGCTCTGGCCCGGTGCCAGCGCTGTCATCGGCATGGCGGTGAGCGGGGTGAACCACGGCATAGCGCCGGGCATGAGCAGCGTGATGGGCTGTGTGCTCTCACTGCCGACGTTGGTGATCTCGAAGTCGATGATGGTCTGCTCGCCACGCAGCGCCGTATTCACAAGGCGCAGGGGATTGATGCTGAGCTGGGAGAGCGCGGGAGCTTTCCCCACCTTCACAGGGATGTCCAAACTTGCGCCCTGGGTGCTGGTCAAACGCAGGGTCATCTCGCTGCTGTTCGGGGCGCTGTCGTTCAGACTCAGGCTGAGATTCACCGTGGTGCTGCTGAGGCCGGGCAGCGTGGCATTGATGACGCTGGCTGTGGCGGTGATGCCCGCTGGCACGCCGAGCATCTGCGCACTGACGCCAGTGAGCTGGGTGTCACCAGGGTTTCTGATCGTGATGGACTGGATGAAGGGGCTGTCATCGACGATGAGACGCTTGGTGAATTCCTCCACATCACTGGTCAGGCCGACGAGGGTGAATTGATCCTGCACGGGAGCATCGCCGAGTTCGCCGGGATGTTTCGCGCCGATGGTGTACTGCCCCGCCTCGGTCATCAGCGGCACCCATTCATAGATGAAGGCTCCGGCTGCGTCCGTGATGACAGAGATCGTGCGCTTCGTGCCCTGCACGCGGACATCAATGTCCACCTGCGAGTTCGCCGCCGGGCCGCCTGCGGTGAGGGTGGCGCTGCCCGTGAGGGTGATCTCACGCCCCATGCGCTCCAGCGTGGTCGTGGTGCTGACGACGGCGCTGTAGGCCGGAGCCAGCACGAGCGGTGTGGCGGAAAGGCGGCTGTTGTTCGTCTCCACCAGTTCATCCACCGTCTCCGCCTGATCCGCGATGATGAGGAACCAGTAGTCACCCGAGGCACGCGGCATGCGGAAGCTCTCCGTGCGGGTGAAGGTGCCATTCACCGCAAGGCCGCCATCGTAGGTGTAGCTGCCGAGGTAGTCATCGTCTCCGGGCTGGTCATCCGTGGAGAGGAAGGTGCGAACGATCACGGGGCCGGTGTGTGGCAAGAGACCGGCGTTTTTCAAAGTCCAGGTGACGGGCACGGTGTCCTCCGTGCCAGCACTGGCGGCGTGAGTGAGGCTGGTGAAGGTGAGGTCGGGCAGCAGCTCATCCGTCACCGCCAGCACGCCCTGCGCACTCTGGTAGCCGGAAGCCGTGGCTGTGAGGGCGATCTCGCAAACGCCATCGCTCACCCCATCCTCCGTCCCGGTGATGGTGAAGCTGACGCTGGCCTGATTCGCCGGGATGGCGACCTGTGCGGGTGTGGAAAGCTGGCCCGTAGGAGCGGCGGCGAGATTCACCAGCAGTCCGCTGGCGGTGACGGGAGCACGCGTGACCGTGGCGGTGACACCCAGTCCCTCGCGAACAAACGACGAGGCAAAGGAGATGGCGAGCTGTGGACCTTCATCATCCGTGACGGTAAGGCTACGCGCGGGGCTTTGCGCTAAAAGAGCGCCGTTGGCATCCAGCAGGCGAGTTTGCAAAGACACGACCTGGGTGCCATCGGCGATGAGGTCATCCAGCACGCTGAGCGGCACTTCGACGGAGTTTGAAAGCGCCGGGATGGTGACGCTGCCTGGCACGGAGAGCACGCCTGCGTTCCCCGTGAGCAGAATCTGGAGCGTGAGCGGCTGCGCATTCAGCGGAGTGCGAGTGAAGCTGGCGATGATGGCCCCAGCGCCTGCATTTTCCGCCACCTGGGAGATGCTGTAGGCGATGTCGAGCACCGGCGCGTCGTCATCCGTGATGGTGATGCTGCGGCTGCCTGTGGTGTAGCCGCTGGCATAGGCGGAGAGGGTGAAGGTGCTCGTGGGCTCGATCACCGTGTCCTGCGTGGCGGTGACTGTGAAAGTGACCGAGGTTTGGTTCGCCGGGATGACAACGAGATCCGGGTAACTGAGCTCGCTGGTGGTGTCCGCCAGCAGTTCGACGGCCTTGATCGTCGGCGCGGCGGCAGAGGCCGTGACGGTGAGTGTCATGCTTTGACCTTCCGCGAGATTGATCGTGCTCGGGGAGATCGTCAGCGTAGGCGGTGGCTGCTGCTGCACCACGCGCCGAGGCAGGGAAACCTGGCTTGATCCGCTGCGGTTCGTGGACTGGAGAGTAAAGATGTTCTCCACATTCGGCAGCAGCGCTACGCCGACACTGAAAGTGTCGTTCGTGGCGACGGTGACATTGCTGAGAAGCTCAACGCCGTTGCGGAAAAGCACGAGCGTGGCGTCATCACTGGCAGTGCCGCCGAGCGCCTGGGAACTAAGCGTGGTAACGGTGCCATCCGCCGGGAAGGTGAAGGCAGGACGCTGGGGCGGAGCGAGCGCGACGGAGACGGGATGAGTCACCTCCACCGGCGTTGGCAAGCCATCATGCACACGGGTGATGAGGGTGTAGGGACCGTCCGGCGTCGTGATTAGGGACCACGGCACGCTGATGCCATCGTTCGCATTCGTGTCCTCGCCGATCAGCACGGGCGTGTCCGTGCCCGTCTGCCGCAGGAAGCTGACTTTTTCCACCGACTGAGAGCTGACGAGATCGACGGAGAGCGTGCCGCTGCGGATGAACGTCTGGCCGGAGGTGATGGCGATGGCATTGAAGAGCACACCTGCCACCACAGGCGCGGGCGTAACTTCATACACATAGGTCGTGACAGCGCTGGGGCTGAGCCCAGCGGCAAAGGCGCGGGTGCGCAAAACGCTGTGGGAGGTGAAAACGAGCGCGCTGCTGTAAACAGGTGAGCTGGCATCCGGCGCACTGCCATCCGTGGTGTAGCGCAGCGTGGCTCCAGCCGTGCTGCTGGCAAGCGCGACGGTGACGCTGCGGTCGTAGCTGCCTGTTGGTTTGTCTGCCAAAGCGGGTGCGGTGGTGCCAGCGGCGGCGGATTCAAACTCCACGACATAGGAGAAGGCCCCGAAGATGTTTGGAGGTGGATTATTGCTCGTGTCAGCCCAGAGGTTGGAACGGGTGTTCGTGCGCTGGTAGAGCTGGAGGTAGTGCTCGTTGCCATTGCCATTGTTCGGCTCGCCGGGAATCCAGTCCGTGTAGCTGAAGAGGCCCTCGCCATTCACCCACGTCCAGCCACCCGCAGGCTCGGTGGAGCCATTGGGCTGATACCCGCCGACGATGGGGCCAAAGCCCGCGAAGGCGGTGTAGGCTCCCGCTGCCTGGAGGCTGAGCTGATAGACAAATTCACTCTCCGCTGCCGATGTGAGCGTGGCGAGGTGACCGCCCATGGCCGTCGCGGTCGCATCTGCCAGAGTCCAGCTCACGGGAATGGATGAGGTGTAGATCTCGTAGCGGTTGCCATTGCCACCCGCTGCGGAAGACCAAAGCCCCACGTAGGCGGGCTCGCTGACAAAATCATAGACTGCATCTGCCACGCCGCTGTCTGGGAAGCCTGCTTTAAAAGCACGGACGCGCAGGTGGGTATCCGTGCTGAGCGCCAGTGCCGCCGTGTAGGCAGTGCTGCTGGCAGTGGGAGCGCTGCCATCCGTGGTGTAGCGCAGCGTCACGCCGCTGGTGACATGACTGAGGGTGACGCTGATGGGCGCGCTGTAAGTGCCACCCGTGTGGCTGATGCTCGGCAGATCCAGCGCGCCAGAGCCGATGGCGTAACGGCTGGAGAGGTAACTCTCCACCGCCTGACGCTCCGTGGCATTCAGTTCATAATCATAGACGATGACCTCCGCGATACGCTGCTGAAGGGGATCAAAGCCATGGCCTTCACCGCCACCCAGAGCCAGCCTGCCTGGCACGCCCGTGGTGAGATTGGCCGTCTGCGTGATGTTCACGCCATTCGCATGAGCGGTGGTGCCGGTGGCGCTGTTCGTCATCACGGCCACGGTTTCTGCTCCGCGCAGGATCTCCACATTCTTCACCCAGTTGCCGGAATGGTAGCCATCCGTGCGGATGAACCAGTGGGGCGCGGTGCTGCCTTGAATCACATAGCCGCCTTGAAGATAGAAGTCGAAAACCTGGGCTCGCTCGAAGACGACGAAGACCGTGGAGGGCCGCTGGAAGTTCATGAGTTCGCCGCCAGCCATGCCGTCGTCATTGCCATCGAAGAAAATGGCTGGTGCGCCATGCAGTGAGGCTTCTTCACGAGCCGGGCGGCGTTCGTCGATGCCCTGACGCAGGTCGTTCGCATTGCCGCTGAGATCCGCCCAACGCTCGATGACACCGCTGGCATCGCGGGTGAATCCCTGGTCCGCGCGCAGCCACATTTTCAGACCGCTGGTGGCGAGCGGTGCGCTGGCGCTCGCGGTATAAACGGCATCCACGATGCTGCTGGCGGCCTGCCCCACTTTAAAGGCACGGGCGCGCACCGTGCTGCCAGCGGCGACACTGAAGCTGCCGCTGTAAATCGTGCTGGCAACCGTGGGTTCACTCCCATCTGTCGTATAGCGCAGATCGGCACTGGCAGTGGCGCAGCTCAGCGTGACTGTGGTGCTGCCACTGACGAGCTGACTGGCCGGCGAGATGACCGGCGGGCTGACCTTCATACCAGGCAGGGCATAGCGTGCAGCCAAATACTCCTCCACACGCACGCGCTCCACATCCGTGAGTGCATCGGTGAAGGCGATGACCTCCGCGATGCGGACGGCATGGGGATTGAACTCAGCGCCATTGCCTCCACCGAGGGCGAGTCGGCCAGGCGTACCGGTGGTCGGGCTGCTGTCCTTTGTCCAGTCACTGCCGTTCACATGCACTCGGGTGGAGGTGGGACTGTTTGTCATCACCGCCACCGTGCGCCGGGAACGCTGGGGGAAGGCATCGCGGATGAAAGCCGTGCCAGAGTAAAAGCCGTCCGTGCGCATGTACCAGCGCGGGTTGGCGCTGTTTTGCAAAACGTAGCCACCACCGAGATAGAAGTCCTCTGTGGACTCCCGCTCGAAGACGACGAAGACCGTGGAAGCACGCCCGAGCGCCATGCTGGACGGAGCCCAGAGACCATCGTCTTCACCATCGAAAGCGATGGAGGACTGACCTCCTAGAGAACCTGCTTTTAGCTTTGGCTGCTGATTCTGCGTACCTTGAGAGAAGTGATTCCCGGCACCAGAAAGGTCCTGCCAGACCTGCACGGCTCCCTGGGCATCATGGGTCACGCCTTGATCCGCTCGCGACCAAAGTGTGAGGGCGCTGGTGGGGAACGGCACAGAAGCACTGGCCGTGTAAATACCCTCGCCGATGGGGCTGCTAAGGCGACCGCTTTTAAAGGCGCGAGCCTTCACCGTGGTGCCTGCAGGCACGCTGAATGCCGCACTGTAGAGTGTGGATGTAGCCGTGGGCTCGCTGCCATCCGTGGTGTAGCGGATGTCCGCGCCCGTGGTGCTCACGCTGAGGCTCACCGTGGTGCTGGCACTGACGATCTGGCTCGGCGGTGAAACGATGGGCGTGGCGGCGGGTGGCACGGGGAATCCGTAGCGGGCGGCCAGATAAGCCTCCACGTCCTCGCGCTCTCCACTCGTCAGCGCCCGGTCATAAACGATGACCTCGGCGATCTGCTGCTGGAGCGGATTGAAGTCCTGACCGCTGCCACCTCCAAGAGCCAGCCGCCCTGGCGCGCCTGTGGCCGGAGTGCTGTTGTGGGTCCAGTCACTGCCATTCACATGCACTGTGGTGGAGGCAGGTCCATTCGTCATCACGGCCAGAGATTCCTGATAGGTGCCTGGGATTTCACCCTGCCTCACCCAGCCTCCAGAGTGGAAGCCATCACTGCGCATGAACCAATGTGGATTCGCACTGCTCTGGATGACGTAGCCACCATTGAGGAAATAATCCCCGGAGAGCCTTTCGAAGACCACGAACACCGTCGATGGCCGTGCGAAGTTCATGCCGCTGACACCGAGCAGCCCATCATTGCTGCCATCGAACCGCAGCGAAGGCTGAGCCCCAATGCCGAGCGGCACGAGCGCCGGGCGCTTGTTCACATCTGTCTGCTCAAAGTGGCGCGCATTCCCCGACTGATCCTGCCAAGTCTGCACATTCCCCGAAGCATCTGTCACCACCCCCAGATCCGCCCGCCACCAGCCCGCATAACCGGAGACCGGCGGCGTGGCCTGAGCCTGAAGCACTGGCGAAAGAAAGCAGAAGATGAGGGGGAGGAGCTTTTTCATGACTACCCTCGCATCCCCGGTCCTTGAAAACTTGTTTCACTCGTCCGTCGATTTCTTCTCCTCGACCTTTGGCAGGGGCTGAGCAGGCAAATCCGGCACCACCAGCACGCAGCGGAAGCCGACGCAGGTCTCGCGAAGATTCGGGCGCTCAAAGCGGCGGTAATCCATGCGCAGTTGGGGTTTGAAACCACCATCGACCCATGAGCCACCACGCAGGGTCATTTCAGCGGAGACGACATTCTTTTTCGATTCGCACCACTCCCAGAGGTTGCCCCAGATGTCATAAAGGCCCATGGATGTCTCCGCGAAACGCCCCACCGGTGCCGTGCGCGGGAAGTCGTCTTTCCAGCCCTCGATGGTGGCCCAGGCGGCAGGCCAGTTGGCATCACGCGCCTCGGAGCCTGCATAGTTGCCAAAGCCGGGCGGTGGCGGCCAGCTTTTCCCCCAGGGATGCAGCGCTTGCGTCCTCGGGATGGAGCGATGCCGCTCCTGCACATCCAGTAAAGTCTCAGGTGGCATTCCCGCCGCGAGGCTCCACTCATCATCCGTCGGCAGACGATAAAACTGCTGTGGTGCGAGCCTTCCGTCACGCTGCTCACGCCAGGTCAGCCAGGCGCAGAATCGGCGTGCCTGATACAGATTGATGCCCGACGCAGCAGCCTCGGGAGCCAGCTTCATCAGCGCCATCATCTGCACCACTGTGGCTGTATGTGACTGCGGCTCCCAGCCACTGGGACGCACGTCAGACAAGGGATTCCTGGTGCCCATGACGCCTCCAAACGCCTCCAACCAATCCGCATCAGTCAACCCTTCAGCCATCGACTGGATGAAATCCGCAGCTTCGTTTCAAAGCGAGCCACCAGCGCCCGCTCGATGCCCGGCACCGGGATGAAGCTCATTTCGAGACTGTTCTTCCACGGCTGTCCACGTGTCGCGGCTGCTGGATTGGCGTAACCTTTGGCATTCAGACTCGGAGGAGGAGGTGCGGGCGGGATCGGACGCGGAATGAGATAACCAATGACACCAGCAAGGACAATGGAAGCCGCCATCGCTGCCGTGAGCTTCCAGCGATGCCGCCTCAATCGTGCCGCGAGTGCTCCAGCACGGACTTCATCGAGCTCACGCAGTTTTTTGAGGACGACCTCAGCGGACTCCGGCCTCTTCGCGGGCTCTTCAGCGAGCAGTGATTCGATCAAAGCATCCGCCTCGCGTGGCAGATCACACTTTTCCGAGACTCGCGTGAAGCAGCCCGCTGGTGGAGCGCCCGTGAGCATCTCATAAAGCATCACCCCGAGGGCGTAGAGGTCCGCTGCGGCCGTGGCCGGCTCTCCACGCATCACTTCCGGTGCCAGGTAATAGGGCGTGCCAAAGGTGGTGCCATCCCGCGTCATCGTGATCTTTTCAGCGCTCAACGCCCGAGCCAGCGAGAAGTCCGCCAGCTTCACCGCGCCATAACGACCAATCAGCACATTCGCCGGCTTCAAATCACGATGCACGAGACCACGCTCATGCGCATGAGCGATGGCCTCCGCCACGCGTTGCACAATTTGCAGCGCACGCTCGACGGGCAGCCGCTGAGCCTGCATGAGCCGCTGCAAGTCGCAGCCTTCGACAAACTCTGTGATGACATAAAATCGCGAATCCTCCGTCTCGCCACAATCGAGCACCTGCACGATGCCTGGATGCTCCAGACTGCGCAGCGCCGC
>JAGKWZ010000233.1 GCA_021151605.1 Verrucomicrobiaceae bacterium
GTATGATATTTATGGTTTAGTTTTTTATATTCATGCTTTCTCATTTCAAACCACGGTTTCGAAATTCGTCAGCCTTCACCTTCGTGGAGGCGGTTTTTACGATCGCCATCATCGGTATCATGTCCGCATTGGCCCTGAGTGCTGTCTCAAATGGGGCACGCGATGCCAATCGTGTCGTCGCCCGGCAGCAGCAGACCGTGCTGAATGAGGCTCTGGTTAGCTGGGTCATGGCGAACACCCGGGTCCGTGATAATAATGGCAATGAGACCGCACAGGTTCGCAGTCTTTCCAGTCTGCGAACCATCTACAATGGGCTGACCACCACCTCCGCCCGCTTCAATCTGCTAGTACCGAACCCTGCCTCCAGTGACCCGAGCGTCCGGAATGGGTTTATCGACAAAACCACAGCAGATCACTTCCTGGAATACACCACGGGTACAGACCGGCTCTACAGCAAGGCGCTGAAGGGAAGTAGTCAGTACTTCACTCTGCCGACCTGGCAGGATGGCGGCTTCCCGACGGTGGATATGGTCAACGAGTAGCGATGAACCACGCCATGAACCCAAAGATAAATCCAACTTCAAAACAGTCTCCAGCCTCTACCCGCAGGTGGACCATTTTCGGGTTTTCGATGGTGGAGATGATCGCCTGCGTTTCAATCATTGGCATCATTTCCTTTTTGGCCATCCCATCCATCACAAGAATGCGTGGAGACAGTGAGCGAAATTTGGCCATCGCCCGTGCGGAGGCGCTGAATCTCTCGATGTCCACCTACATCCAGGTTCTGGGCAGGACTCAGGCCAGTGTAAACTGGACCAGCGCCACGACGACGACGGCAAAATACGATCTATTGCGCCCATATTTGGCCTATTCGGAAACAACGATCACGGCGTTTCTACCCACGGATTACAGCATCGTCTTTCCCGACTCCATCGTGAGCATGACCAAGGCTCGGCTAACTGGCCCAAGCGGCGTCATTGCTTACTGAAGAAGTCATTTCCCCTTTATTATGACTGCCACCATCATCCCAGCCTGGAGAACGATTCCGTCTGCGTTTGCAGCTCGGGCGTTTTCTTTGACGGAGATGGTCACGACGGTCTCGATCCTGGGTATTCTGGCATCGATTGTGGTGGTGCAGATGAGTGACAACTACTCCACAGCCAAAGACATTTTGGCCCAGGACAGGCTGGAGATGCTAAACCGCGGGATGGCTGAGCGCGCAGCGAGTGTGAAGGAATATGTTTTCACCCGAGTGGACGCCAATACCTCGGACGAGATGCTGGTATTGATGGATATGCAGTACCGAAATCCCGACCCGGACAAGGCGGAATTCAACAGCCCTTTCATTGAGCCGCGTTACCGACCTGCCACTTCCTCATCACTGAATGACTATCGCATCCGGTGGACGGGGCGGCGTTTTGAGCTTCTTCGCCCAGGCACACAAGGCTCTGGTTTAAAGGTTGTCTTCGATGGTTCCGACATCGGAGAGCCGCGTGTGTACCCACTGAATTACAATTCTAACGGACGCTGATTTGAGCACTCAGGTCGCCCCACCCACATGTCATCCCTCAATCCTCCAGACTCTGCGTTAATGCCTCCCGAATCTTTTGGGGAAGCAAGCAATCCGGTGGTGACGACTATTGACAATAAACATGCTGCGATCCTTTCGATTGAAGGGCTGGCCATGCAGTATCGCATCCTGCCCGTAACGCTGATGCGTGAGAGCTGCTCGCCTGAGGCAGAGCGCATCGTGCGCAAACTTGGACGCGTGCCTTATGTGGCAGACCCCTGGCTGCCGGTGATGATGTTCGGGCCACTCGTGGTCATGGCGCACCACAATCCACGTGCGGGAGACATCTGGGGAATTCCGAGCTTTCTCTCTCTTCGGGTGCTGATCACGCCTGATCAGTACCAGAAGACGCGCAAAGACCTCGTCCAGCGCTTCGGGCAGCTCCCCATCGCCCAGCAAAACGCGTTTGAGGGCATGGAATCGCCTCGTTTTGACGACATGGGGCTGGAGGGTACCTTCGAATGGCTGCTGGAGCATTACCCGTATGAGCAGGCGGAGATCATCAAATTGCGCGGTTTCTACGAAGGCCAGAAGGAAAAAAACCCAAAGCTCGGCGTCACTCATTTCAACGTGGTTCAGCGCAATCTCGGGGTGGCGCTCAACTATCTGGTGACTCATGGGCGTGAATTTTGTTTCTCAGCCACTGAGGCACCCAGGCAGACCTTTTTCCCTCTGCCGCTGCTGGAAAGGCACAATGTCTATCCCCTCTACATCGGAAAAAACGCCGTCTTCATGCTCAGCGAGCACGCAGACAGCTATACCTTTGAGGACGAGTGGCTGAGCATGGGCAACCCCGCCGTGAAGATCATCACGGTGCTCACTGATCCTGCGTCCATCCGGGATGCCATCAATCGCGCCGGGGCCACCTTTGACCCCAGCGGGGTGAAGATGGACAAGGCCACGCTCAGCGCCTCCACCTCTGGCAATGAGAGTGTCATCGACATCATGCCTGAGGACATGGCCCGCATCAATCCGGCCAGCCCCAATCACACGCCTGAAGAACTCGTCCAGTGGGCGCTCTTCACTGCCATCCGCTGTCGTGCGTCTGACCTCCACCTTGAGAAGTTTTATAATCTCGCCCGCTTCCGTGCCCGCATGGACGGAAACATGAAGACGATCCTGACGGCTCCTGAAGCCCTGCTAAATCGCTTCGTGGCCTTGATCAAAAACTACGCCGGGATGAACCAAAACCGGCAGGAGGCGCAGGATGGCCGCTTCGCCCTCAGCGTAGGCCGCCGCCGGGTGGACGTCCGTGTCGCCGCAGTGCCCACTCGCCGGGAGTTCCAAAAGATCATCATGCGCTTCCTCGACAAACAGGACGGCGTGAAGCGGCTCAGCGATTTCAATCTCGGACAGCGGCAGGTGGACATCCTCAACCGCACCATGACGCGTGACCAGGGGCTCATCCTCGTGACTGGGCCCACGGGCTCGGGGAAAACCACCACGCTCTACGCTCTGCTCAACAGCGTGAATGACGAAGGCGTCAACATCCAGACCATCGAAGACCCGATCGAATACGAGATCGAGGGCATCAACCAGACCCAGACGAACCCGCATCACGGCCTTAGCTTTGCCAACGGCCTGCGTGCCCTCCTCCGTGCTGACCCTGACATCATCCTCATCGGTGAATCTCGTGATGCCGAGACGGCGAATTCCGCCGTGAATGCCGCCCTTACCGGGCATCTGGTGCTCACCACCCTCCATGCGAATGACTCCCTGCGTGCCGTCTCACGACTCATGAGCATGGGCGTGGAAAAGTATCTCCTCGCCGACTGTCTGGCACTCTCCCAGGCCCAGCGTCTCGTCCGCCGTCTGTGCAATTACTGCAAGCGCCCCATGCAGGTGCCGCAGGACATTCAGGACATGATGGCGAAGCAAAATGTCATCACCCAGCCGCTCACTCAGCCGATCTTCTCCCCGGCTGGATGTCAGGAATGCCATGGCACCGGCTATGCAGGCCGCGTGGCGCTGATGGAACTCTGCGAGGTGAACACTGAGCTGAGGGACCTCGTCGAGGAGGCCGCTCCCATGTCCGCATTACGCGCTGCCGCCTTTAAAAATGGCTTCTTCTCCCTCTACCAAGAGGGCCTCATGCAGGTCATCGCCGGTCATACAAGCCTCGATGAGATCAAGTGTCTCGCCTACACCGCTCTCACCTGAGTTCACTCACCCTCCTCATTATGCAACTCGACTCAAACTCCTACCCTTCTCCCTCCTCCCGGCTTTATACCGGGCAGGTTCTGGTCGTCGATGATGAGCCTCATATCGTCACCATGGCATGCACGATGTTGGAGTCTCAGGGATTTACGGCCAAAGGCTGTCACTCCGGCGAGGAGGCACTCGTTCTCGTTGAGTCGGCACTTCAGATGCAGCAGGAGCGTTTCGACGTCATGGTTCTGGACCTCACGCTGCCTGGCGGCATGTCCGGCTTTGATGCACTCGAAGCGGTGAAGCGGTTCGACCCAAATGTCGCCGTCATCGCCTGCAGTGGTTACTTCCAGGAAGATGCCCGTGATCTCTGCCAGGCCATTGGTTTCGCCGACATCCTCCAGAAACCCTACTCCATCGAGGCTCTATGCGCCATCGTCAGGCGCTGTCTTGCGCGTGACAAAACCTTCGCCTACGCCGCGGCATGATGTTCCGCTTCACCATCGCCAAGCGCTTTGCGGTCCTCGGTGCTGCAGCCATGGCCATCGGCGTCCTCGTCACCTCCGCCGCCTTCCTCTGGCAGGAGTTCCTCACCCTTCGCATGGTGCAGCGCTCCTACCTTGGCAGCATTGTCCGTGCCGCTCAGAGCGAGCTTACCTCTCAGTCCCTGAAGCCTGATGAACTCGCTGGTCTGCGAAATCTAAATGCTGAGTCCATCGTGCATCTCCAGATGCGCCTCCAGATCGTCGATGTGCCTGCCATGATCCAGGATCTAGGACTTCGCGTCGAGATCTCCGGCCCGCATCGAAACAAAAAAGAACCGCTCTTGGACAAGACGCCTTTCATCGTCATCCACGAGACAGCAGAGCAATTTCTGCCCTTGGAGCCCGAGGCTAAAAAGGTCGAAGACATCATGTACCGCATCCTGGCTGGTTCCAGCATGGTGGTCGGAGATGCTCCCATCTCGCTAGAGGCCAGCCTCATGAGCAAAGGAGAGTGGATTGTCGCTGGCGGCCCACTGTTTGATGCTGAAGGGCGCATCGCCGGTGGCGTCATCGTCCGCCAGCCACTGGTGCAGATCCCCCATCTGCTTAGCGTGCCGCGTCTCATGGTGCCCATCCTCGGGGGAGTCACCGGACTGCTCCCTGCCGTCCTCGGATTCTTCTGGATGGGTCGCTCCATCACCCGAAAAACCTCCGCGCTATTCAATGGTTTCCAGGCCATCCGGCAAGGAAACCTCAACCACCGCCTCCCAGCTCAGAGAGGTGATGACCTCGATCTTCTTCAGGAGGCATTCAATGACTCACTCGCCCACTTTCAGTCAGAAGAAGGCAAGCGTTCACAAATCCTCTCCGACTTCCATCAGGCACGTAAGCAGGCGGAGCAGGCCACGGCTGCCAAGGGCGACTTCCTCGCCAACATGAGCCATGAAATCCGCACGCCGATGAATGGCATCATCGGCACCACCTCGCTCCTCCTCGAACTCGGTCTCGCCCCTGAGCAGGAGGAGCTTGTGCGCATGATCCGCTCCTCGGGAGAGTCCCTCCTCCATCTTATCTCGGATATCCTCGACTTCTCCAAGATCGAGTCCGGAAAAATGGAACTCGAAAACGCCCCTGTGGATATGGAAAAGCTCCTCTGCGAGGTGGCAGATGTCTTCTCCTACCGCGCTGCAGAAAAGAAGGTGGAGCTGAACTTCCATGTCGATGCCGCCCTTCCACGCTATTTCCTGGGAGACTTCCACCGCGTGAAGCAGGTGCTCGTGAACCTCACTGGCAACGCCATCAAATTCACCGAGAAGGGAGAGATCCTCATCCTTGTCCGTCAGGTCAGTCGAAGAACCAAGGATGGCGACCTCCCGCATCTCCACTTTTCAGTCCGTGATACCGGCATCGGCATCCCAGCGGAAAACATCGGCCAGCTTTTCCAGGCATTTACCCAAGCTGACACCAGCACCACCCGCAAATATGGTGGCACCGGCCTCGGCCTCGCCATTTGCCGCAAAATCTGCCGCCTCATGGGTGGGGAAGTCAGCGTCGTTAGTGAAGAGGGGCGCGGTTCGGATTTCTTCTTCGAGCTGCCGCTGCGCATCACCCCTGACACGGAAGGCCGTGAGGAGGAAGTCTCCTGGACGGACACCGTGCGGGATAAGCGCGTCGTCTATCACACCCCCCACACCACCACCCAGCAGATCCTCCAGCAGACACTCCAGCTCTGGGGCGTTGCCGGCATCCCCCAGCCTCGGGTAGATATCTCCCCCGCTGAACTTTCCAACGATCTCAGGGACGCCGCCGTCTTCATCCTTGATGCCCGAGATCACACCCCTGAGTCAGCTCAGCCGATTCTGCATACCGCCATGGCTCAGGGAGTGGCCATCATGGTCCTGCTTCCCCTCACACGCTGGAAGTCCCGAGACCAATATGCTCCTCCAGGTTGTGTTCGTTTTGCCAAGCTCGCCAAACCAGCCAAGCGCCGTGAATTGCTGCGTTCCCTCGCCGAACTCATTCGCATGCCTCGCAGCGCCTCTGGTACAGCCTCGGCTGAATTTGCCGTGCAGAACCCCATGGTTCCAAAGCTGCGCCCGGTGATGCCTACCGCTCCTGTCGGCGCAGGTTTCCAGCCCCAGCCACAGGCCGTCCCTGTCGGCTTCGCGCCGATGTTGCCCACGGTCGCAGCGCCGCCCGCACCAGAGCCGCCCCCGGTCCAGCAGCACTCCAATCTCGACTGGCAACCAGCTCAGTCCACCAACCGCGCCGCTGCCGCAGGGCATGATGCCGAAATCTCCCAGTCCACCAACCGCGCCATCGCCGCTGCCGCTCAAAATGGAGGGGAAACTTTTGCCAAACAGCACCCTGCTCGCATCCTCCTCGTCGAAGATCAGCCTTTGAATCAAAAGATCGCCGTCATGCTCCTCCAGCGGCTCGGCTACGCTACCATTGATGTCGCCAACAATGGCCAGGAGGCAGTTCATATGTCCGCCAGCGGCGGCTACGATCTCATCTTCATGGATCTACAAATGCCCGTCATGGGAGGCATTGATGCCTCCAAGGGCATCCGGTCGAACTTCAACCTGAAGAATCAGCCAGCCATCATCGCCATGACTGGTCATGCCCTCACTGGCGTCCGCGAGGAATGCAAGGCCGTCGGTATGAACGCCTTCCTTACCAAACCTGTCAGCCTCGACGATTTCCGCCGCGCCATCCCACCCTGCCTGGAGAAAGGTGCCGCCATGAAGCCTATGACTTTGTGAGCAAGGCGCACTGAGCGCTGGGCCTCCACCCCATGTGCATCTCAGATAGCGCCCCGTGTAAATGCAGGCTTCCCATGGCCCGTTGGTATCGCGTAACTTTACCGACCAACCATGAAACGCCTCCTTCTAGCTGCGCTCAGTCTCTTCGCCCTCTGCTCTCCGCCCTCTGCCACTGCGGCGGAGCCGCTCCGCGTCTTCATCCGCGCTGGCAAAAAATCCCACGGCCCCGGTGCGCACGATTTCCCGCAGTTTCTCAAGGAATGGGTGCCGATGCTCAATGAACGCGGCGCCAAGTGCGAAGGCGGCATGGAATTCCCGACGAAGGAGCAGCTCGACAAGACCGACGTGCTCATACTGCACGCTCAAGAAGCCGGAAACATCAAGATCGGCGACGAGCGGAAGAATTTGATGGAGTTCCTCGCCCGCGGCGGCGGCATCGTGACGATCCACGCGGCGGCGGTGTCGAAGGATCACGACTGGTTCAAGACGATCATCGGCGGCTCATGGCATTTCGGGCAGACGAAGTGGCTGGAGGCACCCATGAGCCTCTACTTCACCGATCACGACAACGCGATCACGAAGGACATCAGCAATTTCGACATCGACGACGAGATCTACTACGACATGGACCTCCTGCCCGAGGCCAAGATCCTCGCCGCTGCTTACACGCCGAACACGCCGCAGATCAAAGGCGGCAACAAAGAGGCGCAGCAGCGTGCCGCCGAAGCCGTGGCGAAGAAGAAGGCGGTCAATATTTACGACATCCAGCCGCAGGTGTGGACCTATGAGAAGGAAAAGTATCGCGCCTTCACCTGCATCCCGGGCCATTGGTATAAAAACTTCAGCCACAATGCCCTGCGCACGATGATCCTGCGCGGCATCGCCTGGGCCGGAAAGCGGGAAAACATCGACGAACTTTGCAAACCGGCCGAGCTGGGCGATGCGCTGCGCTACGTCGAGGGCGGCTGCCCCAGCCCGCAGGAGCTGCCGAAGGCGCTCGAAGTGCATCCCGAGTTCAATTTGAGCCTCGTCGCCGCCGAGCCGCTCATCAACAAGCCCATGAACATCGACTGGGATGAAAAAGGCCGCCTGTGGGTCGTCGAGACACCGGAGTATCCGAACGGCCTCCGCCAGTCGAATGTCGATGCGTGGAAGGACAGCGGCGCCAACCAGCCCGGCCACTACGACCGCAAACCGCTCGATTGCGTCTCCATCCTCTCCGACACGAATGGCGACGGCGTCATGGACAAAAAAACCGTCTTTGCCGACGAGATCGAGCTCGCCACGAGCAGCGTGTTTTACAAAAACGGCATCATCGTCTGCGCCGCGCCCGATGTGTGGTTCTTCGAGGACACCAATGGCGATGACAAGGCCGACAAGCGCACCAAGCTCTACACCAACCTCGGCAACCGCGACACGCACGCCGTTATCAACAACATGCGCTGGGGCCTCGACGGCTGGGTTTATGCCACGCACGGCTATTCGAGCACCGACGACGTGAAATCCGGCGATGGCAGCAAGGGCTTTGGCCCCATCGGAGCCGGCATCGTGCGCTTCAAGCCAGATGGCAGCGCCTTCGAGCAATATGCCAGCCGAGGAGGCAATACCTGGGGTCTCGACATCACCAGCGACGGCCAGGTTTTCTACACACAGCCCACGAGCGGCAATCACTTCATCCACGTCGTGCTGCCAGAGTATGTGCTGGCCAAAGGCAAGCTGCCCGGCGTCATGGGCACGAACGGCATGCTGCCGAAAGAGCCGACGTATCCGGCCATGCATTGGGAGCAGCAGGCCTATGTGCAGATCGACCAGGTCGGCAGCTACACCGCCGCCGCTGGTTGCGCGATTTATGAAGGCGGTGCCTGGCCCGCGAAGTGGAACTACGGCTACTTCACCACCGAACCCACGCTGAACATCGTCAGCCACTTCATGGTCGAGCCTGATGGCGTCACCTACAAAGCCAAGCGCGAGCCCGGTCGCGAACAGACCGAGTTCATCCGCAGCAAGAACCTGTGGTTCCGCCCCATCGAGAATCGCGTCGGTCCGGATGGCGCGCTCTACATCGT
>JAGKWZ010000234.1 GCA_021151605.1 Verrucomicrobiaceae bacterium
GAGCAGGGTGAGGACGAGCCGGTCGGGTGGGGAAAGCTGGGCGAGCAAGCGGGTGACGATGGCCTTTGCCTCGCGATCTGGTGCGTTGGGAATCTCGGCCTGGCGATGCAGCAGATGGTCGAGCCACTCCGTCTCCCCATCGCTCAGATCGGCCATGCGCCACTCGGGCCGGGCTTTCTCCGCGCGCAGGGCATCGAGACAGGTGCGGACAGTGAGGCGGCTCACCCAATGCTCGAAGGGAACGCCCGCACGCGGCTGGTAGCTGTCGAGCTTTTGCAGCAGCTTGAGAAAGACCTCCTGCATCAGATCTTCCTCGCTCTCGCGACGTGGCAGATGATTCCGCACCCAGCGCCGGACGAGCGGGTGCAGATGCTCGATGAGCACCTGCGCCGACGACATGTCCCCAGCGCGCACGCGCTGAAGGCAGTCCTGCACATCGAAACTTTCGGTCATCACGATGGGCGGAGTTTATGGGGAGGACGAGACACACTGCCAGCCAAACGCATGGTAAGTGGCCCTGGTAACACGCTTTCTCGGCCGTTGGTCCCATGAATTGACCTTGCGGGCAAGCGGCCTCTGCCGGAGTCTCCGGGCCAATCGCCCACTCCCATGCTCAAAAAGAACTGGTATCTCTTCACCCCGCTCGCCCTCGTCGGGCTTCCTGCGCTGATCCTGGCCTATTACATCCTCAGCTTTGGCTATCCTGTGAACGAGGCCATCGAGGCCACCAGCCACTTTCTCCAATCCAAGACGCGCTATGCCCTGAAGTACTCGGACCGAAACTTCGCACGCATCAAGCCCAACATGAGAGGTGACCAGGTCTTCCAACTGGTCGGCGTGCCCTTCGAGCGCCGTGGCAATGACTCCGAGTGGCTCTACGCTCTGCCCCAGGGCACCACAAACTACTATCACGAGCGCAAAGTCATCTTCATCCGCGACAAGAATAACGTCCCTCTGGTGAAGGAGACCGTGCGCGGCTTCCACGCTGACTGATCCCGCAGGCTCAATGACTCCCCCCATCTCGCCGCCACGCGCCCTGCCATCTCTCCTCGGCCTCAAACCCGAGGAAGTGGCCGAGCTGATGTCCAGCCTGGGAGAGCCCGCCTTCAGGGCAAAACAGATCATCGAGTGGACCTACGCCAAGCGTGCCCCGACTATCGAGGCCATGTCCAGCCTCTCCAAGCCATTGCGGCAATCCCTAACCGAGCGCTATGTGACGCGCTGCATGACCATCGCCAAAGTCACTGGCTCTGAGGACACGACGCGGAAGTTTTTGCTCAAGCTCAACGACGGGCGCTATGTCGAGACCGTGCTCATCCCCGCGAATCCCGCGCTCTATGGCGGTGATTCCGACCGCCGCACGCTCTGCGTCTCCAGCCAGGTCGGCTGCGCCTATGACTGCAAATTTTGCGCCAGCGGCCTCGCGGGCTTCACCCGCAATCTCACGGCGGCGGAGATCGTCGAGCAGATCGTGCAGGTCGAGGCTTATGCCGGTGAGCGCGTGGACAATCTCGTCTTTATGGGCATGGGCGAGCCGCTGGCGAACTACTCCAACCTGACCAAGGCCATCGAGATCCTGAATGCCGAATGGGGCATCGGCATCGGTGCGCGGCACATGACCGTGAGCACCAGCGGCCTCGCGCCGCAGATCCGCAAGCTCGCGGACTTTCCGATGCAGATCCGCCTCGCCATCTCCCTGCATGGCGCCAGCGACGAAGTCCGCAGCCGCATCATGCCGGTGAATCAAAAGCACAACCTCGCCGAGTTGTTCGACGCGCTGCAATACTGGCGCTCCAAGCGCAAGCAGCACATCACGCTCGAGTACATCCTCATCAAAGATGTGAATGACATGATCGCCCAGGCGCATCTCCTGGCCAAGCGGGCACGATCCATCCACGCCAAGGTCAATCTCATCCCCTACAACACCGTCGATGGGCTCGCCTGGGAACGCCCGAGCGAAGCCCAGCAGGACGCTTTCCACGCCGTGCTCACCGCCGCCGGAGTCACCGCAACCCTGCGTCGGGAGAAAGGTCACGACATCGCCGCCGCCTGCGGACAACTCCGTCTAAAACAGGAAACCGCCGAAGGCATCATTGAGTCCCCCATTCCTGAAAAGCGAATCACGATCGGCGCGGGCGCAGCGGCCTAGCCAGAGTCTTCAAAGAATCATCTTGAAGAATTGAGGGGCCCGAGGGACGAAAACCGCTGCCTAGATTAGTTTGTAAATTAGCTTTAACATCATTGGTGGTACCAACGTTTGGAAACCTCCGATAGCCAGCCCCGAAACCTCAAGTTGTCGAATTCTCTCAATAATTGTATTGTCATAGTATTCTCAATCTTAGATAATCGATCCGAAATCAAAAAACCCTCCTCATGAAGACATTTGGTCCAAAAAGAGCATTTGCATTGCTCGCAGCCCTGTTGCTCCAAGCCACAATCGCGATCGGAGCGGTTAATATTACAGTCCAGCCAGATGCAGTGACATCTGTTGCTGATGGCGCAAAAATAACATTAACCGTCACGGCTACTTCAACGAATACGGCTGCGACATTTTCTTATCAATGGTTTAAGCTTAATGGGGCTGTTTATGATTTCTTCGGGACGGCATCGTCCAAAAACACCTTAGTCTTTGCCAGCGCCAAAACGACCGATGCAGGAACTTATAAGGTAGTTGTCACAGAAAATGGAACAAGTGACACCAAAGAATCAGACCCAGCACAAATCATCGTCAATATGCGTCCGAAGATCACGGTACATCCAGTGTCACCTCCAAGTGCGATACGTGAAGGACTGTCAGCTAGTTTTTCTGTTAGCTTGGATGCGACTGGGGCCACGCCCTTTTCTTACACATGGCAAAAGAAGGTTGGGGCAACTTATGTGACTGTTGGCACTCCCGTATCAAAACCCGATTTAACTGATACTCTGAATCTAACCAACCTCCAGCTGGCAGATGCTGGCACTTACCGTGTGAGTGTTACCAACCTCTCTGGAATTATTGTGAATAGCAGGGATGCCATTCTCAAAGTCAACTCGAGACCAGTCATTCTGACACCGCATAGTACAACCGTCAGGAATACCTTCGGCACTACCAGCACACTAAGAGTTGTTGCAGGTGGAAATGCTCCATTCACCTATAGGTGGCTGAAGAACGATGTGGTAATTCCGAAAACAAATTCAGCAACCCTGGTGATCAAGGGAACTGATAACACCGCTGCTGGAGTTGCTGAAGGTCCAGGCAATTACAAAGTTCAGATCGTCAACGCCTTTACTCCAAATGTCCCCCTCTCAGGAGATCTGTTTGTGGGAAGTACAATTACTGAAAGTGCTCAACCTGCGGTCGTTGAAGTCATACACAGGCCAAAGATTTTGACGCAGCCTGTAAAGGCTACAATCGACATCACGGCGGCTGCGGCAAATCCGAGTTTGAGTGTAGTGATGGACACGTTTGGTCCGGGTGGAAATGAGGGGACCCTCCAGTATCAGTGGCAGAAAGACGGTAAAAATATCGCAGATACGCCAAACCGTCTTGGCACCAACTCTGCGACACTCTCCTTCTCTCCAATTTCCTGGAATGACCGGGGAAGTTACCGAGTGGTCGTCAAAAATGAAGTTGGAACCATCACAAGTGCCACGGCTTTAGTGACGGTCATCTCGCCACCGATCATTATTTCTCAGCCGGTAGGTCCTTTGTTTGGTGCTACTGGCGGAACCATTCAAATGGGCGTCGTTGCTGGCGGGACTACACCGCTGACTTATGCCTGGAAATTTCGCCCAGCAGGCCAGGCTTTATTCAATGATAAGGCAGTGGGGACAAGTCCCACTCTCACGCTATCAAGGCTCACGAGTGCCATGGTAGGCGAGTATCAGTGCACAATCTCCAACACGTTAAAGTCACCATCTGTTAGCAGTAGCGTGCAAACTAATTTGATCTACCTCCAGGTGGATGATGCGCCCAAGATTACTCAGCAGACAACAGTTCTGCCTTATAATGCCACGCCAGGTTTGGTAGCGACTCCAAAGATCCCGGCAGGACAAAAGCTGCATCTCAAGGTGGTGTCGTCGGGGACGAACCGTCCCGCTGATGTTCCTGCCACCCCTCCTGCTCCAGTCGTTCCAGCCAACCCATTGAGGTACCAATGGCTTAAAAATAACCTGCCGATTCCTGGGCAGAATGCAGCAGAACTGATTATTGATCCTGCTCAAATTGCAGACACGGGGAAATACAACTGCATCGTCCAGAACTTTAGTGGTAAAGTCACAAGCACTGCGCTGACCATCACCGTCAGCGGGCCTCCAGTCGTTATCGGGCAGCCAGTGGCACCTACCGGAATTGAGGAATCCACGATTGAAACAACAGTTTCCGTTACTGGGTCTCCGACAATTAAGTACAAGTGGCAGAAGCAAGTGCCGATACCGGGAGGGACTGCTTGGCAGGACGTTCCAGGCAAAACGCTCGCTAAATTGTCCTTGCCAGTTGCCAAACTTAGTGACGGAGGCACCTATAAATGCGTGATCACCAACGACTTTGGATCGACTGAGTCGAACACGGTGCTGGTGACCGTGACGCCGATCCCTTCTCCAACCATCGGCCCGGTTACAGGCCAGTCTTTATTTGAGTTTTATCCAACCGTTGCCCGTGCTGGTGAAAAAGTCCGAATTTTTGGTCAAAACCTAAATTATACCAAGAAAGTACTATTCGGAGGACAGGAGGCCACTTTTGTGATCGAATCAAACAATGCCGTCCTTGCCACAGTGCCTGGTTCTGCGCCCGAAACAGATACAGCCATTGAAGTGCGCACTGTTAATCCAGTGCCTACATTCACCACTGGTCTATTTAGAAGGACTGTCGTCTATGAAAATGGCTACAACTTCAACCTCGCATCCACGAGACTGGATGCCACCATTCTGACAACTTCGCCGACGATTCAGACCCGGCTCATCGTGCCGGGTAGCAACTTGGATATCCCTTCAGTTTATTACCTAATGAGGCTAAAGAATCCATCGGCATTTACGGTTTATATTTCTGGCATACCATCCGAAGGTAAAGTGGCGAGCCTCGAGATTTCAATTTTTCGTCAATCTGCCGCGAGCCCGGCTACCACTTTTGCTGGCCCGGATGGAGTCGTCAGGTTCCCGAATACGCCAAATGTAATCACGCCGATTTTAACGGTCGGGGCGCACCAAATTAGTTCAGCTACGACTACTGCGAATGAATATGTTCTTATCCGAATAGCTGGCGGCTGGATCTTTTCCGGCTCAAATTGGACGTTTTATGGTCCGTTTCAGCTTAGACTTACCGCCACGCCCACAACAATCCTTTCAAAACAGTCTGCGCAGTCTCTGGAAATTGCGCAAGTCGGCGGTGTGAAGGTGGCGGACCCTGGAAAGGCGAACTCTACAGAGGCAGTCGGCGCTTCGACACCTGTTCGCTTTGGTGGGGATGAATCGGCTAATTCCGGTCCAGTCGTCATGTGGCATGATGCAGAAGGGCAAGCGCTTTCCTCAAGTCAGGTAGTCTCCAGCTTTACCATGAGTCTGGAGTCAGGGAAGGAGAATGGAGATGATCAGTTTAGTTGGCAGGTAAATGGGGCAGATGGGAAGTCCCTCTTAGCCCTTTGGGTTGACAGTGCCACTGGACGGATCTCTTCGGTTGAACCTGATGGAACCGTTCATGAGTCTGCTCAGCATATCACCCCTGATGGCGGGGCTCACCGCTTCGAAATCGCAGTCAATCAGCAGGCTGGAACTTGGATCGTCTATATGGATGGAGTTCCGCTGACAGAAGAGAGCATTCCATTGCCTGCGGGTTCGCGATTCTCGGAAATTTCGACGGTTTGGGACCTAGGACTTGATGGTCAATCCAGTGGTGCCTCGGTTATATTTGATGATTTCCGTGTCGAGGCAGAGGTGCCAGCCAAATAGCGAGAATACTTAAATTACCAAAGCCGTTTGCACCATGACTGTGCAGACGGCTTTTTTCATGTTGGGAATCCTTTGCCGCTGGGAAGTTGCGTGCTCTTCAAACGCGTGTCAGATAGAAGGGTGTTTAATCGCGTTCTTTTTTACTTCCTGGCTCTGACTTTGATCAACTCCTGCGGCCCAGTTGACCGTGAAGGGAGACTTTTGGCGGACTATGAAACAGCTGGCACTGAGGCGCTTGTGAGGGAGATTATTCGCACTTTGCCAGACTTGAATCCTGGAGTTCAGAAAAGCTATTCGATTACTCTTGGCGAAATAGTCCGTGGCCGAGATTATACTTCGGCAAGTGTGCCCTTTTTGAAGCGTTTTGGTGACCTGAAACTGCGCCTTATTAGCGCCAGTGTGCTTAGCACGGCTCCACCAGATAACACCGCTATTGACCCTGACTTCCGCGTGCCTGTCTTTGTCATCCAAGTGAGGTCGATGAAACAGATAAGTGGGGATACCTGGGAATATGAGGCCGCTTGGTCCTACAAAAAGCAATTCCAACGCCGTTTGTGGAAGGTTATCAGCAAGAATGGCGACTGGAAGGTTGAAGCTGGCACGGAGATTGAAGTGAAATAGTGATCTGCCTTCCCACTTCGAGTGTACGAGTTTGTGGAGTGAGCTGGATTTCAGCGGTAAGCCTTAGGGTGAGTATGCCGTAGGTTTGAGATGAGATTACTTTTGCTGCTTTGCGTGTTTCCACTTGCCGCTGCCGCCGTGGAGTACCGACAGGTGGGATCCGCAGCTGTGGATATCACACCGGACTATCCTGTGCGGCTGAGTGGATACGGGAATCGACGCCTGCCGAACAAAGGTGTATCCCAGCACATCTTTGCCAAAGCGCTTGCGATTGGTACTGACGACGAAGGTCCGGCTGTTTTAGTGACAGTGGACAACTGCGGCATCCCAGCGTCGATGCGAGAGGAAGTATTGAGTCGTCTTTCGGGCAAGACCAAGGTTGTGAGTGAGCGCTTCGCCATTTGCTCCAGTCACACCCACTGCGCCCCGATGATCCTGGGCATTCTTCCGAATCTTTTTGGTATGGATATTCCGCCGGATCATATGGCAGCTATTGAGCGCTACACGCGAGAGTTGACGGACAACATCGAAAAAGTAGCGCTTGCTGCGCTAGTGGATCGCAGACCAGCAGCGCTTGCTTGGGGTGTGGGCAAGGTAGGATTTGCTGCCAACCGGCGTTTGTTTCGCTTAAAGCCGATCGATCACGACCTACCGGTTTTGCGCGCAACAGATCCCGATGGCAAAGTGCGTGCCATCTTCACGAGCTATGCCTGCCACTGTACGACCATTGGCATTGATGAAATCCATGGAGACTGGGCTGGCGTGGCTCAGGAGGCTTTGCAGCGCGAGTTTCCTGGTGCCATCGCTCTGACGGCACTTGGCTGTGGAGCGGATCAGAATCCGAATCCGCGTCGGACGATGGAACTTGTCAAAAAGTATGGTGAAGACCTTTGTGCGGAGGCTAAACGGCTCACAATGGGTGAGCTGAAACCCATCAGAGGCAGGCTGGAGTGCCAGACGAAGCTGATCGAACTCGCCTATGACAAATTGCCGACGCGTGCTGAGTGGGAGGAGCTTGCAGCATCAAAAACGACGTCGATCGCGTATCATGCCAAAAAGAATCTGGCTCGCCTAGATAAAGGCGAGGTTCTTCCCACGGTTCTGCCTTACCTCGTTCAGCGATGGTGTTTCGGCGATGATGTGGCGATGGTCTTCCTGCCTGGCGAGATTACGGTCGATTATTCACTGCGCATCAAGCGCGAATTCGATCGAGAACGTCTCTGGGTGAATGGTTACTCAAACGACGTGCCTTGCTACGTGCCGTCACGCCGAGTTTTGGATGAAGGTAGTTATGAAGGTGCAGGTGCGATGGTCTATTATGATCGCCCGACGAAGTTTGCTGCGGATGTTGAAGAGCGGATCATGGCTGCTGTGCATGAGTTGGTGCCAAATGCATATCTGACAAAGCCGGAGCAAATCAAACCCGCTATGGCACCCCAGGCTATCACCTATCCTGACCATTCAAATTTGCTTGTCGTGCAGGATGTTAGCGGCAGTGAACGCCCTGTCAAAACAGCCGAAGATTGGGGCGAACGTGTTGCACATATCAAGGCTGGCATGCAGCAGGCGATGGGCACATTGCACGACACCTCACGCTGGGCACCACTGGATGTCGAATTCATCTCAGAAGAGAAGACCTCGAAGTATCTTCGGCGCAAATTGAGGTTCACTTCCGAAATTGGAGATCGTGTGCCTGCGTGGTTACTGATTCCGAACGAACTGAATGCAACTGGCAAGGCACCCGCCATGCTTTGCCTCCACCAAACGACAAAAATCGGCAAAGATGAGCCGGCTGGAATTGGTGGACTGCCTTCCTTGCATTATGCTCATGAACTGGCTGGACGCGGCTATATTTGCCTCGTGCCGGACTATCCATCCTTTGGGGAATACGAGTATGATTTCACCAAGCAGGGCGCAGCTAGAGCCAGTGGCTCCATGAAGGCGATTTGGAATAATATGCGCGCTGTCGATCTGCTCGAAATACTTCCACAGGTGAATAAAGACCGCATCGGTGTCATCGGCCACTCGTTGGGCGGGCATAACGCGCTTTTTACGGCTGTGTTTGATGAACGTCTGAAGGCCGTAGTGACAAGCTGCGGATTCACTCCCTTTCACGACTATTATGGCGGCAAAGTCACTGGCTGGACCAGTGACCGATATATGCCGCGTATCCGCAATGTGTATGAAAACGATGCCGGGAAAATCCCCTTCGACTTCTACGAGGTCATCGCGGCAATAGCGCCACGCGGTGTCTTTTCAAATTCACCGCTCAATGACAGCAATTTTGACATCGCTGGTGTCCGGAAAGCCTGGGCAAAGGCGGGTGAGGTCTATGAGCTGCTGAAGGCGAAAAAGAATCTCACCCTTGTCACACCCGATGCGCCCCATGATTTTCCGGAGGTGGATCGTCAGGCGGCCTATGACTGGCTGGATGGCTTGCTGAAGTGAATGCTTCAATAC
>JAGKWZ010000235.1 GCA_021151605.1 Verrucomicrobiaceae bacterium
GGGGCACCACCGGGGACGGGCAGGCCGTGCTCGCGGAAGAACTGGGCCATCTGCGCCATCTGCATCTGATGATAGGCGATGAGTTCGTTGGCGCTCTTGAAGAGGTTGTGCAGGACCTCGGCGTTAATGCTGCGGATCAGCTCGGAGAAGATGGAGAAAGCCTCCTGCTTGAACTCGATGAGGGGATCTTTCTGCCCGTAGGTGCGGAGCATGACGCCTTCCTTCAGTGCATCCAGCGCCAGGAGGTGCTCCTGCCAGAGACGGTCGATGGCGTTCAGCATGATGCGGCGATCCGCTTCCTGAACCATCTCTGGGTGGAAACCATCCAGCTTCATGTCGTAAGCCTGGAGCACTTTTTCCTTCACCCAGGCGGCCTGACCTTCAAAGTCGAGCGCCTTGAACTCATCGGAGATCTCGCGGAGACCAATGGGGAAGGTGGTGTTCAGCCACTGGAGCAGGTTTTCGTAATCGGGCTCAAGGTCGCTGCCCTTCTCGCTCGGCAAGAATTCAGCAAGACGGTCGCGGATACCTTGTTCGACGGCGTCGTTGACGAGGAGACGCGGGTCGTTGCTTTCGAGGGCGTCGTTGCGGCGTTCGTAGATGACTTCGCGCTGCTGATTCATCACGTCGTCGTATTCGAGCACGCGTTTGCGGCCGACATAGTTGCGCTGCTCGACACGCTTCTGGGCGGTCTCGACGCTACGATTCAGCCATGGGTGCTGGAGTTCTTCACCCTCGGCCATGCCGAAGCGCTCCATGATCTTCGTCATGCGCTCGGCGGCACCGAAGTTGCGCATAAGGTCGTCTTCAAAGCTGAGGAAGAATTTGCTCTCACCTGGGTCACCCTGACGGGCGCAGCGTCCACGGAGCTGACGGTCCACACGGCGAGATTCATGACGCTCGCTGGCAATGACCATCAGGCCGCCGAGTTCGGCGACACCTTCACCGAGTTTGATGTCAGTGCCTCGGCCGGCCATGTTCGTGGAGATGGTCACGGCGCCTTTTTGACCAGCACGGGCCACGATCTCGGCCTCCTGGCGGTGATACTTGGCGTTGAGGACGGCGTGCGGGATCTTTTGCAGCTTCAGCATTCGGCTGACGGTTTCGGAGGCATCCACGCTGGCGGTGCCGACGAGCATGGGCTGGCCTTTGGCATGGCGCTCGTGGATGAGAGCAATGACGGCGTTGTACTTCTCACGACGCGTTTTGTAGATGCTGTCGTTCTGGTCGATGCGCTTCACCACCTGGTTGGTCGGGATGGTCAGCACGTCGAGGCCGTAGATGTCATGGAACTCAGCCGCATCGGTTTCAGCGGTGCCGGTCATGCCGCCGAGCTTCATGTAGAGGCGGAAGTAGTTCTGAATGGTGATCGTGGCGTAGGTCTGCGTCTCGGCATCGATCTGCACGCCTTCCTTGGCTTCCACGGCCTGATGCAAGCCATCGCTCCAGCGGCGGCCCGGCATCTTACGACCCGTCTGGCTGTCCACGATGACCACTTTGTTTTCCTCGACGACGTATTCGACGTCCTTTTCATACAAGCAGTAGGCTCGCAGGAGCTGGCTGATCTGATGGATGCGCTGGCCCTGGAAGGAGAGGCGATCCTGAAGCTCGGTCTTCTTCGCGAGCTTCTGGGCATCGGTGGTGGTCTTGTCGCCATCGATCTCGGAGTAGAGCGTGGCGAGGTCAGGAAGCACGAAGGCTTCGGGCTCATCGGGATTCAGGAACTCGCGGCCTTTTTCAGTCAGGTCGGCATCGTGCGTGCGCTCTTCGATGAAGTAGTAGAGCTCTTCTTTGAGGACGAAGAGTTCCTTCTTCTGAGAGTCTTCAAAGGTGCGCAGTTCAGCCTTCTCGATGGCTCGGCGCATCTCGGGATCTTCCATGCAGCGCATGAGGCCGCGATTCTTCGGCTGGCCAAGTTTGACCTGGAAGAGCTTGCGGCCTGCCTCTTCAGACTCGCCCTTCTCCATGAGCGCTTTGGCTTCCATCGCATCAGTGCCAGCTTATTGGTGGCGGGTGCGGCTTGGCTGCTTGGTTTGGGGTCAGTGCTGTCGTTTAACGAATGGTCAGATCAGGAACGTAGGTGATGTCGCACTGATACTGCTGAGCTCGGACGTTGCTCTGCTGGTCGTTCTGGATGCAGCCAACGGTCAGGCCGAGGAACTTGTAGAGGTAGCCCATCCACTCCGAGTCACGTCGGGCGAGGTAATCATTCACGGTGATGACATGCACGCCACGACCGGTGAGGGCATTCAAAGTGACAGGAAGAGTTCCGACGAGGGTTTTACCTTCACCCGTGGCCATTTCAGCGATCATCCCGCGATGCAAGGCGATACCGCCGACGAGCTGCACGTCGAAGTGAACCATGTTCCACTTCAGCGGTGTGTCACAAACGATGTGCTCCTGGCCGCAAAGACGGCGGGCGGTGTTCTTCACCACGGCGTAAACCTCAGGCAGGATGTCGTTGAGCATCTTCGACTCGATGGCAGCGAACTTCGGCTGCATCTCGTTCCAGGCGTCGCGCGCTTTGTCGATGCGGGCTTTTTTGTCCTCCATGCTGGCACCATTCCAGGCGCTCTCGGCGAGGTAGCTGTCATCCAAGCTGGGGAAGTGAGGCTTCAGCGCACCGAAGTAACCGGCTACATGCTTCAGGCACTCATCCACCGCCTGCTCATCAGCGATGCGCAGGGACACGCCGCCGAGGAACTGAGGCGTGTGGAAGGCACGGAACTGAGCTTTCCACTTCGCCACGCGTTCACGCAGAGCGTCACCGGACTCGTTTTGGAGCTGGGCTTCGATGCGGTTGATCTCGGCCACGACCGGCTGCAAGCGCTTGACGGTGCGCTGATTCTTGGTGCCGATGATTTTTTTGATGATCCAGTCAAACATGAGAGGGAAAAGGGGCGGAAGTTGCCGCGAAAGGGGTCGGGACAGTGGACGGGATGAGAGTTTTGGCAAGGCGGGACTAGCCAACGAGCCGTTTACCGTGGTTGACCATCACTGGCACTCGTTTCCCGAACATGTGTCATCAGGCTCAAATCCCTGATGAAAACCCTCGTCACTGGTCACCTCACCGTCACTTTCACGCCGATGGACTTGTAGCCGTCCATGATCTCCTGGGCCAGTTTGGGGTAGGGGCGCTCGCCAATGAGGATTTGCAGGTGCTTAAAGGGGGCTGAGGCAGGATTCATGTCAGGCGGGGGGAAATCCCGCGGGTAGGAGAAGCGGCCGCCATCCATACGCTTCACTCGCGGGTCGGCAAAAAAGGCGCGTAACTCGGCCACCTGTCCATAAACAGCGTCCATGAACTGGATGAAGCGGGTGCCTTTGCCATCGCCGTCGAGGTGGCAGAAATAGTACACGAGGAGCTGGGAGCGATGGTACATGTCCCGCATCTTCTGGGAGGTGGAGCATTCCTCGTCCCACTGGTCTCGGTTCATCGTCAACATTTGTTCCAGTTTCGGGATCGCCAGGGTGAAACCTTCCCGCTTTTCCCAGACATCGACATCCTCTTTGATGCCGCTTTTGTGAGCCTCAGCGCGGAAGGTGCCGGATTTGTAGGGGAGCATTTCCGTGTATTCCGCCGTGCCTTCGATGACCCACTTGGGCAGGAAGCCGAGATAGTCGTCCATCAATTGATGGGTGATTTCGTGGACGAGGGTGCCGTTGCTGTAGTTGTCATCTTTGAAATAAGTCTGCCCACGCTTCTCCATGCCGAGGCTGGGGAATGGGATCTTAAAGATCTTGTCTCCACTGCTGTAAACCCCACCCGACATCTCCGGCCCACCTGCAGCGATGTAGTCAGCCCGGGTCTCATAAAGAGCGGCTAGGAATCGCGACCTGCCCGCCGGTGGACGGCAGACGATTCCCCAGGGGAGTGTGTCGATCAGAGAACGTGTGGCCTCAAAAGTGCGCGCCACTTCCTTCATCACACTGCCTGCCAGTTTCGCCTGAGAGGTGAACTCGAAGGCCTCGGACTGATACACAAATTTTCTCTCTGCCACGCTTTCCGTGACGGCAGCGATCTCGATGGAGCGGGCTGGCACGACGACCTGCGCAGGCCAGACACGCTTATCCAAGGGAACTCGCTTCACATCCAAAGCAGCGCCGGGAGCCTGAGCGGAGGCCGCAGGAGCACCGCCGCCACCACCTCCAAGAGTTTTCACAAAGGCCTGATCCTCATCACTTAAGCGTGCCAGAGGAAAAGGTACCGTCTGTCCGGTCGTCAGTTTTAGCAGAACGCTGTCTCCCTTCATCCCGGAGAACTCCGCCTCCACCTTCCGCCCGCTCGAGTCCGTCCAGGACCGGGTGGCAGCGTAAGAAAACGGGCAGGCAAAGCCAAGCGCGAGTAGGATCAGGCGGCGGCAGGGTGATTTTCGCATGGCAAATCACAGCCTTATCATAAGTTCCGGCCTATTGGCAAGCCGACGAACAATCTTGAGTCATTCCGCCGCCAAAACCCAGCACAGAACCAGACCTACCCCCCCCAGAATCATCGGCTGCACCCCATTGATCCGTATTTGGAAACATAGGCTGTCGGAAACATAGGCTTGCATTGTTTCCATAAATTTGAAACATGGGCCTCTTATTTGCTCTGATTGAATGTTCAATAGAGCGTTACATTCACAGCTTTTGCCTTTTCCTTTCATCCTACCATAAGTCATGACCGAACTGATTTCCAAAGGCGGCCCACTCGTATGGCTCCTCATGGCCTGCATGGGATTTGCTGTGGCGATTTTTTTGGAGCGGCTGGCGTATTTTCACCGGGCGAGCATGAATGTGGGGGAATTTCTCGCTGGGCTCGCCGCGCTGATCAGGCGCCGTAACTTCACTGAGGCACTCCAGGAATGTGTGGCCACCCGGGTGCCTGCTGGGCGCGTGATTCATGCCGCTCTGCTCCGCCATCACGCGCCGCGTGAGCAGCTCAAAGAGATCGTTCAGGAGGCAGGGCAGCTCGAAGTGCCACGGCTGGAGCGCTACCTCGCCATCCTCAATGCCATCGCCCATGCCGGGCCTCTCATCGGCCTTCTCGGCACAGTGATCGGCCTGCTGGACAGCTTCACCAATCTGTCATCCGCAAATGGCATCACCACCCCAGCCGAAGTCGCCCGCGGTGTTTACCAAAGTCTCGTCACGTCAGCTCTTGGACTCGTGGTGGCCATCCCTGCCTACCTTTTCTACGCCTTCCTCAGCGCCCGCGCCCAGTCCATCATGCACGATCTTGAGCGTGCCGGTGTGGAGATCGTGAATTTGATCGAGGACGCAAAATCGGCGGACAACATCGTGGAGTTCCGCCAGCCCGCCGAAGAGGCACCAGCTCGCAGCCGCGCGCGGAAGTCGCATTCATGATATTAGCTGTGTTCGTGTCATGAAACTTGTGAGCCATCTGCCAAAGCAGAGCCCCTGGCTCTACATCACCCCCCTGCTGAACGCGATACTGCTGCTGCTGGTTTATTTCCTCTTCAGCAGCGGCTTCGTCGTCCAGTCAGGCATCACCGTGGAGAAACCCCGTTCCAGCAGCCGCCTCACCGGCTTTGACCGCGCCCACATCATCACCATCGCCGGTGGCCAGGATGCGCCCATGTATTTTGACGGACAGCGCATGACCATGGAGGAACTCCGCGCCAGCTTGGAGGAGCGGCGCGATGGCGAACGCCGAATCCTCCTGCACGCCGACCGTTACGCGACGACCGGACGATTCACGGAGGTCAGCAGCCTCGCCATGGGCCTGGGCTACGAAGTGGCACTTTCCACGAATCCAAGCCAGCAGCCCACAGCGACGAAATGAAAAAGGCTTCGTCCCCCGAATCCCAGCTGATCTTTGACTGGAAGCGCCGGGAGCGCACGACTCCATGGCTGCTGTCATTTTTATTGATCACCGTTTTCGGCGTCGCCTCCCTTTTTGTCCTCTTCCGCATCGTCACCCCCGGAGCCCCCAAGCTCACCGCACGACCACAGCAGATGATCGTGCTGAACCCCGACGTGCCTGCTGAGCGTGCCCTCATCCACCGTGCCATGGATCGTAGTTTTACCCTCCTGCCCTCGGAGACACCTGGCATTCACGATGTGCCTACTGCCGCCAGGTTGCCCGCTTTTTTCCGCGAAGCTTTCGAAATGAAGCTCAAAGCTGCCAACAGCACCCTCGCAGCACGCGAGCGCCCTGGCCTTCTGGAACAAAACTTCCTTGATGCTCTGCCGCCCCTGCCTCCAGCAAAGCCAGTCGAACTAAAACCCGCCCCCAAAGCCACGCTTAAAGCTCACATCGAAAATACACTCAAGCGTGGACTGATCTCTGGTGGGACCCTTCAGGATATCCCACTTCTCGATCCCAGTAAGACACGCTTCCGCGTGGCCATCGGAAGCCTCGGTCAAGTCCTGCTGGCCGTGCCGGTTTCCTCTTCCGAAGATCCAGAGGTCGTGGTGAAACTCCATTCGGCGATGACCCAGCTCCATTTTGAGCCCAGCCCAGCCCAGACGGACATAGATTGGGCAGATATTGGCTTCGCCTGGGAAAAGGAGGTATCCCAATGATTCGTGTTCAACTTAGCGGCCTCATTGTCACCGTGATGCTTATTGGTGTTTGCCTCGTCTGCAGCTTGTGGATGTGGACCCTCTGGCGCGAACGCAGGCGTGAGATCAGCCGTCGCCGCATCGCCATCCAGTGCCGCATCTGCAACTGCACCTATGCCTTACCGAAAAAGAATACAAGCAGCCGGTCATCTTCACTGGCTGTGATGGCGTGGGCACGAAACTCGAACTCCTGCTCAAATACGATCTCCTCGAAAACGCGGGGAAAGACCTCGTCGCCATGAACGTCAACGACGTGCTCACCTGCGGGGCCGATCCCATCATGTTCCTCGACTATGTCGGCGTGAACCAAATCAAGAAGCGCCAGCTCACGCGCATCATCGCCGGCATGTCCGAGTACCTCCAGGCATGCAATTGCATCCTCGCAGGTGGTGAGACCGCCGAGATGCCCGGAGCTGTGCTTGATGGCATGGTCGAGCTCTCTGGCTTCGCCATCGGTGCCGCTGAGAAGTCAGACGTCATGAACCCCGCTGAGATCAAGACTGGCGATGTGCTCATCGGCTGGCCAAGCGCCGGGTTCCACGCCAACGGATTCAGCCTCGTCCGCCGCATTTTGGCGAAGGAAAGCATCAAACTCAGCAAAAAAGACGCAGCGCAGCTTCTGACCCCTACCCTGCTTTATCACGAGCAATGCTGGGGCCTGCGCAAAGCCAAGATCAAGCCCGCCGCCATGGCGCACATCACCGGCGGTGGCCTCGTCGAAAACCTCGGACGAATCTTTACCCGCAACGGTTTCGGCTGCCATTTGAAGGTTCCCTTCTGGCAAAACGACGTCGTGCAAAAGGTTCTCCGTCACGCCGATCCAAATGACGCATGGGATACCTTCAACATGGGCATCGGCTGGGTCGCCATCATGGACGCCAAGCACGCTAAAAAAGCCCTCAAAGTCGGCACTGGCGCCGTCGTGCTCGGCGAGATGGACAAGTCAGCCAAAGTCACCTGCGAGATCGCGAAGTAGATCCCGCACTACTTCAACAAGCGAACTGTGCTCCTAGTGCAGTTCGCTTTTTTGTGTCCAGCCACAAAAACAAATCACCCGGCAGATACCTGCCGGGTGATTCACAAAACAATCCAAAGAACAGAGGAAACTTACTTGCCCCAGACCTTCAGCAGCGCTGCGGCCATGTCTGCCGGGCTGTCAGCCACGGCGATGCCGCACTCGGCGAGGATGCGCTTCTTCGCAGCGGCGGTGTCGTCGGCTCCGCCGATGATGGCGCCGGCATGGCCCATGCGGCGTCCTGGAGGTGCTGTCGCACCGGCGATGAAGGCAGCGATGGGCTTCTTGATGTTGTCCTTCGCCCAGAGGCCGGCTTCGACTTCGGCATTGCCGCCGATCTCGCCGATCATGATGATCGCTTCGGTCTCGGGGTCTTCATTGAACATCTTCAGCACGTCGAGGTGATTGGTGCCATTCACGGGGTCACCACCGATGCCAACGCAGGTGCTCTGGCCGTAACCGCGAGTCGTGAGCTGCCAAACGGCTTCATAAGTGAGGGTGCCGGAGCGGCTGACCACGCCCACGTTGCCGCGCTTGTGGATGTAACCTGGAGCGATGCCGATGCGGCAGCCACCCTGGGATTTTTCGCCATGCCCAGGAGTCACGAGACCAGGGCAGTTTGGGCCGATGAGGCGGGTCTTGCTGCCTTTCATGGCGGCCTTCACCTTGATCATGTCATTGACCGGGATGCCCTCAGTAATGGCGACGACGAGGTCGAGACCAGCGTCCACGGCTTCCAGGATGGCGTCAGCAGCGAAGGGCGGTGGCACGAAGATCACGCTGACAGTCGCACCGGATTCCTTCGCTGCTTGGCTCACGGTGTCATAGACCGGCACCTTGTGGCTGCCGTGATCAAAGGTCGCACCACCTTTACCGGGGGTGACACCTGCCACGAGCTGCGTGCCGTAGTCGAGTGAGGCTTTGGCGTGGCGGGAGCCGAAATCGCCCGTGATGCCTTGGACGAGGATGCGTGTGTCAGTGTCAACGAGGATGGCCATGGTGCGTGTGCGCTTTGGGGGGAGGTAAGAAACGAAGATTGCCCGGAGGAAGGGCGCGCCATCATAGGAGAGCGCTCCCGAGCGTCAAGGAACGGAGCCAATCATTTCTGCTGCTGGTCAAACGCGCTAGCAGGGAAAGGTAGGCGGCGAAACTTGGGACATAATTGTTGACTGATCGTCTAGTTTCCGCTTTAGGGCAGCCATGGGAAGAACCTCTGACGCCAAAGAACGCCTGATCGAAGCCATGATCGAACTGATCTGGACGGGCAGCTATGGCACTACGTCGGTGGATCACATCTGTGAAAAGGCCGGCGTGAAGAAGGGCAGCTTCTACCACTTCTTTGAATCGAAGACTGCCTGTGCCCTCACCGCGATCGAGTATAGCTGGGCAGAGCATCGGAAGCAGCTCGATCAGACCTTTTCGCCGGTCAATGCACCGCTGGATCGCATTTGGAAATGCTTCGCCGACTTCCAGCAGGAGCAGCGGGAAATGCAGGAAAAACATGGCCGCGTGCTCGGTTGTCCCATTCATTCCCTGGGGGCTGAGGTCAGCACCATCGACGACAAACTGCGCGACAAACTCCAGGAGATCCTCTCCCAGTTCATCCGCTATTACGAGAGCGCCATCCGCGATGCCCACTACCAGGGCATCATTGAGGCACCTGACGCACCGGCTTTGGCACGAATCCTGTTCGCCTACGGTGAGGGCCTGCTCCTCCACGCCCGCATGTGGAACGATCTAAGTCACCTCGACGAAATGGAAGCCGGCGCCCGTCGCATCCTCGGCGTCCCAGACTCCGAATCCTGACTCATAGACCTCTCTTGACCCTGCCTTGACCTCATTTTCGCATTCAAATTAACCAACCGGTCAACTTGACCGCCATCCCCACACTCACCATGCCCCCCCCGCGCATCCTCCTCCCACTCGCCCTGTTCCTCGCCGCTTGCGGAAAGCCCCCCGAGGGCGGCGGCCACGGTGGCGGTGCCATGCCGCCCGCACCTGTGACCCTCGCTCCGGTGGAGTCGAAGGAACTCGTCGAGTGGGAGGAATTCACCGGGCGCGTCGAAGCCACCGAGATGGTCGATCTCCGCCCGCGAGTGTCCGGCTACATCACCCAGGTGCATTTCCAGGCCGGAAGCCTCGTGAAAAAGGGGGACATCCTCTTCACCATCGACCAGCGCCCCTTTGAGACCAAACTCCGCGCCGCGAAGGCCGAGGTGCAGCGTGCTGAAGCCAATGCCGATGCCGCCAAGCGCGAGTTCGACCGTGTTTCGGCTCTTCTCGCAGCCAAAGCCATCGCTCCTGAGCAGGCAGAGACGCGCGAGTCCATGTTCAAGCAAGGTCAGGCATCTCTCGAATCCGCGAAGGCCGCCGAGCACAGTGCCAGCATCGAGATGGAACACACGGAGGTGAAGGCCCCCATCGCAGGTCGCATCAGCCGCGCTATCACTACGACGGGGAATTTTGTCACCGCAGGCACCACGCTGCTCACCACCATCGTCACCGTCGATCCCGTCTATGTGTATGCTGACATCGATGAAAACAGCCTGCTGAAGCTCCAGGCCCTCCAGCGCGATAAAAAGCTCTTCACCAATGGAGATGGTCGCGTGCCCGTGGAACTCCAGCTCGCCAACGAAACGGATTTTCCGCATAAGGGGCACATCGAGTCCTTCGACAACCGCCTCAATGCCAGCACCGGCAGCATGATCCTGCGCTGCGAGTTCATAAACGCCGACGGCATGCTCACACCGGGCCTCTTTGCGCGAGTCCGCCTGCCCGTGACGGGCAAAGAAAATGTCCTGCTCATCGACGAAAAATCCATCCTCACGGATCAGGCCAACAAGTATGTCCTCGGCGTCGATGAAAAGAGCCTCAGCGTGTACAAGCCTGTCGTTATAGGCCCCATCATCGACGGCAAGCGCATCGTCCGCAGCGGCCTGAAAGCCGGTGAAAAGATCATCATCAATGGTCAGGCCCGCCTGCCCATGCCGGGAATGCCTGTCGCGCCGGTCGAAGGTGATCCGGCGAAACAAGCCGCAGCTCCCGGCGCGAAATGACGAAGGCCGAAGCACGAATGACGAAACAGGCACGGCCTAGTCATTCGACCTTCCGTCATTCCTTCGTCATTCGGATTTACTCATTCGTCATTTTTTAGGCCTCCTTGCCCATGAACTTCTCTAGTTTTTTCATCACTCGCCCCATCTTCGCGGGCGTGCTTTCACTGCTCATCTTTGTGCTGGGAGCCATCTCGCTCTTCCAGCTTCCGATCAGCGAGTATCCCGAAGTCGCGCCACCCACCGTCATCGTCACGGCGACCTACCCTGGCGCAAACCCGAAGACCATCGCCGAGACGGTGGCGTCGCCGTTGGAGCAATCCATCAACGGCATCGAAAACATGCTCTACATGACCTCGCAGAGCACGGCAAACGGAGTCATGACCCTCACCGTTACCTTCAAGATCGGCACTGAGCTGGATCTCGCGCAGGTGCAGGTGCAAAACCGCGTGTCCCAAGTGCTGCCCAAGCTGCCGGAGGAAGTCCGCCGCTTCGGTGTGACCACGGTGAAGTCCTCACCCGACATGACCCTCGTCGTGCATCTGCTTTCACCCAATGATCGCTACGATGAAATCTACCTGCGGAACTACTCCACGCTGAATGTGAAGGACGAGCTCACGCGGCTCAATGGTGTCGGTCAGGTGCAGGTCTTCGGCGGCGGTGAGTATGCCATGCGTATCTGGATCGACCCCGACAAAGCCGCTGCCCGTGGGCTCACCTCCGGCGATATCGTCAATGCCATCCGCGAGCAGAACATCCAGGTCGCCGCAGGCACCATCGGCCAGCAGCCAACCAAGGATTCCGCTTTTGAACTCACGGTGAACGCCAAAGGCCGTCTCATCAGCGAGCAGGAGTTTGAAAACATCATCGTCAAGACCGGCCCCTATGGTGAAAAGCTCCGTCTCCGTGATGCCGCCCGCGCCGAAATGGGCTCTGGCGATTACTCACTGCGCAGTCTGCTGAACAACAAGAAGGCTGTCGGCATGGGCGTCTTCCAGCTCCCCGGAGCGAATGCACTCGCCGTCTCTCAGGCTGTCCGCGCCAAGATGGAAGAACTCAAAAAGAAGTTCCCCGAAGGTGTCGATTACGCCATCGCCTATGACCCCACGGTCTTCGTCGAGAAATCCATCGACGCCGTCATTCACACGCTCATCGAGGCCATCCTGCTCGTCGTGCTCGTGGTCGTCATCTTCCTGCAAACCTGGCGTGCCTCCATCATCCCGCTAGCAGCCGTTCCAGTGTCCCTCATCGGCACCTTTGCCGTGATGAACATGCTCGGCTTCAGCATCAACAACCTCTCCCTCTTCGGTCTAGTGCTCGCCATCGGGATCGTCGTCGATGATGCCATCGTCGTGGTCGAGAACGTGGAGCGAAACATCCGCAATGGCCTGCGCCCGATTGAGGCCACAAAACAGGCCATGAAGGAGGTCACAGGCCCCATCGTCGCCACCGCGCTCGTGCTTTGTGCCGTCTTCATCCCCACCGCGTTCATCAGCGGATTGAGCGGCCAGTTTTACAAACAGTTCGCCGTCACCATCGCCATCTCCACGGTCATCTCAGCCATCAATTCACTCACCCTCAGCCCCGCGCTGTCGGCGTTGTTGCTGAAAGGTCATCACGACAAACAAGACCTCATCACCCGGCTCATGAACCTGCTGCTGGGCTGGTTCTTCCGTCCCTTCAATCGCTTCTTCGACTGGTCATCCAACCTCTACGTCGGCCTCGTGAAGCGCTTCATCCGCTTCAGCATCATCGCCCTGCTCATCTATGGCGGACTCGTCTGGGCCACTTGGAAAAGCTTCCAGATCGTGCCTGAAGGCTTCGTGCCCGGCCAGGACAAGCAATACCTCGTCGGTTTTGCGCAGTTGCCTGAAGGCTCCTCGCTGGATCGCACGGACGACGTCATGCGCCGCATGTCGCAGATCGCCATGGATCATGAAGGCGTGAAGGACGCCATCGCCTTCCCAGGACTCAGCATCCAAGGCTTCACCATCAGCCCGAATGCCGGCATCGTATTCGTCGGGCTCGATGACTTTGAAAAACGCACCAAACCCGAGTTGAGCGGTGGCGCCATTGCTGGAGCGCTGAATGCCAAATTCATGGCCATCCAGGACGCCATGGTCATGATCTTCCCGCCGCCACCGGTGAACGGCATCGGCACTACGGGCGGCTTTAAGCTGATGGTCGAAGATCGCGGCAACCAAGGTTACGCTGCTCTTTATCAGGCTACGCAGCAGCTCGTCGGCGCGGCTTACGGCAGTCAAAAGCTCACTCAGGTCTTCTCCGGCTACACCGTCAACGTCCCGCAGATCGAAGCCGACGTGGATCGTGAGAAAGCCAAGATGCAGGGCGTGCCACTCGCCAATCTCTTCGAGACACTCCAGATCAATCTCGGCAGCCTTTACGTGAACGACTTCAACCGCTTCGGCCGCACCTATCAGGTCGTCGCCCAGGCCGAGGAGCAGTTCCGCGATGACGCCAGCGACATCACACGGCTCAAAACGCGCAACATGGCGGGCGAGATGGTGCCCGTCGGCTCGCTCGTGAAAGTGAAGGAAAGCTTCGGTCCCGACCGCGTCACGCATTACAACGGCTACCTCGCCGCCGATCTCAATGGAGCACCGCTGCCACCGCTCAGCTCCGGTCAGGCCGAGGAACTCATCGCCGGCATCGCCAAAGAGGTGCTGCCACCCGGTTTTGAGTTCGAGTGGACCGATCTTACCTACCAAAAGATCATCGCGGGCAACACCGCCATGTTCATTTACCCGCTCTGCATCCTGCTCGTCTTCATGGTGCTCGCCGCGCAATATGAGAGTCTCCGACTCCCGCTCGCCATCATCCTCATAGTGCCCATCTGCCTGCTCTTTGCCCTCGTCGGCGTGCATCTCACCGGCGGCGACAACAACATCTTCACCCAGATCGGCTTCATCGTCTTGATCGGCCTTGCCTGTAAAAACGCCATCCTCATCGTCGAGTTCGCCAAAGAGAGCCACGACCACGGCAAAAGCCCGCTCGAGTCCGCCCTCGAAGCCTGCCGCCTGCGTCTCCGCCCCATCCTCATGACCTCCATCGCCTTCATCGCCGGCGTTTATCCCCTCGTCGTCAGCACCGGCGCTGGAGCCGAAATGCGCCGAGCCATGGGCACCGCCGTCTTCAGCGGCATGATCGGCGTCACCTTCCTCGGCCTCTTCCTCACCCCCGTGTTTTACGTGCTCATGATGAAGCTCGGGAAGCAGAAAAAGGTCGCCCCAGTGGTCACTCACCTGCCGACTTCAGAATCAGCTCCCGCAGTTCCGCACTCATGAAGAAGTTAGCCTTGGCTTCCAGCTCTTTGATGCACGGGCGGAGAGCGTCTAGGTGCCCGGCTCTTTTTGCTTCCAACAGTATGCCCAATAGCCCTTTGATGGGGACATTCATGGATGCCGCCACACTTCGTCCCCTGGTTTCATCAATCAACAAAACGTCTGCACGGCGAGTGTATGCCAGGGAGATGGCCTCAGACTCTCCTTCGTCGATTTTTGGCATGAATGACAGCGCAAGACTTCGCTCTTCTTCTGTCAGAGTTACAACTTTGAAGAGCCCAGACTGAATGAATGACAACATCTCTTGCCTCGCCTTGGCCACCTTTAAATTTCCCAGCTCTCGGAAAACGGCTTCTGGCATGACCACCGATTTAAAAAGCTTCGGTAGCACATCCAGCCTATCGATCAGGGCTAGATTGGAAATGACGGAGGTGTCACTGATGATGAGCATGAGCCGGCTTCTGATTCAGTTCGAGCATGAAGCTCTCCAGAGTCATGCGGGGGATTTCACGCTTGCAGAGTTCTTTTTGAAAGCCCAGCAAATCCAGCCCAGTCATCCTCATGCCCTGGCCAAAAGTGATGATGTCCTTCTCGTAAAGTCTGCACGCCAGCTCCGTGAGGATCCTCAACCCTTGCTCAGGTTCCTTGGCTGCTTCTTCGGTGATGTCGGGGAAATCAGCTTCGATTTTCATGCTCCCAACATGCCCTCCCGCCTTATTTCTGCCAACTCCTGATTTCACCCCATGCGCTTCCTCCTTTTACTCCTCGCCACCAGCGCCTTCGCGCAAGTCGGACCCAACTACGAACGTCCAGAAACGATCTCTCCACCGAAGTTCAAAGGTGTCACTTGGCGTGCGGCGAATCCTTCTTCCCATCTGCCGAAGGGCGAGTGGTGGAAGGTCTTTCGCGACGCAAAGCTCAACGAACTCGAAGCCAAGGCCACGGCGAACAATCAGCAGCTCAAAGCAGCCATCGCCCGCTTTGATCAGGCTCGTGCCACGGCTCGCATCACACGCGGAGATTTCCTTCCGACGCTCGGGGCTCCGCTCAGTGCTGACCGTCAGCGCACCTCGGGGAACATGCCTTCGCCCTTCCCGTTGAATGGCCTTCGCTACGATGGCCCTGCTTACAATGCCCTGCTCGACTTCTCCTGGGAAATCGACCTCTGGGGCAAGATCCGGCGCGGTGTCGAGGCTGACAAAGCCACCGCCGCAGCCGCTGCGGATGCCGTTCACAATGTCCTGCTCGGCATTCAGGCCGAAGTCGCCTCCACCTACTTCCAGCTTCGAGCGCTCGATGCCGAAATGCGTGTCGTTCGTGAAGCTGTGAGCTGGCGTGGTGAGGCACTGAAAATCGCCAAAGCCCGTGTGCTCGCCGGTGCAGGCAGCGAACTCGAAGAAGCCCAGTCCGAAACCGAAGTCGCGAGTGCTG
>JAGKWZ010000236.1 GCA_021151605.1 Verrucomicrobiaceae bacterium
ATTTTCGTCTTTCTTGTCGTCCTTGGGCTTGTCTGCGGCGGCGACTTCTTTTTTGTCGGCAGCTTCAGCTGGTTTGTCGTCAGTCTTCTTGGCGGCGCTGTCGGCAGCGGGTTTCTCGGCTGCTTTTTCTGCGGCTTTCTTGGCGGCCTTTTCAGCTTTCTTTTTGGCTTCCTCGACCTTGGCTTCGTCAGCGAGTTTTTCCTGGAGCATGTTTTCCTCCAGGATGTCGATCCAGAGCTTGTCCTGCTCAGCGACATTTTTCGGATACGGGGCTTTGTCGCGCTTCAGCTCGATCGTGCGGTTGGAATCGAAAGTGAATTTATGGCTGGCGAGAGTCTTTTTGACGAAGTCGAGCCGCTCCTGCACGCGCTGCTTGTAGATGTCGTAGATCTCGATGGCGGGGCTGACATTGCGCATGAGCACATGGTCATCGAGAGTGGTATCGTACTTGGACTTGAGGCTGTTGACGTCTTCCTGCGTGAAGAAGATGTGGCGGAAGTCGAGGAGGTTCAGGTAGTTCTCCAGCAGCTTCGCAGATAGTTCGTCATCAAAGTCCCGGTGTGAGTAGTGCTGGCTCTGCAGCATGTAGGCCACGTGCATGGCGACCTGACCAAAGTTGGTCTCGGCGCGGAGTGGTGCTGCCAGGGTGAGAGCAGCCAGTGAGGCGGCCACAAGGGACAAGGGTTTGCGAATCATGACGATATGGGGGGCTGCTGTAATACGCGGGCTGGCCTGGAATATGGCGGCAGATTTTGCGGGTTGCCGCTTGAATTGTCCACCTGTTTCCTCTCTGAGGGAGATATGACTGATATTTCGATGTTCACGGGCGGGATCGCTCAGACGAATGGCTACCTGGTGAAACTGCCTTGTGGGACAATACTCGTGGATGCGCCTGAGGGTGTGGCCGCCTGGTTGAAAAGTCAGGGGGCTGATGTGGATGCGCTACTGCTGACGCATCAGCACTTTGATCATGTGCTGGGGGCTGCGGAGGTGGTTGCGGACCACGGCTGCCCAGTGCTGGCTTGGGCTCCTTTATCGAAGGATTTAACGCTGGAAAGGCTCTTTGGTGCAGCGACGGGCACGGCGTATTCGGTGCCAGAGTTCGCTGTGGATGAGGTGCTGGAGGGGCGGGAGGAGATAGACCTTTGTACTCATATCGTTAAGCTCTTCCATGTGCCGGGGCATTCGCCAGATAGCGTCTGCTTCTATCTACCAGAGCACGGGCTGCTTTTCGGCGGGGACGTGCTTTTCCTGGATGGCGTGGGCCGGACGGACTTCCCTGGTGGGTCGTTCCAGCAGCTCGCGACCGGTATCGAGAAGCATCTCTGGCCTCTGCCGGACACGACGGTGGTCTATCCGGGCCACGGCGATGACACGACGATCGGCCGCGAGAGGGCGGAGAATCCGTTTTTGACGTGATCACTTCTCCAGCACGACTACCCGGAAAGAGCGCCCCATCATGGCAGGATGAGTGAGAGAGTGAAACTGCCTCACAAGCGCCTGGGTGACCGAATCGGGGCGCTGTCCCTCGAGGCCGGCTAGCCAAGGGAGGCCGAGTTTGCCGAGATAGCGGCCCTGGTGCTCGTAGCTGCGGAGTTTCAATCCGGCGTCTTCGGCCACTTCGATGAGGCGGGTGAAATTCACATGGGTGGTGATATCGCACTCGCCCAAGTCCTCGAGAACATGGTCATCGGTTCGATGGTGAATGTAGCGCCGCAGGGTGCCGGTGCTACGCTCGGGGGAGTAGAGGTCATCATGATCGAGCCCATAGTCGGCGATGTAGATGATGCCGTGAAAGGGCGATGCGGCGAGATCTCGCATCCATTCCAGCGCGGCGAGTCCAATCTCGGTGGTGTAGCCAGGCGGGAGACCACGCGGGAGGCGGGCGATCTCGTCTGCCAAAGAACTGGAAGGCGGCCCTGGCTGGAAACTGAGTGCCGAGGACTGAGAACTTGGGACCGCTGAAGCCACGACAAACAATTCCTCCCACTCTGCACCATCCCAGCGCACGAGGTGTACGGGCATGGCATCGGGGAGTTCATTGCAGACAAAGAGCGCAGGGCGGGGGGGCAGGCTGGTGAGCGATGGTACCCATGATACGCGCTTTTCAAAAGCCGCGAGTCGCTCACGCTGAGCGGCCTCGTAGCGGGGATTTGGCTCGACGATGAGGTAATCGAAATCACAGGACGAGAGGATGTCCTCCGCGAGCTGCCCGTCATGAGCAGCTTGTTCGATGACGCAGAAGTCTTCCGGTTTGCCCAGGTCAACGTGGGTCTGACGGGCGAGATCAGCAAGCAGGTGCCCGTAAAGCGGACCGACGGACACGGCCGTGTAGAAATCGCCTTTTCTGCCGATGCGGCGTGGGCCGGGGCCATAGTAGCCATGCGCGGGATCGTAAAGTGCCAGTTCCATCACCACGGCGAAACTCAGCTGCGGTGTGACGGCGAGGCGCTGGAGGAGAGACTGGTGGATCGGTGTCACGACAGGCAAAGAAGTCGGTGGCGGGGCAAAAGAGAGAGGCTAGACTAGCCGCCCTTTCCCCACGGGCCACCATTCTTCTAGTTCATGTTCGGCATCGAAGCACAGCCATCCCATTCGCACTCATCATGGCGAGGTCCATCCGGCCTGAAGCCGCCGTTTTATCGCCGTGCCTGGTTCAGCGCGCTCGTGGCGCTGGTGCTCCTGGGGGCGGTGGCCATGCTGGGTGCTTATGCCATCATCGTAGCTCCGCTGAGGCAAAAGGCGGAGACTTATGATCTCGACGAAGTGAAGAAGCTGGAGTCCGCCAGTGTCATTTATGACCGCAACGGCGATGAACTGAGCCGTATCTTCGTGCTGAATCGCACGCCTGTTTCGATCAAAGACATCCCGCAGCATTTCATCGACGCGCTCACTTCCCAGGAAGACAGCCGCTATTTTCAGCACAACGGCGTGGACTACATTGGCCTCGCGCGTGCTGTTTATCTCAATTTGAAGGCAGGGGAGGTTACTCAGGGGGCCAGCACGATCACGCAGCAGCTCGCGCGTCAGACCTTTGGCCTGATGGATCGTAGCTACCGGCGCAAGCTTATGGAGGCCTTCGTGGCGCAGCGGATAGAGCGGCAATTCTCGAAGACCGAGATCCTGGAGCTATACCTGAACCGCATTTTCTTTGGCAAAAACTTCCACGGCATCCAGGCTGCGGCACAGGGTTACTTTGGCAAAGATGCCAAGGAGCTGACTCTGGCCGAGTCCGCTACCATCGCTGGACTTATCAAGAGCCCGAACAACATCGAGCCCATCAAGCACCCAGAGCGTGCGCGCAAGGAGCGTGACTATGTGCTCGATCGCATGGTCATCGAAAAACACCTCACCCGCGAGGATGCCGAGCTGGCCAAGATGAAGGGCGTCATCACCGCGCCTCAAAATAGCAATTCGCAGCTAAGCTATGCTTATGATGCCGTGCGTCAGGAAGTGGTCAGTCAGCTCGGTGAGGAGCGGGCGACCGTGGGTGGCTTCAAGATCTACACGAGCATCGACAAGGAACTGCAAACCAAGACCGAAGTGGCGGTGAAGGCACGGCTTGCTGAGATCGAAAAACGCCAGGGCTACGAGCACCAGACCTATGATCAATTCCGCGCCATCATCACCGACTGGCGCAAGCAGGTCAGCGCCACCAAAGGAGATGCGTCACCCGTACCGCGGCCGAAGCCCGAATACCTCCAGGGCGCGGCACTGGTGCTCGACAATCGGGATGGGGCAGTGCTAGCCATGGTCGGCGGGCGGGATTTTGCCGACAGCCAGTACAACCGCGCCACGGACAGCATGCGCCCAGTTGGCACGGCCTTCATTCCCTTTGTGTATGCCTATGGATTTACCCAGAGGAATGTCTCTCCAGTCAGCCTCTATGCCGACGAGCCTCTGGGCAATGACCGCGTGATGATTGGCGGCTTCACCGGCATCCTCGGTGAGTATGGTATGGAGATTCCGAATCCGGTCTGGTCACGCAAACCGATCACTGCGCGTGAGGCGCTCGTGGTCTCCCACAATTCAGTCACCGTCCGTCTCGGTGAGCAGGTGGTGCTGGATCGTGGCCTGCTCCGCCCCGGCTTCAAAGACTTCGTGAAAAACGCCGGTATCACATCCCCGCTGCGTGATGCTGCCTCCTCCTGTCTCGGGGCGAGTGAGGCCAAGCTCAATGAACTGTGTCTGGCCTACTCCTGCTTTGCCACTGGCGGCAAACGCCCGGCAAAGATGCATCTCATTCAGCGCATCACCGATGCGAACGACAAAACGGTCTTCCAACTCGATGAAGCCAGCCTCCAGCCTGTGAATGCTATGGATGAGATCTCCGCATGGCAGACTCATACCTGTCTCGATGAAGCCCTTCACCGCGGCACAGGGGCGATTTCTAAAGACTACGGTCTCGGCGAGTTCCCCGCTGCTGGTAAAACGGGCACTCATCATGAATATAAAGACCTTTGGTTCATGGGCTACACCTCTGCCGTAACCTGTGGTGTGTGGGTCGGTTTTGACAAACAGAAGACTATCTTTCCAGAGGCATTCTCCAACAAGCTTGCCCTGCCCATCTGGACAGACGTCATCAATGCCTCCACACAAGGCCACACACCCCAGGACTTCAGCCCGCCTGAGTCAGCAGAGAAGGTCGATATCTGCCGTGCAAGCGGACTGCGTGCCACAGATTACTGCTATGAGAAAATCAAAGGCGCTGATGGCAGTTCCAAGTCCGTGAGAAACACCTACTTTGAATACCTGCGCCCAGGCACAGCCTTCAATGCCACCTGTAACTTGCACACTGGGAATGGGATCTCGGCTGACATCGTCGCCTTTCATCAGCATGTGACGAGCCCTGGAGAAACCGTGATGCAGGCGGAACTGGGGCGCTTTGCCCACATTGAAGCCGTACACATTCAGGACAGGATCATCATCGGAGCCGATCCCTATAATTCTGAACAGCCCATTTTGCGTGCTAAACCCGTGAATGACGATGGTACGCCCATCCGCCGTGCGGTGCCAATCGGCCCTGAGGAGGGTGGGGAGCCAGTCGAACAGCCGGTCATCAAACTGCAGCCGCCGCCGCGGATGAAGATCGAGTTTTGAGGTGGCTGAAATTAGTCAGAGAGGTTCCCAGACACACGTCGAACGCTCTTTCATTTTTGCGCTCAGTCCAGGCTCCGTTTTGGAGCAGTGATCCTGACAGCCGGAGTAGTGCCATTTGGGCGCGGTGCCGTGGCAGTCACCGCAAACTTCTGCACTTCAAAACCAGTGACATTCGCTGTCACATCCAATTTGGGTAAGAACTCCCAGGTGGCGGCGACTCCGATATCGTCTGCGATCTTGCGGGCGTCGAGATAAGTAGGGAATGCATCTGTCATTACCTGGAAGACGGCGACGCCTTTTTCGTCCGCTTTGATCTGGCGCATTAGCCGCTGGAAGGTGGAGCCCTGAGCCATGATTTGCTCCCGAGTTTCGCCGCCTCCAGCTTTCGGGGTGAGGGCGAGCTGCACTAGCGCAGCACCGGGCCTGACACTGGGTTTGAAGGTGTAGGAAGAGCTGTTCATCATCGGGCTGGCTGCTGCACGCTCCAGGATGGCGACCAGTTTGAAGGCGTCGTAGATGACCTTGTCAGCGCTGAGTTTTTTAATGGCAGGCAGTCCGCCAAGATCTTTGGTGAAGTAATCCAGGATGTCTTTCGGTGTGTTCTTCACACTGACAAGGTTGGCCCCCCACGAGAAGTTGATCTTACCGCCGGCTGACGCGGCTTTGATGATCGGTACCGTGGGGTCACGTGAGGGATCCAGGGCTGTCCATTTCGTCAGGTCACCCTTGGTGGCACCGACGATCGCTTCAGCGACGATGGGCATGGTGCTGCGCGTGACGAGGGCGATGTTTCCCACGGAGGTGAGCGCTTGTTTGGTGGCTGGAAGTCCACCAGTAATAAGGGCCTTTTGGGCCAGAGCTACTTGATCCAGTTGGAAGGTGTTTACCAGCGGTGCCAGCTCAGGCCATGCAGCCTGGGCTGCCTTGGCGTTGCCAAAGATGCTTTCGAGCATCTTGGCGAAGGGGTCGATCTTCACTTCCTTGTACTCAAACTGGCTGCGGATTTTGTCGAGGCCGTCGATCACAGGCTTGATGAACTCTTTCTCGTTGAGGAAGAGCACGCCCTGTTTGGCCACAAGGACACGCGTTTCATTCGGGTTTTCCGGGAAAGGACGGGGGTTTGGCAGGCGGACGTAGGTAGGCGGGTCAGGCTTGAAGACGGGCGTCTGATCTAGAAGCGCTTTCAGCCGCTCGACTTCGGCGATGAGTTTATCGACCTCGGCTTTCTGAGCTGTGCGCAGCTTGCGGGCGTCTTCGAGCTTCTTGCGGAAGGTCTCCAGGTCCATGAACTTCATCTGTGACTCCACGGCGGTGACGTCGATGGTCTTAAGATCTTCGATGGCTTTCTTTAGCTTCTGCTCGGCGAGCTTTTTCTCCTCTTCCAGCTTCTTTGGGTCGGCGGGCGGCGGTGGCTGCTGCTTCACGATTTCGAGCATCTTTTGATATTCCTCGGGCGTGACGGGAGGGAGGTCTGAGAGGATCTTTTTCACCGCTCCAGCGATGCTGATGCCGACCATGACCAAGACAATGATGAGCACGCCGACGACGTTTGTCATCGTGTCCATCAGGGCCACGAACGGCAGTTCCTGCTCTTCATGTTTACGCTTGGACATAGGTGGGGATCAGGCCTTGGGTTTGTCAGCTGCGGCAGGTGTGGCGGCTGCTGGCGGTGGTGGGACTCTGCCACGAAACTTCTCAAACAGGGCGAGGTCTAGCTGGCCGCGCCCAGGGATGGGTAGCTTGCCGATGCGGATGTTGTAATCGGCTTCGGCGCGCCCGGCACCATTATTAAAGGCAGCCTGCCCATCATCTCGGATGAGGTAGAGGATAAGGGAATTTTTGTCTTTGGCGACTTCGGTGAGGAAGTGATTGTAGGCGGCATCTGCGACGACGACCTCTGCCGTGGCGCTGAGGCGGTAATCTCCAGCGCCCCAGCCATCCAGCACCTTCAATGCTCCGGTGGCGCATTCGACGAAGTAAACCTTCGTCGTCTCCGGCATCCCGGCACCGGAGGGCTGCACGACGACGGGCGGCACTTTCTTGTCCGGCGGCACCTCGCGCTTTTTCATCTCGGCCATGAGGTCGGCGATCATTTTTTTGCTCTCGTCCTGCTGCTTTTTCAGGCCATCGATTTCTGTGAGCAGATCATCGAGTTCCTTTTGCAGATTAAGGGCGATCTTTTTGTTCTGATCCTGGAGTTCCTTGGATGAGCTGAGGAGCTTGCGGAATTTCAGGTAGCGCTGCTCTTTCTCTTCGATCTCCACTTTCAGCTTCTCCAGTTCGGCGATCTTTTCTTTGAGCACGACATCCAGCTTTTCGCGCTCCGCCAGTTCCTCCTTCATGCGCTTGTGATCCTGGGCCATCTGGATCTCCTCAGGCGTGCGTCCTTCCGTCTGCTGAGTCTGGGAGACGCAGAGAACGACGATGATGAGCACCAGCACACCGATGAGGGAGCACAGAATGTCCAGAAACGGGACGAGTAGAATCTCGTCCTTGGCACCGTGACGTCTCTTGGCCATGAGGGTTCAGCGTTAGCGGGTGAAGGAAAGGAGGTGGACTCAACTGTTGCGGCTGAACCAGCCCTTTTTCTTCACCTGATGAATGAGGATCTGTTGGCCGCCGAGTTCCTTGAGGGTGTTGTTCAGGCTCTGGATGCCACTGGCGAGTGCGCGGTTGTATTCGGTACTCTGCTTCACGGCGTCAGTGATCGTGGCGGTGAACTCCTCGCGCATCCGGCTCACTGCACGGGCAAATTCGGCATCGACACGGTCCTGATGCGCAGCGGCGCGCTTGTCTAGGTTATCGGCCTGCTCTTTGATTTTGGCGGACAGAGCATTGAGATCCACGAGAAACTCTTTTTGCGAGTTGGCGACTGCTTTCACCAGCACTTCCATGATGCCCTGAGTGTCACCGCCAGCGATGCTGCCGCCGTCATTGAGGCGGGGGAGCAGCACTTCATTGCAGAAGGAGTCGATGTCGTTCAGGCAGTCGTCCTCGGACTTCATCATCGAGTTTAGAGGGAAGTTCAGCGCGAGGGCGAAGACGAGGCCGAGCAGCGTGGCATCGAAGGCGGTGCCGAGACCGCCGGTGACTGTACCTAGAGTGGCGGTGATCTGCTTCAGGTCATCCATCTGAGCGAAGTTCATGCCGCTGATGGCGTGGGAGAGACCGATGACCGTGCCGATGAATCCGAGGATCGGGATGGCCCATAGGAAAGCTTTCAGCAGGGTGTAACTGCCACCAATGCGCATGCTGTCGATATCAGACTGGCTGGAAAGCATGTTTGTCACATCGCCGACATTTTGCTTCACCTCGAAGAGTTCCAACGCCTTCCGGATGCGGTTCACCATCATGCTGTCACGCAGGCGGCGGGGGAGCTTGTAGAGGTTGTCGATGAAGCTGCCGACGTTGTCCGCATTGATCTCCGAACCCATCTCCCAGGGCAGCACATCCAGCAGCAGGGCTTTGCGCTGATGGCTGAGTTTTTGAAACTTCAGATACAAAATCGACATCGCCCAGGTGAAGAACAGCGTGTTCGTGAAGCTCACCAGCATGTGCTTGAAGAACAGCGAGGCAACCCACTGCATCAGCGTGTAATTCGCCGCTGCGACATCCGGCGGAGCCTTGAACGGGAAAAGGATGCCGATCACTGCCAGAAACAGCACAAAGCCAATGCCGAAGCTCAGCAGGGCGTTTGGATTGGTCGGATCGATCTCCTCCCAGCCGCCTCGTTCAGAGGAGTTTGATTGTGGCTGGCTGGGGGCAAAGGTGGGCTGCAAGGGCTGATCCGGCACATTGGCGTCACCACCCCATACATCTCCTGTCGGTGGGGCGATGCCCGTGGG
>JAGKWZ010000237.1 GCA_021151605.1 Verrucomicrobiaceae bacterium
CATTGGGCCTATGCCGCGCCTTCGCGGCCGACGCTGCCTGCGGTGAAGGAGGCTGGCTGGGCGAGAAATGAGATCGACCGCTTTGTGCTCGCGAAGCTGGAACAGACAGGGCTGCGGCCTTCGCCGGAGGCGGATCGCGCGACGTTGATCCGGCGGCTTTCGCTGGATCTCATCGGCCTGCCGCCCACGCCGGAGGAGGTGGATGCGTTTGTCGCGGACACGGCGGCGGATGCTTATGAAAAGGTGGTGGAGCGGCTGATGAAGTTGGAGCACTACGGCGAGCGGATGGCGCTGCCGTGGCTGGATGCGGCACGCTATGCGGACAGCAATGGCTTCCAGCAGGACGGCGACACTTTCCAATGGGTGTGGCGTGACTGGGTGGTGCGGGCGCTGAATGCGGACATGCCGTTTGACCGGTTTTCCATCGAGCAGCTCGCCGGTGATCTGCTGCCGAAGCCGACGGACGAGCAATTGATCGCCACGGCCTTCAATCGCAATCATCTGCTGAATGGTGAAGGCGGCGCGATCGCCGAGGAGCAGCGGTTTAACATCCTCTTTGATCGCGTGGACACCACGGCGACGACGTGGCTGGGCCTGACGATGGCTTGCGCCCAATGCCACGACCACAAATACGATCCGATGACGCAGCGCGACTACTACGCGATGCTGGCGCTCTTCAACAACGTGCCGGAGAGCGGCGTGCCATCGGGCAGCGGACAGTATCGCATCGCCGACCCTTGGATGCTGGCGGGCAATGATGAGCAGAAGGCGAAGCACAAGGAGCTGGAGGCGACGCTGGTCTCTGCGAGAGCCGAGGAGAAAAAAGCGGCGCAATCACCAGAGACGAAGGCCTTCTATGAAACGACGGAACAGGAGCTGACTGCCCAGCGACCGACGGAATGGAGTGTGATGAAGCCTGAGACGCTCGCCGCGACGGATGGCGTGAAATTGAGCGTCCTGGATGATGCCTCGGTGTATGCCGAAGGGGCGCTGCCAGACACCGCGAACTACACGCTCACATTGCCAGCCGCCGCGGCCGCCTTGACGGGATTGCGCCTCGAAACGATCCCGGACACACGACTTCCAAAGAAAGGCGCGGGACGCTCGGACAGCGGCAATGCGGTGCTGACAAAACTGCGTTTGGAGATTGATGGTCGCGAGATCAAATGCGATGCCGCCACGGCGAGTTACTCGCAGGGCGGATTCTCACCGCAGGGAGTGATTGACGACGATGCGAAGACAGGCTGGGCCTTTTATCCAGAGACGAACAAGCCCTACACACTCGTGGTGCAATGCGCCGAGGCGGTTCCTGCGGGCAGCAGGCTGAAGGTGACGCTCGAGTTCCAGTCGTCGAACAAACAGCACCTGCTGGGCCGGTTTCGTCTCGGGGTCACTTCCACGCGATTGCCTGCCTCACGGGCATCGCTGCCGGATGACATCGCCGCTTTGCTCAAGAAGACGCCACGCAGCCCGGAGGATGCGGCGAAGCTGCGCGATTACCTCGTGAAAAACAGCCCGCCACCCGCCGTGGCGAAGGCCCGTGAGACGATGAAAGCCGCGGAGAAGGCGCTCAATGATTACCGGGCCACGGTGCCGCGAGTGATGATCATGTCGGACAGTCGTCCACGCCCCACGAAGAACCTCGACCGCGGCGATTACCTGAATCCGCGAGAGGACGTGACGGCAGGCACGCCGGCCTTTCTGCCCGCGCAGCGCGGCGATGCAGCAAAGAACCGCCTCGGCTTTGCGCAGTGGCTTTTCCAGCCCGAGCATCCGCTCACAGCTCGCGTGCAGGTGAACCGCATGTGGCAGATGTTTTTCGGCACGGGCTTTGTGAAATCCGCCGAGGACCTCGGCGTGCAAAGCGAGCTGCCGGTGCATCAGGAGCTGCTCGACTGGCTGGCGGTGGAGTTTCGTGAGCGCGGCTGGAGCATGAAGCATCTGCACCGGCTCATCGTCACCAGCGCCACCTATCGCCAGAGCAGCCGCACGACACGCGAGGGCATGCAGCGCGATCCTGAAAACCGCCTGCTGGGGCGCGGCGCACGCTTCCGCGCACCGGCGATGATCCTGCGCGATGTCGCCCTCGCATCGAGCGGTCTGCTGGACCGCCGCATCGGTGGGAAGCCGGTTTATCCTTATCAACCCGATGGCATCTGGGAGACGCTGGCCATCACGAAGGAGCGCGACTTCACCTATCCGGCCTCCACCGGCGCGGATTTGTATCGTCGCAGCCTTTACACCTTCTGGCGGCGCACCGTGGGCCCGGCGAACATGTTTGATGCCTCCACGCGGCAGACCTGCAAGGTGCGTCAAAGCAACACCAACACACCGCTGCATGCGCTGACCACGCTCAATGATCCGACCTGGGTGGAGGCCGCCCGCGTCCTCGCAGCGCAGGCCATGCAAACCTCCAGCAAGGTGGACGCGCAGCTCACCTTCGCGTTTCGCCGCGTGCTCGGTCGCCAGCCCGGCGAAAGCGATCTCACCGCGCTGCGCCGGATGTTGGAGAGGCAGCGCAGCGTCTATCAAAGCGATACCAAAGCCGCCGCCGAACTCCTTGCCGTCGGCGCAGCACCGCAGCAGCCAAAGCTCGATGCCATCTCGCACGCGGCGCTCAGCGCGGTGTGCCTCGGCATCCTGAACCTCGACGAAGCCCTCACCCGCGAATGAACCCCGTCATGCACTCCACCATGCTTCACGATCTCCAGCTCAACCAACAGCGTGTCACCCGCCGGCAGTTGTTTGGCAGCGCCGCGCAGGGCATCGGCGGCATCGCGCTCGCCGCGCTGCTCGGTGAAGGCAGCGCCCACGCGGGACAGATCGGTTTGCCGACTCTCCCGCACTTCGCGCCGAAAGCGAAGCGCGTCGTCTGCCTCTGGCAGGGCGGCGGTCCCTCGCATGTCGATCTCTTTGATCCCAAGCCCGTGCTGCAAAAAATGGCCGGTCAGAACATCCCCGACAGCGTGCGCGGTGCCACACGCCTCTCCACTATGTCGTCCGGCTACAAAAAATGGCCCATCACACCGGCCATCAAGCCCTTCAAACGCTACGGCCAGTGCGGCACCGAAATGAGCACCATGCTGCCGCACATCGGCGCTCTCGCGGATGACATCTGCCTCGTCCGCTCGATGAATACCGAGGCGGTGAACCACGCTCCCGGCGTCACCTTTTTCATGACCGGTGCGCAGGTGCCCGGCAGGCCCAGCATGGGCGCGTGGCTCAGCTACGGCCTCGGCTGTGATGCGGACGATCTGCCTGCCTTCGTCGCCATGACCTCATCGGACAAAGGCAAGACCTGCGGCCAGCTCTTCTACGACTACTACTGGGGCAGCGGCTTCCTGCCCAGCCGGTATCAAGGCGTGCGCTTTCGCAATGTCGGCGATCCCGTGCCCTACCTGCGCAATCCCGCCGGCATGAGCCGCGAGCAACGCCGCGCCTTGCTCGATGACATCCGCCTCATGAATGAAGCGCATCTCCAGGACTACGGCGACCCCGAGATCGAGACGCGCATCACGCAGTTCGAGATGGCCTACAAGATGCAGGCCAGCGTGCCCGACCTGCTCGATTTCTCCAAGGAACCGAAGCATGTGCTCGACCGCTACGGCCCCGATGTGCTCACGAAAGGCACCTTTGCCAACAACTGCCTCATCGCCCGCCGCCTCATCGAGCGCGGCGTGCGCTTCGTGCAGTGCATGCACGCCGGCTGGGACCAGCACGGCAATCTTTTCACCCAGCTCGAAGAGCAGTGCCGCGACACCGATGCGCCCAGCGCGGCGCTCGTCGCCGATCTCAAAGAACGCGGCCTGCTCCAGGACACGCTCGTCATCTGGGGCGGCGAGTTTGGCCGCACCCCCTTCGGCCAGGGCGACCCCGCCAAGCCCAACGGCCGCGATCATTTCGGCCGCGCCTACTCCATGTGGCTCGCCGGCGGCGGCGTGAAAGGCGGCAGCGTCCTCGGTGCCACCGACGACTTCGCCTGGAACATCGTGAACGACCCCGTGCACATCCACGACATGCAGGCCACCCTCATGCATCTCTGCGGCATCAACCACGAAGCCCTCACCTACCGCTACCAAGGCCGCCAGTTCCGCCTCACCGACGTGCACGGGCATGTGATGAAGAAGATGATTGCGTGATGAGCGACGCTTGCGAAACCTACTCCATCATGCGACAGAAAGACTGCACAGGGGTGAAGCAGGCCGACGAGATGCGTCAATAACTCGCAAGGCGCAGCGCTACCCGATGAACTCCGCGATGCCTGCGGCCCACGCCTTCGAGCAGAGTGGTTTGTCGAGAGTTGCCAGCTTCAGTCCGTGGCGCCGGGCCAGGCAGATGAGGTGCGCATCCATCACCTCCTTGTGGCCTGTCACGGCAGGAAGCATCGACGCAGGAATATCATCCAATACCAGACGGTGAGTAGGAAGGCTGATGATCTGGCCCAGAGCCACCTGGGCCTGAGCAAAGTCGGCACCAATGGCCGGACTCAGACTCACCCGCAGAAAACCACACTGCACCGAGGAACAGGTGGCAAACTCCGCCTGCCTGCCCAGCCAGGCGTTCGCCACCGCATAGTTCGCATGCACGTTCCACCCGGCAGCGATGAGCACATTGGTATCGATCAGGTAGCTCACGGCAGTTCGTTGAGGATGTCATGCACCATCTCCGTCGTGATCGGCGGCAGTCCCGCATCGCGCGTCAGCACCATCCGGCCTGTTTCCGGGTCACGCACCAGCGTCACTTGAGGTTTGAGCGGCACATCCTGCGCATTCACGGCTCCCGCCACCGTTTTCCCAGGCACCACGCGCCGTAGCAACCGATTCAACACCACGTCCAAGGTCGTGCGCTCATGCTTGGCCTGTTCGCTTAGGTAGTTGGCGAGATCATCATCAAGGTGGAGTTGGGCGTTCATGGCCGGAGAATACAAGATGCCAAGCCTGTTGGCAACTGGGCACCGCCGACGTCAAAGCGAACGTGGTGCTGCCCACCTTTGTGACAACCGAGCTTCGCTAATACCCATGCGCTTCTGGGCCACCGCTTCGACTGGAGGAGTGAAATGAAAAAGAGCCGGGAAAGACGAAAACGGCCCTTTCGTCTTCTTGAAGTAGCACCTCGCCACGCTCTTCTTTTCCCATGCTGAAAAACGCCCTGTTGTTGACCTCCCTGCTGCTCGTCACGCTCGCCTCTCTCCACGCCGCCGATGCTCGCGATCACCTCTCGCCGCATCAGTGCGTGATCTTGGACTCGAAGTCGCCACCGCCGGCGGAGTATCGTTTCAGCTTTGACCTGCCTGCCGGGCCGCAGTTCACGGAGGCGGAGAAGGAAGCACAGCGTCAATTGGGCAAAGGGGTGATGCCGATGGTGATGAAGGCGTTTGAAAGCGGTGCGGACAGCGTGCACATCCCGCCGGGGGATTATCGCTTCGGGCAGGAGCGCTGGCAGGGGGCGAAGGTGATTTACCCGCTCGGCTTTGAGAACATGCAGCGCGATGCCGAGCATCCCTTCGTGATCGATGCCACAGGTGCGACGTTTTGGTTCGACCTCGATGACAAGCAGATGCCGCCGGGCCATCGCTGCGTGGGCTTTCGCAACTGCCGCAACATCGTGCTGCGCGGTGCCATCATCGACCGCGGCACGCGCGGCTGCATCGAGGGCCGCATCACGCGCATCGACCGCGAGGGCAATCGCTTTGAGATCCAGCCTTCGCCCGGCGTGGTGGTGCCCACGAGTTACAAAGGGGCCGACGAGCAGCGCTTGTTTCCCTTCAAGAGCGACGGGCGCTTTTGCGTGCCGCTCTACGACATGCAGGCCGGTGTGCGGAAGCTGCGCTACAAAGACATCACGCCCTCCGAGGGCGGGCGTTACTGGGTGAACATGCTCGAACCGCAGCTCATGGAGCGCCTTCATGATGCGAACTGGAAGCGTGCGTATGGCGACCTCGGCGTGGTGAGTGTGGGCGACGGCCTTTCTTGCCTCTACACCGGCGCGGGGGCCATCGTGCTCGATGATTCGGCGAACATCACCCTGCACGGCGTGAGCGTTTATGTGGCCAAAGGCGGCCCCAGCGAGAGCGGCGGCGATGGCGCACATCTGTGGAAGGACTGCTACTTCGGCCCACGACCCGGCACCAGCCAATGGAAAGGCGCGGACGGCTTTCTCTGCCGCTCCACGCGCTACGGCTGCGTGATGGACAACGTCACCATCCGCCACACCGCCGATGATTTGCAGAACTTCCACGGCATCTGGGGCAAGGTGAAATCCGTGTCCGGCAAACAGGTCACGCTGGAGACGAATGGCGCGCTGCTTCCCACGCTGCGCAACGCCCGTGCTGGCGACCGCTTGCGCTTCATCCATCGCAAAAACGGTGCCCTGCTCGGCGAGGCGAAGCTCATCTCGCACCACGATTACCAACTCACCCTCGATCAAGACGCCACGTCCTTTGCCGAAGGGCAGGCCGAGTGGCTCGACCACGAATGCGCGGGCTGGGTCGTGCAAAACTGCCGCTGGGAGGACAACTTCCAGCGCCTGCTCATCATGTCCGGCCCCGGTCTCGTGCGCGGCTGCACCTTCACCCGCATGGGCAGCAACATCAGCCTGAACACCGGCATGGGCCTCGTCGGCGGCATCCCCAGCGACATCACCATCACCGACAACACCTTCATCGACGTCAGCTCACGCCCTCATCATCCCGCCATCGACGCTCACGCCCACAACGCCCAAGGCGGAGCCGGCACCCCGCCCATCGAGCGCCTCATCATCACCGGCAACACCTTCACCCGCAGCGGCGGCCCCGCCATGAACCTCATCGGCCTCCAGAACTCCCGCATCGAAAACAACATCATCAACTCCCCCGTCCGCGCCACCATCCTCGCCCGACCCAACGACGAAACCGACCGCCAAGCCATCCTCCTCCGCCACAGCACCCGCGTGACCGTGAAAGGCAACACCCTCACCGATCCCGAAAACCACACGCAGCCCGATGCCACGAGCCGCAGCCACGTGCTCGGTCTCGATGCGACGAAAGAGATCACGCTGGATGGGCAGAAGCTGCCAGATGCGTCTGCTCGCGCGAAACCGCGCAGCAAGAAGTGATGTGCCGTTGGTGAAGCAGGCTGCGATGAGGAATGCGGTGCCGTAGAATCGGATTGGCGCAAAGCGTGGCACTGCTCACAGTGTCGGCATCGTCATGAAGCCCGCGCCAATCCCGCAAGACTACACCACGTTCCTCGCTCAGTTGAAGCAGCGAGTGGTCGCCGCTCGTGTCCACGCCGCACGAGCGGTCAATTATGACTTGGTGCTCCTCTACTGGGACATCGGACAAGGCATCGTCGAGAAGCAGAAGAACGCCGCTTGGGGCGATGCCGTGGTGGAGCGCTTGGCGAAGGATTTGCAGCGAGCGTTCCCGGAGATGAGCGGGTTTTCGGCTCGAAACATCTGGGACATGAAGCGGCTCTATCTTGCTTATTCAGACCCCAACTTTTGGCGGCAAGGACTCGCCAAAACGCGGACGGCAGGCTTGGAGCTAATTCTGCGACAGGCTGTCGCAGAATTGGAACCCATCGGCTCCGAGACGAGTCTGCGACAGCCTGTCGCAGAATTGACGGAGGTTCGGACGAAGGCGGGCATCAATCCTCTGGAACAAGCTGTTCCAGAAAAACTCGCGCAAGTTGTGCGAGAATTGGTTGCCAGGATTCCATGGGGGCAACACCTCGTCATCCTCAACAAAATCACCGACCCCGCCGCCCGCCTCTACTACCTCCGCGCCACCGCTAAGCTCGGCTGGAGTCGCAGCGTGCTGCTGAACCAGATCAAAGGCGGAGCCTTCGAGCGGGCCGTCAAAGAGAAGAAGACGCACAACTTTGAACTCGCCCTGCCTGAGCACTTTGCCGAGCAGGCCGATGAAATGCTCAAGAGCCGCTACAACCTGGAGTTCCTCGGCATTGGCCGCGCTATGAAGGAACGAGAGCTGGAGAACAGGCTTATCGAGCGGCTTCAGAGCTTCATCCTCGAACTCGGCTACGGCTTCTGCTTCGTCGGTCGGCAATACAGGCTCGCAATTGGGAGGAAGGAATACTTCGTGGACCTGCTTTTCTACCATCGCTTCCTCAAGGCCCTCGTCGCCTTCGATCTGAAACTCGGCCCCTTCGAGCCGGAGCACGCGGGCAAGATGGACTTCTACCTCAATCTCCTCAACGAAACTGAACGCGCCCCTGATGATCGCCCGTCCATCGGCATCATCCTCTGCGCCGAGAAGGACGACATCGAAGTCGAGTTTGCCCTCAAGACCAAGCAGAACCCCATCGGCGTCGCCGAATATGAACTGCAAGCCAAGCTGCCCGCCGAGTTCAAAGGGCGTCTCCCCAGCGCAAAACAACTGGCTGAGGTGTTGCGAGAGGCGCTGCCGTAGACAAACGCACAGACAATCAACAAAATTATCCAATGCCCGCCAAACGTAAAAGACCATCAAAGAAAACAACTGACTTTTCGGCAGATCGTCCTATCGCATCAACAAAGGCAGACCGCCTTGACAGAAAATCCTTTGCCGAAGGATTGGCCGAGCGCATTCAAGCTTGGAACGGACGCGATTCGCTTGTGATAGCACTCTGCGGGGAATGGAGTTGCGGTAAAACTTCGCTCAAAAACATGGTCATTGAGAAGCTCCGTCGGGGAGCCGTGCCCAAGGTCGATTTGCTTGAGTTCAATCCTTGGGAAATATCGGGCCACGATTCTGTAGCTGCGGCATTCTTTCGCGAGCTAGCGTTGGCATTGGCTCCCAATAGCGATGCAGATTCAGGCGCTAAAGACGCGGTCGAAAGGCTTCGGCGCTATTCCAAAGCGGCTTCATTCGGCGGCACAACACTCAAGATTCTCGGCAAGACCTTGAACTTTACTGGAATCCCGCTTGGTCCGATCTTTGACGCAGTTGGAGATGCAGCTACTC
>JAGKWZ010000238.1 GCA_021151605.1 Verrucomicrobiaceae bacterium
ATGTGGATGGTGCCGCCAGTGCGATAACCGGGGAGCTGGGAGAGATTCAGCACTTCTGCCACGATGCCCTGACCGGCGACGGCGGCGTCACCGTGGAGCAGGATGGGGAGGACTTCTTTGCGCTCGGCGGTATCGCCCAGGAAGCGCTGGCGGGCACGGGCCATGCCTTCCACGACGGGATCGACAGCTTCCAGATGGCTCGGATTTGGCGCGAGCATGATGGCCACTTTGCCGCCGCTGCGGGTATCGCGGACAGTCTCGAAGCCGAGATGATACTTCACGTCGCCATCGCCACCGACGGTGTCGGGCACGTAATTTTCGCTGAACTCATAGAAGAGCATCTCCAGCGGCTTACGGAGGAAGTTTGCCAGCACGCTGAGGCGGCCACGGTGGGCCATGCCCATGACGATTTCCTTGCCGCCGGAACCGGGGAAGTTCTCCAGAATGGTCTCCAGCGCGACGAGCATGGACTCGCCACCCTCGACGGAGAAGCGCTTTTGCCCGACGAAGCGGCGGTGCAGGAAGCGCTCGAAGGTTTCAGCCTCCAAAAGCCAGCGCAGAGCATCGACCTGGGATTCTTTGGATGGCGCGGGCTCGAAGGTGCGGTTTTCGATGCGCTCCAGCAGCCAGTTCCGCACTTCCGGGTTGTGGATGTGCATGAACTCAAAGCCGCTCGTGCTGCAATAGACGCGCTTCAGCTCGCCTAGGAAGTCACGGAGCTTCATCGTCTGGCCGCCACGGAACATCTGGGTCTGCACCTCGCGATCAAGATCCGCTTCCGTGAAGCCGAGAGCTTCGAGAGTGAGTTCAGGCGCGGAGGGCTCAGTGACGGTGAGTGGGTCCAGCTTCGACGCACGATGGCCGAGGGAGCGGTAGGTCAGCAGCGCATTCGTCACACGCATGCGGAAGCTCAGGGTGGCTTCAGAGAGGGTGGCGTCGCCTCCAGCGGCTGGTGCGGTGCCCTGGGCGGCTTTGCGTTTTGCCAGCTCGGCCATGCCGAGTTCGAATCCTTCGAAGAACGAAGCCCATCCGGCATCGACAGAAGCGGGGTCTTTACTCCAGGCAGAATATTGAGAATCGAGAAGATCTTGGTTCGCGCGGAACGGCAGCGTGGCACTCATGGGGCTTTGGGGGAGCGGCAGATTGGTTGCTTTCGCTACGCTTGCAACCTTGGAAAGGATTGTTTTCCAGATTTGCTGCACCACTTGCCCGAGTGAGCGGGAAGCGCCAGTGGTGGTCCAATTGGTCCAAACATGAAAGCCCTCCTCGCCCATCTGATTCTAGCCATCATGGCATTCTCCATTTTTGGAGCCGAGCCCCCCGGTCGATGGATCGCTCCAGACCCGAACGGGAAAGCCTGGAAGCACAAACCCACCAGCCTGGCCTTTCCGGTGATGCTCGGGGGCTACCGTCTCGCGGGTGAATTTAAGTACGAACAGGGCGGCGGGTGCTTCATTCGCTATGAAAACCTGGAGGAGCGCGCCCGCGGGGACATCTTTTTCTTCCCCACGGGCAAAGTGCCAACACTTGAGGAGAAGCAGCGCCTGATCCTGCATGAGATGGACGGAGTGGTGAACGACCTGCGGGCCATGTCCAAAGAAGGTCGCTACAAGAACCTGGAAATCGGCGAACTCGGGGCCGCAGGCATCGATCTCTGGCTCAAAGAGGACCTGCCTATGGCCGTGCGCGTCTGCACGATGACCCGGGTGGCCCAAACCAAGGAGGGCACCGAGCAGGCGCAGATCAAGCAGTGGGTGGGCATCACCGTGCTCGATGACCACATCATTACCATCCGCCAGATGCGCCCGACGAGCACCGGAGATGACGGCGAAGCGGGGCTGAAAACCTTTGCCAGCATGGTGCTTCAGGTCATCAAAGACCCACCCCTGCGCGCCGGTCTCAATGAAATGATCGACCGCTACATGGCCGATCCCTTCGCCGAGGAGAGCCTCCAAGCCACCGGAGCTGTCTTGGCTTACCTGAAAAACACCCCCTTCTACCCCATCAGCATTCCCGAATATCCGATCCAGGATTGGCTGGCGCACTGCCAAAAGGAGGCTCCAGGCACGGAGGAGAAGCTTCTCAGCGCCTTCATGCTCGGAGCAGCGAAGGCCGCCTTTGCTGAAGGAGACGCCAAAGCCTGCCTGAATGCCGGAGCGAAGCAGTTCGCCATCATTTATGAGAAGCTTCTGGCGAAACACCCAAACATCGCCGTGCCAGAACTGCCACAGTTCCTGCCAGAGGCTCTGAAGGGCACCGGCGGAGACTGGTTGCTGGCCTACGCCGGGATCAGGCAATAGGCAGATAAGCTGTACTCGGTTCGTCCGTTTCACCGCTTCCCCTCATGCGTTTCCTCGTCCTCCTGTTTTCATCCTTCGTCTTCCTGAATTCATCCTTCGCAGGAAAGCCGAATGTCCTTTTCATCCTCTGTGACGATCTCCGCCCTGACGCGCTTGGTTGCTACGGCTCAAAGCACGTCAAGACGCCGAACATCGACCGCATCGCCAAAGAAGGCGTGCTTTTCAAAAACACCTTCTGCACCACCTCCCTCTGCTCACCTAGCCGCGCCAGCATCCTGAGCGGCCTTTACGCCCACACCCATGGTGTGACGAATAACTTCACCGAGTATCCTGCCACCATGCCGAGCTTCCCCGGCCTGCTGTATGATGCCGGCTACGCCACCGCCTACTTCGGCAAATATCACATGGGTGAGGACAACGACGAGCCGCGCCCCGGCTTCGACACCTTCGTCACCCACAAAGGGCAGGGCAAATACTTTGACACCGAGTGGAACCTCAACGGCACGGAGCGCAAAGTCATCCCTGGCTACTACACCACCGTCGTCACCGATCTGGCCATGGACTGGCTGAAGCAGCAGAGCACCGACAAACCCTGGTGCGCCTTCATTGGTCAAAAAGCCCCGCACAGCTTCTACACACCTGAGCCGAAGTATGAGCACACCTTCGACGACATCCGCGTCCCCTACCCCGCCACCGCTTTTCAGCTCGATGACAAGCCCGCCTGGATCAAAAAGCGCCTCCACACCTGGCACGGCATCTACGGCCCGCTCTTTGAGTGGCGGAAAAAGTTCCCCGATGACCGCCCGGAAGCCGTGAAGGACTTCGAAAACATGGTCCACGGCTACTGGGGCACCGTCCTCAGCGTCGACGACAGCGTCGGTCGCATGATGAAGTGGCTGGAGGAAACGAAGCAGCTCGAAAACACCCTCGTCATCTTCATGGGGGACAACGGCCTGCTCGAAGGCGAGCACGGCATGGTCGATAAACGCACCGCCCATGAAGCCAGCCTGCGCATCCCTCTGGTCGTTCGTTACCCTGCTCTCGGCGCTGGCAAGGTCATCGAGCAGCAGGCGCTCACCGTCGATATGGCTCCGAGCCTGCTCGAACTCTGCGGCGCACCGGCCCTGCCGAAAAGCCACGGCAAATCCTGGGCCAAGCTCGTGAAGGAAGGCGATCCCGAATGGCGCACGGCCTGGTTCTACCACTACAACTACGAAAAGCAGTTCCCCTACACCCCGAACGTCCGCGCCATCCGCACCGACCGCTGGAAGTACATCCATTACCCCCACGGCGATGGCAGCCCAGACAAGCACATGGCCGAACTTTACGACCTGCAAGCCGACCCCGGCGAGACCAAGAACCTCATCAGCAAGCCCGAACTCGCCCACCAAGTCGGCGAACTCCAGGCCCAGCTCGCCAAACTCATGCTCGCGACCGGCCTTGATGCAAAAACGGACAAAATGCCCCTCGACGAAGGCGTGAAGAGCGAGCTGCCAGACGCGAAGATCCGGTGAGCATTAAGTCCAAAAGGTACAGCGAAAGGCCTGCCAGACCTGGCGCAGCTTATCCTAGGCGCTAGCCCACCTCCACCGCCTCACACTTCTCCCGCCAGCCGGGGAAGTTCCACACATTCGGGAAGCCGGAGCACTGGATGGGCTTCACCGCCTGGATACGACAGACATTCACGCCTTCGAGGAAGAGGCATTCACCATTCGGCTTGTCGATGATCGAAAGCCCGCTGCGTTTCGAATTCAGACGCGTGCTGGTTTCGATGAACTCCTGCTCTTCCATGCCAAGGTAGGCTGCGATGGCTGAGACCTCTTCAGCGGTCACGTTCACATCGCCCGGCCAGCGGCAGCAGTTTCCGCAGCGCACGCACTGGTAGCGGGGCTGGGCAGCATTTGGCGTGGCGGGTTCGTGCATGGATGCCCTTTTTTAGTCCAAGACCAGCCCGGAGGCATCCGCGAACTTCGCCGACGCACAGTTTTCATACCAGGGCGAGAGTGATGATCACTGTGCTGGCGTACGGCCAGGGCTGCTATATCCCAGGTATCCTTATCTTCATTTTCGGGCAGTTTTTTGCGAAAATCATCAAAGCCAATCTTGCGCCAAGCCGCTCGCATTAATAGGTTTATTGCTATTATCAATGAATTCCATAATAGATATTAAGAGTCATGTTGCCAAAGGTACAGGTTTCCACTCGTTCATCGGCTGGAGCTTGCTGCTCATCCTCGGGCCTTTGGTGATCATCGGCACTCTGCTTGGAACGATGGGATTTGCTCTCATTGGGTGGCTGATCGCTGCGCTTCTCTATTATGGACGGCTGAAGAAGACCAAGGCGAGACTGATGGGTTCCGCTCTGAAGGTAAGCGCTGATCAGTTCCCGGAAATCTATTCGGCTTCGACGGCCATAGCTCAACGCCTGGGGATTGCCGAACCGGAAATCTTCATCGTCGAGGACAATCAGCAGAACGCCTTTGCCATCAAGCATGGCTCAAAGAGTTACGTGGTTCTGGTGGATGACATTGTGTATGGGGCCATGGCCACGGGCAATGCCGGGGCATTGTACTTCGTTCTGGCTCACGAACTGGCGCACCATGCCCTGGGACACACTGGAACGCTTCGTTCCCTCATCACGCAGCATTACAAGCCGCTCTCCAGGCTGGACGAGTTCTCCTGTGACGCGGTGGCTCACGCTATCGTTGGGGATGCCAATGCGGCACTGGATGCTCTGACGCTACTACTGATCGGCCCCCAGCTCTTTGCTCGTGTGAACAAGGAGGCGCTCAAACGCCAGGCTGCCGAAGTGATTGCGAATTCGTATTCTAAAAAGGCGGAGCATGGCTTGACCCATCCGCTGCTCCTGCGGCGTTACTCCAAAATCACGGAAATCGTCCATGCGTGAGCTTTTTTGCCCTGGTAATTCATGATTATCAACGATCACGGTATCTTTCTGCGTCTTCGATCGCGTGCCTTCTTCCCTTATGTTGATAGGATTCATGCTTGAGGTAGCTAGCACGTTGATAAAGGTAGAGGTTCACCGCTAGGAATAGGCAGACGAGGGCCAGAAAGATGATTGCCAACTTTTGTTTCATGATAAGGAAGGGGCTAAAGCGGCGGCTGGTTCCTGCTGCCCAACTGGCCGCCCCGCACACTACTCCACCGACACCTAGCAGCAGCTCACCCTGTCAGGCAAGGTCGCCCCGCAGGCCTTGAGCGTTGGACCGTGAGCGCGAAAATGGCGGGTGTATTTGATGCTGACACGGCGTGCTTTCACGCTTGACGCATCCAGACCGCGTCTCCAGCGTCGGCCCCGTCATGAAACCCTTCTTTTTCATCATGGTGTGGCTGGGCAGCGCGGCCTTTGTGCAAGGAGCCTCCCATTTGTCAGCCCGCATCAAGACCTGCTGGGGCCGGTGGGATGCGGATGCTAGCAATACGCTTGAGCGCCGCGAGATCGTGGCCACGATCAAAGATGCCTCCGTGAAAGGATTGGAGGCCGCCATCGCCGTCACTCTTTACAAGCAGAAATACATCCCCGCTGGAACGGGGAAGTCGTTCTCCATGGCCAAGGAGGACGTGCTGGCGGTGACCGAGGACGCTGCCTTCATCAGCGAGGTGGACGCGGGCGTGAACAGGCTTGGGAAGCTGACCCGCAAGCTGTTCACCACAGGTGACCCCAACCTCGAGACCTTCCACCAGGGCCAGCTCGGCGACTGTTTCCTGCTGGCCAACATCGGGCTGCTGGTGAACCACCGGACCGAGCAGTTCAAATCCATGTTCGAGACGCTTGCGAGCGGTGACATCCGCGTCAGCTATGGCAATGGGGAGGTCGTCACCGTGGCACCGCTCACCGAGGGTGAACTGCTCTTCGGAGCCGCCGTCAACCGCAACGTCGGTGTGTGGCTCAATGTCTTCGAAAAGGCCTGGGGCGAAAGAAAGCAGGAGACAACGACAAGCAATGAGCCCGGAAGCCTCGCTGCTGACGAGTGCTTGTATTCCGAGTTCCTCAACGGCGGGCTGTAGGCCCCGACTCTGCGGATTCTCACGGGTCACAACACGCAGGGGTTCAGCTTTGGCTTTGAAACCGATGAGCAGGTCAGCAAGCGCGAGGAACTGCACACGCTGCTCGTCCGGCTGATGAGTGAGAAGAAGCTCGTCCTGCTGCACACCCGTCGAGATGCGGGCAAGAATGCGACCTTCGTCAAGCCGCCAGGATGGCCGGACTCGCATACCTTCGCCCTGTTCGGCTATGACGCGGCCAAGCGCATCGTTCACTGCTTCAATCCGTGGGGAAATGACTTCAAGCCGAACGGCAGACCTGGGCTCGCCACTGGCTACAAGACCGAGGGCGGGCTGTTCGACATGCCGCTTGCCGAGTTGATGGCCCTCTTCGGCAACATGACCTATGAGACGGACGAACCGTTTACCGCATCAGCGGCCCCCATCGTGGCCTCAACAAAGATGGTGCCGCCCGTGGTCCCTGCAGCACCGCAGCCAGTACCTCCCTCCATCAAATCACCCTCCACGGCGCTCAAGGGGGAGACCGACCTGCTGGCCGCATTCCAGCCCGACCCCAGGTCCGGCTGGCGGCTGGAGGGCGGACAATTGCGCAGCCCGGACAAGTTTTTCGCCGCGACTTCCTTCCCGCTCAATCTCGCAGATCTCACCAGCTACGCCGTGCGCTTCACCATCCGCCAGTCGGAGGCAAAGGAAGGCATCACCGTACTGCTCCCGGTCGGGGATCGGATGACCGGCTTCGCTTTGGACGGGTATCCTCCCGCAGGACACCGCACGGGCATCTATCAGGTCAAAGACAACAGGATGCCCAATCAGGTCGGCGTGCTGCAAGGGCGCCAGATCAAGGACAGCAATCCGCACAAGCTGGTCATCATCGTCCGGCGCGAGGCAGACAAAGCCCGCATCGAATCGATGCTCGACGGCCAACCCCTCTACCAATGGACGGGCGAGCTGGACAAGATCGAACTGCCCAAATGGCCTATCGAACCCGGCCACCTGGGACTGGGCACTCACAAGGACGACTGGACAGTCAGCGAAGTGATGGTGAAGCCGCTTTAGTCCGAACGCTGCGAATACAAGGCCATTCCCATCGGGCCAACAATGGTCGGCTTTCATTCCTTGCCGACGGGGTATAGGTCATGGCGTGAAGATGCAGTTGGTTGACGCTTAAAAGCGTCATTGAGTCAGAAACATTTGTCAATCAGTTGCACCCTGACCCCGTTCGCCCCAAGGCTGGCAGTGCTGCCCAACTTCTGCGGCCAGGTGCCGCTTTCAGTTTTTCTTATTCCCATTTTTCTGTTCATGCGGCCCCCAAAAATCAACCGTTCGAGTTGTTATCCAACACATAAAGCACCAGACGGGTATAATAATTAATATCCACACTGAATACCAATCCTTCCCCACAAAAGCGCGAAAAGATGTCAACAGCTTCGCCATTGGGGCATCAGGCTTCATCATAGCAAATATATAGGGAAGATATGCCATGCCAATTAAAGCAAAAAAGAGAATGGCTGAGTGAACCAATGGAATGAGCTTTTTCATTTTACAAATTAGTTTAAATTATGGCTTGCCAATGATCGGGGCGCCAACTCCTCCGATAATTGCGCCACCAATTGTGCAGATAATCATGCCGGGAACTCCAAACTCTCCATTAGGATCAAAGAAGTAGCCTGGCATGTTCCCCACATACCCATACAATTTGATCCCGCCATCTTCGGCGATGGGATCACGGCTGATCCATCTGCCAAGACTGCTGTTGTAGATGCGGTACGGCGCGAGCCAGAGACCGCTCCACGCGTGCCGTACATGCCCAGTGTAGCCGTGCACGACCTGAGATTCGGCAGCCGTGCCGCCATCGAGCACGGTGCGTTTGCCCCACAAATCATAATCGTAGCGGGCGGCAAGAGTGGCGTTGGTGGGATTGCCGCTGGTGCCGTCGAATTCCATCACCTCGCGGATGCTGCCGAGCTGATCCGTGGTGTAGGCGTAGCGGGTGCCGCCGTTCGCGACATCCACATGACCGCCGGAGTAGAACCGCCTCAGGGGTTGGCGGCCGCGCTTTGTTAGGCAGAGCGGATTCATGCGATTTTTCCGTCGTCTGGCCATCGAATAGGGCCAATTCCAAGTTCGGCGATGAATGTATCTGGAATGAAACCCAAATGGCAATGATCACAGAATAATGCAGAGACAAACTGTTCTGCTACCACGAAGGGCGATGAACTGAATGCCACCTGATCATGGACCTCATAAGGACAACAAGGAAACGACCACGTGCAAATGTCTCCGAAGCGGGCGGGCTTCGGAAACAGCAAATCTGTGGCCAGAAGCTTCGAGCGGACCCGACTAGCAGAGCCGCACTTTGGGCACGCCTCAGCAGGCATTTCGGGAACCTTTGTCATGGTGAATTAGGTTAGAGGTAGCGGCGACTAACGCTTCGGATCAGGCGACGGCGAGCGCAAGACGTTGCTGACACGTCAGATCGCCTTCGAGCCGTTGCCTGCATCCGTTTTGGTGTGCCCAGCATGGGCGTAGTCCTGATGGGGTTGAAGTCCCCTGTATGAAAACCAACATGACGAAAACATACTCATGAAAATACCAGCCGAAGTCAAGGCGCGAGGGGGCGATGAGGCGAGCTGGCCAAACACAGCGAAGCCGTGTGGTTTAGTCGCAAAGGTAAATGAGGCGGCTGTGCGGGGGAGGACTGCGTTCTTACCTGGGGAGGTCTGCGCCGTGAGAGCGGTGCAGAAGTCAGCAGAGGTCGTAGTAGTCGGGAAACGAGCCGGAGTGCAGACGCACGTCAAAATAGCCGGAGGACTTGAGCCGATGAAGGACCGAACCAAACAGGAGCCGAGCGACCCTACACTGGGGAGATTACCCGACGATGCCGAGCGGCTAGGGATAGACTCAACTCAGAGTGGCGGGAGGCATGGCGAGGCTCCAGCAGAGACAGAGACGTGGCTCGAGCAGGTGCTCGACCCCACGAACATGCAGAGCGCCTGGCAGAGAGTCAGGCGCAACAAGGGAGCGCCGGGAATGGATGGGATGACCATC
>JAGKWZ010000239.1 GCA_021151605.1 Verrucomicrobiaceae bacterium
ATAATAGACTCGGTCCGCGCGGTCGAAGGTGATGTGAAAGTCCTTGGGCGGAGCTGGCGTGACCCCGAATTTTGGTGCTGGGGACGGGATGGTGGTAGGTAGCTTTGGAGGAGACTTATGCGTTTTAGCCTCGCCACTAGGGTTCACTGCCTCTTTGACCTGCGGCTTCGTTTCATCGTCGGTCAATGTTATCGGCTTTGGCGAGGGATCGATTGGCCCGGCCATGCGCCCAGGAGGACTCACGACTAAGATAACCAAGATGATCCCAACGAAGATCACGCAAACTAGGGCGATGACCAGCAGTGGGTGCATTCCATGCCAAGTCTTTTGGTCGATGTGCTGGGAGGCATCGTGATTTACCTCGACGTTGCCCAGGGCACCGAAGCCGATTTTGCTTAAATCTGGACCGGAGGAAGGGGGCGTGTCGGGCATGGGAGCGGAGGTAGCTGGCTGGGGAGAAATCGGAGCCGCACAGGTGGGACAACGGTCCACGTTGGCGGGAATTTCAGAGCGGCAGAGTTCACAGGTGGGCATGGCGGGTGGTCTTTTTTGGAATTAAAGACAAGGAGCAAGGCGTGTTCCGGTTTCGGCGTCCACAGACTGCCAGGAGTGATGAGAGGGATCAAGTCCGCAGCGTTTGGCCTCGAACTGGAACACCTGCGCGCGCCCAGGAGGTAGCCATTGCGCACCATTCTGCCGCCACGGAATAGGCGGTGGGGAGTAAGAGAAGCGTCAGGAATAGCAATGGGAGTTTCATGACCGAGATGAGTCTGCAGCAGGAACTAACGGATTTGAGCCGCAACGTTACAGCCATCATCGAAAGTCAGTTCGGCGGCAGTTTTCCGGTGGTGCTTAGCGCAAAAGGTCCGGCGAGGAAGACAGCGGTTTGCAGGCCTTTCTCTTTCCGCCATTTCACCAGCGCATCCCGCTGCACGCGATGCAGCGCAGTAGCGGGATGCACTTTGTCTCCGATGGCTTTGTAGAAGTCTGCCATGACCTGCACGGTTTCCTCGTCAGCGATGGGCCAGAAAGTCATCACGAGATGATCGACACCTGCGAGGAAGAACCCACGCCGCATCCCCATCACCCCTTCCCCGCACATTGCCTCGCCTGCCGCTGTTTCGCAGGCAGAAAGAACGGCCAGCCATGTATTGCTCAGATCCATCGTGGCGACTTCGGCGGCCGTGAGTACGCCATCGGTGGAGGTTGGCGGGATCTCGCCAGACTTCCATCTTGCAAAGGTGGTGTTGGCTCCGGAAAACGCCAGCAGAGCACGCTGAAGGGGATCATCTGCGAGGCCTGGAAGCAGTGATTGATTGGGTTTTCCCATGGCAGGCATGCCAGGCATGGCGGGAGGTGCCGCAGGTGTCATCGTTCTCAGATTGCCCAAGAATGAGTCCGCCAAACCACGAATGGCTTTGGTGGGAGGCAAAATCAGGCCGTGCGTGGCAAGATGGAGATAAGTAGGGCTGGTGGCCTGCCCAATAAGTGCTGAATCGAGAGCCGCTGTTCCGCTGATGGCTGTCACCTGAATTTGCTGTGTAAGTGCGAACTCTTGGAGTCTCTTCAGCTCGGACTGGGTTCCAGGAAGTGGCTCCAGACGCGGCAATGAGTGCCGATCAAAGGCTAGAAAGGTCGACCGAACACTGCCAGCTTTTCCAGGAGACCTATTGCCAGCAGAATCATAATCAGGATCAGCAATGATGGTCATGCTGGAGGGGCTGCTTGGCGGCTGCACATCTCTGAGCAAATCTCTGGCGGAAGAGAGGTAGCTCAGCTCCCATTTTTCCGCAGCAAAGCATCCGTCAGGCGCCAGGAGCACTGCAAATGACAAGGTGGAGAGGTTTCCATCTGGACTGATGAGCAATCGCTTCGCAGCGCCAAGCTGAGGAATGAGTGGAGCCAGGATACGATCAAAAAGCTGGCGTAGTTGTTGGTAGAACACCTCGTCATTCGCAACCGCTGCCGTTCCTTTCATCTGTCCCAACAACTGACCGATGGCCTGATCGACTATTTCGGCAGCACCCAGGTCTATCCAACGTGGAGGCTGACCGCTACGAGTCACCACGGCACCATAATGAGACTCCCACACTCCTGGCTTAACCAGGTGCCTGTAGCGGATAAAATCAAGCAGTGCATCTTGCGCCCCCAAACATTGTTGAACCTGTTCCTGACTCACCGCCAGAGCCGCCCTTGTGGAACATTGGCTTTTAACGAGTGTCGCGAGCTTGAATTCGGCGCTGGATACTTCCTCCCTCAATGAATCAAGCAGGGGGGATGCCTCCAGCAAAGCATCGCCAAATTTCTGCCGAGCGATCCTGAGTTGGTTCAGCAGCGCTTGAGCTTCGCCATCGCCCGAGGCTTGGGCGAATTTCTTTTCTTCCAGGATCGAATCCAGCACCAACCCTTTCATTCTTAACACTGCGGATGCCAGTTCGTTCGTCCGGCCAGTGTCAGCGAGAAGCGAAAAAGGGTCGGCCTGCTGGAGATACGCCATGCGCTGGCGTTCGCCTGCATGATTGAGCAGATCTGACACGCCCTGCATCTGCGACGTATAAAGTTTCAGCGCTTCTTCGGCAGCCTCGTTGGTTTTCCCTTGAGATAACAAGGCCCAGGCCAGCCCGCGGCGAGCTTCAATAACATCCCGGTGCTGCGGAATCTTCAAAGCCAGCAGCTTTAAACAATCTCGATACTCCTGCTCTGCCTCAGCACCTTGGCCAAGCAGCAGCAGGCACCTGCCTTTCGCAGCTTTTCTGTTTGAACCTGCGTCCCGATGCTCGGGCGGCGGGTTCAGGATGAGTCTGGTAAAGTTGACGATATTTTGCGTCGGTCCCTGTCCTTTCTGCTTCGAAATCGCCTCGGCCAAAGCCAGCGCTTTCGAATCATAATCTTCCGCCATGTCCAGATGTTTGAGAGCCTCCTCTGGCTCCTTTGTGAGCATCAGCACCGATGCGATGGATGAATGTTCGCCTGCCTGGGCATACCTTCGAAACATCACCGCGCTGTCTCTGTAGATACCTGCGGGCATGTATTGGGTCATCTTTCTCTGCGCCTTTTCGTTTTGGTCGCTCAGTGCATCCAGCTTGCTCAGACTCGCTTTGGCCGCCTCCAGCTCGCCAGCCTCGGCCTGAGCCTTGGCGAGACTTGGCAGAAGAGCTGATAGAACCTCGCTGGGATTGATGCCCACTTGGCTCTGCATTTTTTCCAACTTGTTCAGGGATTCCTGCTCAAGGCGAAGCACTTCCGTGTAGTCTCCGATACTCCGCGCGAGTATCTGCTCGGCAAAAGTCGAGGGTGAGTCCTTGCTGCGTTCCCTGGCGCGTTCAATAACCGCCGCCGCCTCCTCGTAACGTGCCAAAAAGCACAAGTAGAGAACAACGCGCTCGTGTGCGTCAGTCACCATCGGGCGCTGCCACGGTTCCACTTTTTTAGCAGCCACCTCAGCAAAGCTCTCCGCCTCCTTCAGCAGGGGCTCATAAGCTTCGTCATCCGCCCGCAGGGCGTACTCAGCCAAGCGAAAAAGCCCCAAAGCAGCCATCCAATCGGAGGATTTCGGCTTGATCGCAAAATCTGCCTGATGCGCATGGTAATACCGCATGATTTCCTCTGGGAGCGCCCCCTGCTTCGTCTCGACTTCGCATATCCATTCCAAGGGTTTTTGCCCCTTAGGTACTACAAAGTCACGCTCCTGGGCGCTGAGCTTGGTAAACGCTGGGATACAGCCAAGCGTGAGTGGCAGGGCTAAAGAAGTAAAAAAGTGAGTACAGGTTTTCATAACACAATGGAGTGTGAATATGAATATCGAATTTTCGTGCCTTCATTACAGGCGAACTGAAACGATTACCTTCCCAACGCCTTCTTCACCCCCGGCTGGCTTTCCAGCCAGGCCACGAGTTCGGGGAGGAAGTCCTCGGTGAGCTGGACGGCGACGGCGGAGTTCTTGGGGCTGGTGCCGCCTTTCGTTGCGGCGCGGTCTTGGAGGTAGGTGGCGGTGCTGAGGGCGGCGACGGGTTTGCCGCTCTTGTCACGTAGTTCGAGGTAGAGGCAGAAGGCGGCGCACTCGCGTTTGTCTTCGAGGATGACGTTTCCTTTCTTCACCGGTGCGCGGCGAGTGGCGGTGCCGGTTTTGGCGAGGGCGAAAAGGGTGAGCCCTTTGGCGGCGAACTTGGTTCGCGCGGCACGGATGGAGTCGCTGATGCGTTCGGCGGTGCTACCTTCGACACCTTCGGCGCACTGCTGCATCCCAGCGTGGACTTTGGCGAGTGTTTCGTCGGTCAGGGGCAGTTCGGAAAAGTCTTCGAGCTGGGTTTCCTTCTTCGCATCGACGGTGAGGCGGGCCTGCACTTTGCGCCCCGTACCGAGGCGGGCGTAGGCTTCGGCGAGCTTGAGGTTGCTCCAGTAGTTCGTGCCGGAGCCGAGCAACATGGAGGTGTATTTGCCGCGCACGCTGCTCACGGCATCGAGCTGCAGATTCGCACGCTCGGGCAGCACGCTGGAGAAGCTGTTATGGACGAGAGACTGCATGACCGCTTTGGGGTCTTCCTCCTCGCCTTCTTTTTTCGTCTTGGCTGGCAGCGGTTTCAGGATGTCATCCTCCACGCCGATCTGCTTCAGCATCGGCGCGAGCACTCCGGCCTCCCATTGCTCGATGGAGCCAGCGGCCATGTTCTGTGTCAGGCCGACATCGTAGCATTCGGCCAGCTTGGGAAAGGCGGTGACCTCAGGCCTGTCCAGACCGCCAGGGATGGTGTCACCCCGGAAATAGCTGGTGAGGTCGGCCTTGGTTGCTGGAAAAATGGGCGAGCCGTTGGCACCGATCCGCACATCCTTTGCCAGCATCAGAAGACCGAGATGCAGGGTGTAATCATTCGACGACATGCGCAGGAAGCCGTTGGAGTCCACGCGGCGAGGTCCCACCGTGCCATACGGCGCGGCGAGCTTGTAGCCGAGCAGGGTTTCGCGGCCTCCGGCGGGTTCGTCGATGACGAGTTTGCTCAGCTCGGGATGCGTGTCCCAAACGGCGCTGGCAAACAGCGGCTTGGTGGTGGAGCCGATGGGGATGAGCGTGAGGTTTTGATTCAGTCCGAGGCGGCGTAGTTTGGCCTCGGTGACTCCGGGCATGGTGCCAGCCTGGGCGCGCTGACGCATCTCGGCGATGTCCGCCGGTGCAGGATAGGACGGCATGGCGAGCACGTCTCCATTCAGCGCGTTGATGATGCAGATGGAGGCGGGTTCGAGCTGGATGTTCCGCACCGATGAGCGGCGCGTGTCAAAGCCTCGCACCGTGTCGAGGAAGATGCGGTTCACGCTGCTGTGCAGACCGCGATCAATACTGAGGCGGATGTTCGGCTGGCCGATCTGGTCGGGCTTCGGATGCTCCTGCACGAAGCGGTTCAATGCGTCCTGGAGCTGCTGGAAGTAAGGCAACTCGGCGGCGAGTTCGGGATCGACGAGGTTCACCTCGCGTCCGTCCTCCAGCCAGCGGCGGCTCACCATGCCGCCCGCGTAGCGTCCGTAGCGCAGGGCGATCTCACGACCCGTGCGCAGATGCAGGATGCGCAGGCGGTCGCCATCACGCAGCGGCGCGGAGTTGTTCGGCAGTTTCACGTCCTTCATGTCGGCGCTGCGGGCGAGAAACTTCTTCACGGCATCGGAACCCGTGCGGTTGATGACCTCGCCATTGAGTTTGATCTGGCATTGAGCCGTGTCGGTGAGCTGCAGCACCACCTGTTCGCCATGCAGCATCAGCCGGGCGAGCGGGGATTCATCGCCGTAGAGTTCAAAGGCTCGGGCGCGGTGATGGCTCTGATTTTTTCCCGGCTGGGTCCAGGTGTTGAGGTTCAGCACACGATAATCTTGGGCAGTCGGCGCGCCGTCCTCATCCATGGCGGAAAAGCCGAGATAAAGATCCTCGCTGACCAGTGAGGGCAGCTTTTCACCTGCCAGCGAGAAGCTTCCCCGCCAGGTCGGGCGCTTCGGATAAGGCAGGGCAAAGTTGTGGAACTGGTTCGTGATGTAGATCTTCCCATCCAGCCGCACCTCAAAGAAGCCGCCGCCCGTCTCATTGAAGTCACGCAGGTCAGCCTGGAGACGCTTGCTCTCCTCGTGGAACTTCTCCTGCCGAGGATTCGCGCTCTCTTTGTCGAACAGCAGACGTCCCCAGGGCGGCAGGATCTGGCGCGGGTCGGCCGGGGCCGTCTTGTCATGCCGGATGGCATGTACCTTCGCCATGGTGGAGACATTCCGCCGATAGCCCTCCGGGACGTAATAATTCGTGCCCTGGTCCTGAATGTTGGCCCCCGCCACAAAGAGCGCGGCGGCGATGAGGCCCAGCAGCACCGCACTGGTGGCGACCCAGGTGAGCAGCGGGCGTTGGTGGATTTGGGGGAGTGGGATAGAGGTCATGCGTGGAGACGAGTGAGAGGTGAGAGGGAAAGAGAGGCGCGGGCGGGAGTTCCGGGCGGTGGCTTCAAGCAATTTGCAAATTGGGAATTAATGCGGGGCGAAATCCCAAGTTGTCGCCACGGTCATTGGGGGAGTTGCCGTACCTGTAGGCCGCGCGGCAGGTAGATGGACCATTGCTGCGCCAAGACCCACCGCGATTGACGCGACCATCGCCAGTTGTGCCAATTGGATCTTTGCCGCCTGGTATTTTCGCGCTGCCATCCCAGCGATCGCGGCACCACTCCCAAACATTTCCGTGCATGTCATACAACCCCCAAACATTTGGTTTCTTGGTTCCTACCTGATGAGTCCCGTTGCATGCCTTACCACCATACCAGCCCAATTCGTCCAAGGTTCCCATTTGGTTGTTTTTGATCCAGCCCCATTCTCCGGGTGAACCTGCACGGCATGCATACTCCCACTGTGCTTCAGTAGGAAGCTCCCAACGCCAGCCTCGGAATGGAAGATGCTCGTTGAGCCTCTCTATGAATTCATCAGCATCCTTGGCGCTAATGTTCTCCACCGGCAAAGACTCTCCCTTGAACCGGCTTGGATACTTCCCCGCCTCAATCCGCCAAAAGCTCGCTCTCTTCGTGAGCGCGGACCACTGTGCCTGTGTTAATGCGGTGCGCGCCAACCAGAATGGTTGCGTGAGGGTGACGTTTACCTGCTCTTCGTCATCACTGCGGCCTTCCTCGGAAGCCGGGCTGCCCATGGTGAAGCTGCCGGACGGGCAGAAGCATAAGGCGAGCTTCACCCCGCCGGGGAGTGTGACTTCGTGTTGCTTGCCTACGGTGCCGGTATCGAGTGGATTTTCGGCAGAATGTGGCCCGCTCAGTCCCCTGAGTGGAACGGGCGGAGGGGATTCGGGCGAAGTCCCTGATGTGTCGCGCGGACTGCGGTCGGCTGGCGTGGTCATCGGCGGCGTTTTGGCCTGCCCCGCCCCGCTCAGGGGACTGAGCGGACCACTTTGAGGGGCGCTGAGCTGGCTGAGGAGGTCTCCGGCTCTGGCGGGCCGGTTTTCGCTCTTTTTGTCTAGGCAGCTCTGAATGACCGCCTCCCATATGAGCGGCACAGGCTCGGCCCCGGTGATGCGCAGGATGGCGCGGCGCTCCTCCATGCTCGGAGGCATGGTGCGCTCAATCTGTGTCTCGATGCTGCCCGCATAAAACGGTGCTTTGCTGGTGAGCAGTTCGTAGAGGGTGGCACCGAGGGCATACAAGTCATCCGATACAGTGCGGCTGCCGAGCAGCAGGTGCTGCGGGCTCATGTAGGGCGTGGTGCCGCTGGTGTGGCCGGGGCGGCTGTGCCTGCTACGGCTCTCGGCCATGCTTCCGGCGAGGCCGAAGTCGCACACTTTCAGCACACCGGCCTCGGTGACCATGAGGTTCAACGGCTTCAGGTCGTGATGGATGATGCCTTTCCCATGCGCGTAGTCGAGCGCGGTGCAGAGCTGTTTGACCCAGGGCAGGAGCTGCGTGGTGCTGAAGACCCGGCTGGGCTGCTCCCGGCGCAGGGCGCTGAGGTTCTTCCCACGGATGTACTCCATGCTGATGGCCACGGTGCCCTCCGCCTCGATCAGGTCGTGGATGCGGACGATGTTTTCGTGGGTGAGTTCCTGGCTGAGGAGGAGTTCGCGCTTCAGGTCGTCGATGGCATCGGGATCATGGCAGACGGTCTCGGGCAGGAACTTGAGAGCGACTTGGCGGCCCTTCAGCCGGGTGTCCTCCGCCAGCCAGACGACCCCCATGCCGCCCTGGCCGATCTGCTCGATCAATCGGAAGCGCCCAGCGAAGATGCCGTCGGGCTTCAGGCTGCGGACCACGGGAAAACCATCCCAACTCAGCGTCACGGGCTCCATGGGCACGGGCAGGTGGAGCTGGAGGAAGTCGTTCAGGGTCTTCACCTTGCCGATGTCGATCCCGCCTTCGGCGAAGACACTGCCGAAGAAGGCTTTTTCCTGAATCTGGACGGTGAGGCTCTGCATGTCCGCCGGGCGCTCCAGGATGCTGATGCCTGCCTGGCCGCCGGGCCGCACGCCGCCATGCGCAGTGAAACGTCCGCGTGAGGTGCTGGCGTGGAGGTGGACGGTCATGGACGGCGTGCCTTTCCGCTCGGGCTCGATGTCCATGTCCAGGGTGAACTCCTCAAAGGGACTCAACGGCTTCGTGAGGCTGCGCTCCGCCATGCCGCCCCGAAGACCTGCGCAGCGGAATTCGAGGACGATGTCCTTCACCGGCTCTGGCACGATGGAGGTGAGGGTGATCTCAAACACACTGGGACAGCCTTCCACCAGGGGGCGGCAGAAGCGGCAGGAAAGCTGGAGCGGGGCGGTGTCTGACATTGGGACGGGAGGCTTGTGAGTGGCCCGCTCAGTCCTCTGAGCGGAACGAGCGGTGCGTTATGAGCAAACTAAGAAAGCGTGTCTGGCGGACTTTGGGCGGTACGGGGTATTCGGCGACGGTTCGGAATGCGTTCCGCTCAGGGGACTCCAACTGTTGAGGCCGAGGAGGTACATGTTCCGGCCGGTGAAGGGCAGCAGGCCGTAGTTCGCGGCCATCATGTAGAGACTGACGAGCGCGAAGGACATGCCAGCCATGAGCGCGAGCCAGCCGGTGAGGGAATTGATGCGCTCACGGGCTCCCAAGGCTCCGAGGACGATGGCGATGTAGGCCACGAGCACCGCGAGTGCTCCCACGACGCCGAACTGGGCGAAGATGAAGACGGCGGAGACGTTGTCATTGAGCGCGGTGACGGCTTTGGCGGCAAGAACGTCCACTTGGAGGTAGCCTTCACCAAACAGGCCACGGTGGGCGTAGTTGGCCATGATGGCGTGGTCTTGAGCGATGCGCTCGGCGGTGTCAGTGCCGAGATTGATGAGGTAATCTTCATCGGCGAAGTTCAGCACGCGCAGGAGCGTGCTGTCGGTGACGAGTTCTTCATCGCTGGCCATTTCATCCAGCAGGCCGGGCCAGGTGCTGATGAGGGCTTTGGGCGCGGTGAAGACGAGGATCATCAGGAGCAGGGGCATGACGAGCCCGAAGCCGCCCAGGCTGGCGAGCCAGGGCTTGTCGCTCTTGAGTTCTTCTTTGCTCACACGCAGGCTGCGCACGATGCCTTCCCACAGAGCGCAAAGGCCGACGACCGCGAGCACAAGCGCCATGGGCACGAAGTAGAGGAACATGCCGAGATCACTGGTAATGAGGGCGGTGATGGACTGGCAGCCAAAGAGCCAGAGCGTGATCAAGGTGAAGCGCGTGACCACACGTGGGCGCAGGCCGCCAGCGAGTTCCTTTTCTCCCCACATGAGCTGGCAGGCCTGGGCGAAGAGAACGAGGTAGGCGGGAACAAAGAAGACCGACAAGGCCACTCGAAGACCGCCGAGTGACACGGCCTCCTTCGCTCCCAGGCCGCCGAGCAGGAACACACGGGCCATGAGGAGGCCGAAGGCCGCGATGCCGAGCCAGCGATAGGTCATGCGCAGCTCGAAGCGCTGGAGGCGCTGCTCGATGCGGCCTGGTAGCAAGCCTTTGAGCAGAAACATGCCGAGGCCGAGCAGAATGGGGGCCGCCAAGAGCGCGGCCATGCCGGTGCTGACGACTTCGGGATTGAAGGGTGGATTCACCAGCACGGCCTGACCGAAGAGCACACGATTGCAGGTGAGGAAAGCCACACCGAATTGCAACGCCATCCACCAGAACGAACCGCCATTCACCCAGGCTACCCAGACGGCCAGCAGGCCTGCCACGATGACCCAGAAGATGCGGGAGGTGGGGATGGTTTCCTTGGTGATGGTGAGTTGCAGCCGGTTGGCTCCGCCGATCTCGAAGGGCTCGCCATAACCCAGTGTCTGGCGTTTAAAATCATCCTGCGTGGTGAACTCGCTCCACTGCATGTCCACATCGGCATTGGCTTCATCAAAGGCGCGGGTGAGCAGCGGGAAGGTGACCTGGTGCGGCAGCTCGCTGAAGCCGCTGCGGTCATTGAGGCCGAAGCGCACGCCCTTCAGGCCTTCTTCGTCGCGCGAGGCGAGTTCCTGCTTCACCTCGGACATGGAGATGGAGCGGATCTGCGGCTTCTCGAAGTCGATGCGCAGCACGGGCACTTCCTTTTTCCCACGCTCTTCGAGTTCGACGGCGATGCGGGCGAAGCGACGCCGGGTGGTGATGCGCTGCGGGTCATAGGCCGTGGCGGGATGCAGCGCATTGCCGAGGCTGCTGGCGATGCGCTCGCCCTGGGTCTCGGCGAGCACTTGGAGGATCTCCAGCTTGTCGCCTTTTTTCAGCAGGCCGAGTTCGGCACTCTCGGTAGCGACTGGCTGCCCTGCGCGTGTGACGGTGAGTCCAGGATCGAGCTGGAGGAGACTCGCGCCATTCACCAGCGCACCATGATCCGGCGTGTAGGCGATGACGGAGCGCAGGCTGCCTTCGCGGGCGGAGAGTTGGTTCAGCGGAAACACGCGCTGGGTCCACAGGCGGCGAGTGAAGAGATCCACGGGCACATCCGCGAGCGGCAGGCTGATGGTTCGATTTGGGAGCTGCCAGTGGGTTTGAATCGCTGGCTGCCAGGCGCAGCGCCAGCGTTTGGGTGGTTCTGCGCCTAAGGCTGGATCGCCATTGATGTCGCTCTCCGAAGTCTCTGTGCTGGCCGTGGCTGGAGCTGGAGCGGCGATGGTT
>JAGKWZ010000505.1 GCA_021151605.1 Verrucomicrobiaceae bacterium
TGATCAGAGAACCACAAGTGCCTAACGATGTACTTCTCCGGGTTGATGGTGCTGTTGCCATCCGCAGGATCGGTGCCCTGGGCCAGTTCGGCGCTGTCGTTGACGCCATCGCCATCCGCTTCGGGGCTATTGGGATTGATCCCCAGTCCTACAGACGTGCCTCTTTCCTTGGTTCTTTGGTGGACGGCCCGGCCCCAGCCTGCAGCAACACCGAGCTAAACTGCGCCGCTAGCTTCTTGTCGATCACTGGGAATTCTGCCTGGGTGAGCCTTTGGTAGGCTTCACCGCGAGCCTCGGGGGCAGCATCTTTCGCCACGATAATGTCCAGGTCGTCCTCCCAAGCTGCCGCGCTCAGCAAGAGCATAGCAAATGCACACAGGAATGTCTTCATAGGAGATGGAGTATGCTTCAGCTTGGTCACGTACGCCTGCTGCGGCACAAGGCCACGGCTGCGACAACCAATCCTGCGGCAGTAAGCCAAAGGAATGGACGAACACGTGTCTGGTTAGGTGCCTTTGCTCTTATTGTAGCAGATTTCGACGATTCTGCGCCACTTTTCATCAGCGCAGAAGACGACTCGTTTACCGTGGCTTCAGTTTTTTGGGGGGGTATGGGGATGATCTGGTCTTTCGAGAGTGCTTCTCCTCCCGACATCAGCTTTCCATCTGCGCTGATTCTTATTTTCTTAGGAGGTCCATTCCCAGGAATCATATCGAAAGTGTCGGCTGAAGTGAATTTCACCTGTGTCTCAGCCGTGATTCCCGACCCGGTGAATACTCCATCCGCAGGAGTTACAAGCACATTCTTAGCTATTGAGTACGGATCTTCAATCCTAACAATCATAGCAGCCGCTGCGCCGGCTTTGATAAGGATAGTGGCACGGTTTTGATCTAGCCAGACTGCGGCAATGCCACAGGATGGATCTGGAGCAAGAGGCAGAACTTCAACCGGACTCGAATATGTGCCCAATTGACTCCACAATTTAATTTTGCCTACACCAAGTCGATCCAGATGAAGTGAATATTCTCCACCATCAGCGGCCTTCTGCCATTCGAGTACAAGGTGTGTTGAATCCGAAACTGAGTAAGAATGCACTGTGACGATTTCAGCATATGCGGTGATAAGGCTTAAAGCGAGAATGGTGGCCGTGCTTAGAATCTTATTCATGGATAGTTGACAGGTGTGTAAATGGCTTCCTCAACACCGGTAGTGTTTGTTTTCCACACCCAGTTTTTGCGCACGCCCGCAGGGTTAAATATGGTGATGATGCGGATGTGTTCACCAAAGCCTTCGATGGCAGCATCTTCCCAAGCTGACCTCGAAGTATAATATGGGCTTCCATACGAAGGATCGTAAACTAGCCCAGCTTTCTCCACTAGCGCATGATCAACAAACAATGATCGTGGATTCTGGTTTCCTTGGGCACTTATGCCGTCGAGATCTATTGGCGAGAATGAGTCCGTAAGGTTCCAGTTTTTCACATGGAATTGTTTAATTTCCCGCGCAACACCTGTCGCTGATGATAGATGCGCTTGAGCTGCCGCCAAAACTTCAAGCTGTGTTGCTGATTTGGGTTCCACCTTGATTAGTGTGGCATCGGTTCCTTGAGTTCTCAGTACATCAATCATTAAGTGAGCCCAGGCTCCGCATTGCCCATCACCCGAGGACAAAACGCCGGATGTGCTGTCTGAACCTCCATTCGCGTTGCCCCAATACTTCATACTCTCACTGCGCAGATTCCCCGAGCTTCTCTGCACCCTGGCGACACTGCGGTCTCTGAACTCGGAATAGATCGTCAGAGCTAGGACGCTATCATTGGTTGCTGTAATCATCCCATTGGCCGTTCGGCAGCCGATGTTGAAGAGCGTCTCACAGCGCAGTGTGTTGGCCGTCGAGATCGGGTCCGCCTTCACCACATAGACCGTATGCTTGGTCGTGCATATGGGCTTCCACTGATGATTGCCGGAGACAGGTTTGAATTCCCACTCGATCATCTCGAAGGCGTTGTCCCCCTGGGCATTGAAGAAGGCGATCTCATCCGGCAGAGCCTCCTCTGTCTCTGTTGGATGCAGAGTCAGGTAGTCGTCGGAGGTGTATTGACAGCTTGTCTGCGGCAGATGCAGGCTGCCATTGATCGTGGCGCGCACATACATGCAGTATCCGGAAAGGGGAAAGCCGCGTGCTCGGAACTTGCCGCTGATCTTCGGTTTCGTCCCGGCCACGAAGGCCACAGGGCGGTTGCGCTCAGGCTTGGCGGCGCTGCTCTCCACCAGCGAGAACGGCTCGATGTCCGCCGTGTCGTCTTGGTTGCGGTCAAACCAGTGTGGGGCCTTGTAGGTCACCTGACCGTTGTCACTCTTAAGTTCCAGGTACTTATCCCCACTGAATGTGAGGCGATGCACGTTCGCCTCTACCTGAGCCACAAGAAAATACCGGTCGTTATAGTTGGGCTCGGGCGGATAGACGAGCTTGATCTCATTGCTCTCAAATGACCCATTTGCCAAAGTCTGCTCCAGCGTTCCAAGCGTGACCCGGACGTAGGGAAGCTGAGTGTTCGCCGGCGCTCGCTCGCGCACCAAATCATATCGTACTTTGTAGTCATTCTCCAACGGCGTCATTGTCACGAGTTTTGTGCGCAATCCCCGAGTGCGCCACTCTTATTCCTCGCCGTCGTTGTTTGAATTGCCGTAGCGAAAGGCTGTCCCGTTACCCACACCCGAAAGTGTATTCACATTCCAAAAATAAAAGATGGGCCACACTGTGGGCTCGGCGTAGGGGATGAGACTGATCGTATCCCTTGAGATTGATTCGGTAAGCACAGCGTCATAGATCTTGAGTCCATTGATCAAAGTATCCCGATAAATGCCCCATTTTGGCATATCTGGGTCTGTCAGTTTCTTCCAACATTCCCACTTGTCTTTTTGATCAGAGAACCACAAGTGCCTAACGATGTACTTCTCCGGGTTGATGGTGCTGTTGCCATCCGCAGGATCGGTGCCCTGGGCCAGTTCGGCGCTGTCG